>JAKSMS010000030.1 GCA_024400415.1 Bacteroidales bacterium | reverse complement strand
TCATGATTCTTACGATTAATTATGTTATACAATAACCATGGTTTTCTTTAGAACGGTTTTCTTTAGAACGACATTGCCAGTAGGGGCATATCCTCGCGGATGGGGTTGCCGAGGATGTCGGTCTGGGGCTTGGGCCTGGGTTGGGTCTGGGATTTGGTTTTGTAGGCCACCAGTCCGGTTATCTCTATCCTGATAGTCTTAGGCGTCTCGGCCTCAGCTGGCAGTATGGGCTCTTCGGGGGCGTAGGCCAGAAGTTCCTCTGCCTGTATCGGCTCTGCTGGCAGTTCTTCGTCCTGGAGGATTTCCTCTATCTCTATGGTCGGTTCGTCGATTATGGCTGTTGCCGATTGGGAGTGAACCTTGACGGCGGTCTTCGTCGCGGCTGTCGGCGTGGTGGACTCTGCCACTACGATAGCGGGCGCCTCCCGATGGCTCTGGGCCAGCATTGGGCCGGAGGTGGCGGGCTGCTGCGGCTGCAACCACACCCAGGTCGTGACTGCCACAGCGGCCACACAGGCTGCCGCCACGCCATAGCGCCACCAATAGGGGGTGTGCTTCGTTGCCTTGCCGTGGGCTATCTGCTCCACGCGCTGGTCGTGTTCGTGCCACAGCTGCTCTATGCGCTGCCAGTCGGCGTCGGGTGACTTTCTGTTCATAATTCTACCTCCTTGCTAATTTGGATCAGGTGTTCTTTCATACGTTGGATGCGTTTCTTGACGGCATCTTGGCTGATGCCGAGGATGAGGGCCATGTCGCGCAGCTTCACCTTGTCGAGGTACATTCGCAGCAACGCCTTCTCGTTCGAGTCCAGGTGGACAGCCATGGCGTAGAGTTTGCTCACCATCTCGTCCTCGGCCTCATGTATCAGCAGTTCGCACTGGGACTCGTCGAGCCGCACCAGGGGCACCGACAGCGACCGATGCCGCTGCTGGTCGATGGCCGTGTGAAGCGCCACCCTGTATACCCAGCTGCTCACGGCACGGCGGTCGATGCTGGACGACCAGCCCTCCCACAGCTTGCAGACGATGTCCTGATACAGGTCGCGGATATCGTCCGTCTCCCTGTGAGTGAACATCAGGCAGATCTTGAAGAGTATGCCTCGGCATTCTTCTACTGTCCGGTTAAAGGCCTCTATGTCGTTTTGACGCTTCATCACTATAACTAAACGCAGAAGTGACGAAAAAGTGACAGCCTAGATGATTTTTTTTCTACATTACTCCATGCCGGCGCCTGTTTGCCCATGATATCGCAAATCCATCTTGCCTATGCGGAAGGTAGCGCCAAATGTGATATAGCGGCTGTCGCGGTGGGTGGTTTCGGTGGTGATGTAGTAGGGGTTGGTGTTGGAGAGGTCGGTCTGGTTCCAGTTGAAGAGGTCTTTGATACTGAGGCGGACCGACAGCCGGTCATCAAGGAAGTCGGCGGAGGCGCTGAGATCGACGTTGTATCTCGACCGACGTTCAGCAAAAGGACTTATGGTCGGGGAGGTGTAGTTGCCCGAGAGGTTGACATAGACTTTCTTGAACAGTTTGGCGCTGCAGTTGAGGCGTAGGTCGTAGGTGAAGGCGTCGTCGCCGTAGGTGCCGGCCTTGGGATGGTCTATCTGGTAGGCCGAATGGTAGAGGTTGGCATAGAGCCGGAACTGCAGGAAGGCGTTCACGCGATAGGTGGCGTTGCTCTCCAATCCGTACTTGTGGCTGCTACCAATATTATAGTACGTTGAGAATGGTACAATCCGCCCTAGGAAGGGGTCTGGCGTAGCGGTGGCGTCGAGCACCGATTCGATGGTGTTGTTGTTCCATTCGCCATAGGCTTCGACGCTTAGGGAACTGCCGGAGGCGAAATATTTGTTCCAGCCCACATCTGCCTTGTGTGTGATGTAGGGCTCCAGCAGGGGGTTCCCGACGGTGTAGCTGTCGTATTGATAGGCTGGCGACTGCGAAAGCTGTGTGGGCGACGGATGGGTGGTGGAGAGGGCGTAGTTGGCCGAGAAGTAGTGCATGCTCTTGGTGTGGCAGGTGATGTTGAGGGTGGGTCGGAGGGTGGCATAATTGAGGTTCATGTCTTCGGGGAAGAGGGACTCGACGGAGTAGTCAATCTGATGCGCCTTGGCAATAACGCCTAACGTGGTGGAGAAGACGCTGGTGCGGTGGCTCCAGTTGAGAGATGCATATTCCTCTCGGCCGCGGGTGGCTGTCTCGCGGTTGCGCAACGAGTCGCTCAGGGAGTAGGTCATCGATGATGAGTCAAAATAAAGGCAATGGCTGCGGGTCAGATTGCTGTTGGGGGAGAATCCGATGCCGACAGAGAGGTTGTCGTGCTCACCGATGGGCTTGCGGTAGCGGAGGGAAAAACTTGGGTCAAGAGACCTGTTTTGTGAGCTTGACTCTTTCAGCTCGTTGGGACAGTATGCGTCGAACAGTCTGCTGGTGACGGCATCGAAAGAGGTATACATCCAGTTGGTGTTGACAGTAAAGGAAAGATTGTGGCCCCGGCGGTCAAACTTATGGCGGTAGATCAGCGTGGAGAACCCGTTGGCGTTGACGCTTTTGTCGTCCTTGTCGGTGAGGTAGTGCAGCGGCAGGTAAGAGGGCAGGTATTCTGTTCGGTATCTGTCGTCGTCGGAATGAGTATTGAAGCCTTGATAGATAGCAAAGGAGTTAAAAGAAACATCGTTCATCGAGTTAATGGTGTAGGTCAGATCCATGTTGAGGATGGAATATAGGTCGCGGCTGGTGCTTGTGGTGCGCCAATGCTGGTGCTGAGTGGTGTCCATGCCTCCAGTAGCGTTGTCGGCAAACGACCATGAGTCGCCCTCCCTAGTGGAGTTTTGGTGCGAAATGCTGGGTGCCAGGTAGATGTTAAAGTCCAGCTTGTCTCCATCATAAACATAAGAAGCCCAAGGACTGGCATAGGGACGATTGTTGCCGCTCAGTCCGAGAGCCAGAAACCTATTGCGGCGCAGCTTGACGCTCATCACGATGTTGATGATGGCGGTACCGTCGGCCGCCATGTATTCGGCCGAAGGATTCTTGATGACCTCGATATGGTCTATCACCTCGGCCGAGAGGGAGGAGAGGTAAACCATCAGGCTCTCGCCGTTCATGTGGGTAGGATAGCCGTTCATCCAGATCTGGACCTTGGAGGAGCCTCTCAGCTTGACGTTGCCGTCTACGTCGACCTCCACGCTGGGGGCGTTGCGCAGGGCATCGAGGGCATTGCCGCCGCCGATGGACTCGTCGTTGGCCACATTGTAGCTTACCACGCCTGCGTCCATGCTGTAGATGGGTCGCGGCGCCTTGATCTCAATTTCTTTAAAGGTGGAAACCACGCGCATGATGCTGTCGGTGCGGGCAACGTCGAGACTGTCCTGCTGGGCATGAAGGGCAAATGCAAACAAGGTGAACATGAGGATAGGGATTCGTTTCATTTTTTATCGTTTTTTTGGGGTTCAAGAATACATGGAGAGGGCTGCGCCACTTGAAGAAATGGCGCCGTTTTAGGTAGCCTTCTGTAAAATCAAGATTAGTTTCTGAGAGATTCTACACTCCCTAAGATGAGCGAATAGGTGTGGTTGACAACCTGTTCCAGCTCGGCCTCATCCTGACAGTGGAATACCAGTATCGTCTGCCACTCTTTGACGCAGTAGGCCTGGCACAGGTTGGCGGTTTCTGTATTCATCTGGCCGCCGAATATTTTTAAGGTCATAGTTCTGACTGGAGGGAAACGGTCCAATATGGTCTGCGGGGAGCGGGTTTCTCTCTGGTCGGACAGAGTGGCCAATCGCAGCATCCGGCGTGCCATTCTGGCCCATAAGGCCGTATCCTGAATTTCAACCTTCTCTTTCATCATTCTGACCATGTTGTCGTATATAGCTGTGTCGGAGGCTTCGAGCATGGTGACCGACACGCGAACGCTGTCGCCTATCGGATAGTTTTCGATACACGATGCGGTGATGCCATGGACCTTGGTCATCTGCTTGTATAGGTCGGTCTGCGAGTGGAGCGCCCCACCGGCCATCATTGTCAGTGTCAGGAACAATAGAATATTTCTCATAGTGCTGCTATTGATAGTCTTACGATTTCTTCCATGTGGGCAACCACCTCATCGGCGTTGCACTGGTTTTCGCAATATACGCGTATGCCGCTCTCGGTCTCGGAGAAGGCATACACCTCTTCTGGCGAGGAGGGTGCCTGTGCCGGTACCGGCTGGGGGATGCTAATGGGGTCAGTATCGGAATGTTTTTCTTGCGCAGCCTTTTGCGGGATGCCGGAAGCAGCATCGATAGCATGATCCTCGTGCATTGTCGCCACAGGCGGCTGGGCAGTGTTCATGGCCATTTGCGGAGCGTCATTCTGACGCACGGCCAGCACCAAGGCCATGCAGGCAGCCGCGGCTATGCCGGCCCAGTAGGGCCATAGAGGGCGATGCTTGGCCGAGGCGGCGAGATTGTCCACCAGCTCCAGGAGGGCGGCCTGGCGGCGGACATTCTTGGCGTGGGTCTCGATGGTGGAGAGCAGTTGCTCCACCTGTGGGTCGGTATGTGGTTCTTGGTGTGTCATTCGTTTTCCTTTCTTAGCAGTTCTCTCAGTGTGGTATAGGCACGTGAGAGGGTGGTGTAGAGGTTGGGGAGCGAGATGTGTAGCCGCCGGGCTATCTCCTCGGAGCTCTGCAGCTCCTCATATTTCATCAGTATGGCCTGTTGCTGCTGCGGTGGCAGCCGGCGGACCATCGACAGGGCTTTCTCGTAGCTCTCCTCAGTGTCGTCAGGCGGAGGGTCGCACAGATGCTCGTCCACGGGCAGCGTCACGTGCCGCTTGCGCAGCAGGTCGATGCATCGGCGCTTCACTATCGCTATGCAGTAGGCCTCAGTGCCTGTCACCTTGTCGAGGCCTTCGCGCTGTTGCCAGAGCTGTATCACGGCCTCCTGCACCGCATCTTCGGCGTCAGCCTCGTTGTGTAGCAGGCTTTCGGCCATGCGCTGCATGGCGGGCT
Organism: Bacteroidales bacterium; assembly: GCA_024400415.1. Lineage (GTDB taxonomy): Bacteria > Bacteroidota > Bacteroidia > Bacteroidales > P3 > Colimorpha. The sequence goes on along the minus strand of JAKSMS010000030.1, from coordinate 16,343 downwards.
GGTGGCGTAGGATGATGGCTTTGAACTGTTCGGAGGTCATGCTGGTTGCGGAGTTCTTTTCTGACTGGTAGTCGCACGATGCAGCCAAATCTTACAAGTTAACGAAAAAAAAGAGTGATCTCTAGCCAGTTTCTTATCTTGGGAGGCGGTAGCTGATGATGCGGGTGAGCATGAGGCGGTTGTCCCAAGCATTGTATACCATGCAGCGGTGTTGGCCGTAGCATTCCGACACCCACAGCATGCCCCATCGGGTGGCGGAGGCATTGTTGCAGTGCGAGGTGGTGCCCTCGAGGGCTCCGCAGCGGCCTATCTTGCGGGTGCGCATGTTGTACGTCACATACTGTCCGCCCGAGCGCAGCACCACGGCCCATTTTGAGCCGAGTGGCCCTCTGAGTAGGGCGAATCCTTGGTTCTGTCCTTGCTCCGAGAGCTGGGCGCCGTAGGGCGGAAGGGCCTGCATGTCGTGCTGCACCACTGCCTGCTGCCGCTGCGCCGGAGCGGAGAGGCAGATCAGCATCGTGGCGAGTATGAGGAGAGCCTTGCGTTTCATGATAGGAAGTAACGTGTTTTGTGGAAATTTGTTTTGTGCAGTCCGCAAAAATAACGCCAGAATATTGCATCCACATCCGCCTCCTATTGCCGGCACAACTGGCGTATAGATGGTGCATAACTGGCGCATATGTGCTATATGTGTGCTATATATGTGCTATATATGTCCTATGCTATAGAATAGCAGAAATATAGCACATATATAGCACACATATAGCACATATGACTATCTTAAAACGGAGATTAACAACAGACATGGCTGCTGTCTCGGCTCTCTGCGTGATGGACATAAAAACCTAGGAAGTTTCTCTTAATGTGGTATATGCAGCTTTGAGGGTTTCGGAGCGGGTGTAAAGAGAGCAGGCCTCCGAGACTCATCGGAGGCCTGCGTGTCGTTGTCTATGTGTTGTTGATTATCGGCGGTTCTTGTTGCGGAATTCGCGCTGTGCGCGTCGGAGGTCGTGCTGCCACTTCTTGTCGGCGGCCAGTCGGGCAAATCCGGCTCCGGCGGCCAGTCGTGCGGCGTCGACGTCGCTCTGGTAGTGGTAGCCCACAATGACGCGGCTCTGGCCGAGCTCGTAGCCGGCTTGGAGGTATGCGTCCTGATGCTCGGGGTCGACGGCTACCATCACGAGGGCGGCTCCCCATGCGCGGATGGCGTGGCCGGATGGATAGGAGGTGTAGTCGTCGGGCTCCTCTTGAGAGGGCACGGGCGTGGGCTCGCCGAAGTGCTGGTAGGGGCGGTGGCGTGCATAGACCTTCTTGGCCTTCTTGACGGCGAGGCGTATGGTGGTGTAGCTGTCGTCGAGGAACTGGGCTAGTAGGGGATACTGCTCGGGAGTGAGGCTGATGCCGGCGGCTTCGCCGAAGCGCTGCATGAAGTGGCGTACGTAGAGCGAGGTGTCGGCCACGGCCTGCTGTCCTCGTGTGGTGGGGCGCAGCTGCTTGGCCTGCTGGTAGGCGAGGCTGTCGTTGGTGAAGAGTGGGCTGCCTGGGCGCGGATAGTCGGGCAGGAACTGTGTGGCGTCGGGCATCTGCTCTACGGGGAGGTAGTAGTGGGGCGTCCATTCTTGGGCGCGAAGGCTTATTGCCGGGGCTGCTAGGATGAGCAGCAGGAGTATGCGTTTCATTGGCGTGGGGGTGTTGCGGTTTCGTGGTAGAATTCTTGCAGGAAGAGTTCCATGGTCTTGTGTCGGCGCTCGGCCTCTTGGCGGCCTGCTGGGGTCTGCATGGCTTCGCGCAGGAGGAGGAGCTTGTCGTAGAAGTGGCTGAGGGTGTCGGTGCCGGGCTTGCCGTAGAGTGGGCGCTGATGGACGGCTCCGTAGGCCACGGTGCGGCAGATGCCGATGGCTCCCATGGCGTCGAGCTTGTCGGCGTCGGAGAGGAGGCGCTGTTCGATGGTGTGGAAGCGGGGGTGGGCCCCCGAGGTGCTGAAGCTGATGGGGGCTATGGTGTCGAGGATTCGAGCGATGGTTTCGTCGGCGAGTCCTATCGACTGGAGGTGCCTGAGGGCCGCGCCTCCGGCGGGATTGATCTTGTGGTCGTCTACGTCGTGGAGCAGGGCGGCGAGCTGTAGCACGAGGAGGTCTGCGGGCTCGGTGCTGCCTTCGGCGAGCCGGAGTGCGGTATGGTATACCCGCATAATATGGTCAGTACCATGTCCCGAGTGGTCGGAGGCATGGTACTGCTCAATAAAATGTATGGTCTGCTGTATAGGGTCCATAGTGCTACGCGCGGTTATTCGATGCCGAGGGTGTGTCCCATGCGGTCTTGTTTGGTGCGGAGGTAGCGGTCGTTGTACTTGTTGGGGGTGATGATGATGGGAACGGTGTCGGTGATTTCGAGTCCGTAGCCTTCGAGTCCGGTGCGTTTTACGGGGTTGTTGGTGATGAGGCGCATCTTGTGGATGCCGAGGTCGCGTAGGATCTGTGCGCCGATGCCGTAGTCGCGCTCGTCGGCCTTGAAGCCGAGCTTGAGGTTGGCGTCTACGGTGTCGAGGCCCTGTTCCTGGAGGTGGTAGGCTTTGAGCTTGTTGACGAGGCCGATGCCGCGTCCTTCTTGGCTCATGTATACTACTACTCCTTTGCCTTCCTTCTCGATCATTTCCATGGCGCGGTGGAGCTGGTCGCCGCAATCGCACTTGCAGCTGCCGAAGATGTCGCCGGTGGCGCAGCTGGAGTGAACGCGCACGAGCACGGGTTCGTCTTCGGTCCATTCGCCTTTGCGGATGACCATGTGGGTGGCGCCGTTGTCGAGCTGGGTGTAGGCGATAAGGTTGAAGTTGCCCCATTGGGTGGGGAGGAATACCTCCTGTTCCTTGCGGATGAGGGTCTCATGGGCAACGCGGTAGGCGATGAGGTCTTTGATGGTGACGATCTTGAAGCCGAACTCTTTGGCGACCTGCTGCAGCTGTGGCATGCGGGCCATGGTGCCGTCCTCGTTGATGATCTCGATGAGGGCGCCAGCGGGCTGGAGGCCGGCGAGGCGGGCCAGGTCGACGGCGGCCTCGGTATGGCCGGCACGTACTAGCACGCCGCCATTGCGGGCGCGGAGGGGATTGATGTGGCCAGGGCGGCCGAGGTCGGAAGGCTTGGTGGCGGGGTCGGCCAGGGCGTTGATGGTGGTGGCGCGGTCATACATGCTCACTCCGGTGGTGCAGCCCTTGCCCAGCATGTCTACGGTGACGGTGAAGGGGGTGCCGAGAAGTGAGGTATTGTCGTGCACCTGCATGTCGAGGTTGAGTTCCTTGCAGCGGTCTTCGGTGATGGGGGCGCAGAGCACGCCGCGGCCGTGCTTGAGCATGAAGTTGACATGCTCGGGGGTGATTTTTTCGGCGGCCATGATGAAGTCGCCCTCGTTTTCGCGGTCTTCGTCGTCTACGACGATGACAAATTTGCCGGCCTTGAAGTCTTCGATGGCCTCTTCTATCGTATTGAGTTTAAATTCCATATACTATATATATGTCCTATAAGGTGACTATTGATGTGAATTGCAAAAATACAAATTTTTTTGGAATACCCAAGCAAAAGTGGCCAAATGTTGGAATACGGGGAGGAACGGCGCAGGCCGAGCGGCTGGGTTGTTGGCGGAAAAGAGTGCAGAAAAGGGGCGTTTGAGATGGGTTGGAAGCGGGGTGGAGAGAGGGGTGTTGAAACCTGTTGAAAACTTTTAATAGAAAGTGTTAAAAATTAGTATAAATATTTTTGTAACTTGTTGTGAATCTATGCCGCCGAAGAATTTTAAGATTGTTTAACATTTAATATTATCAAATTGTTTTTCTAATCCAAAAAAATGTCGTAATTTTGCATATTGAAATAAGGGCAGACTATGCCCATAGTAAGCGTTGTAAAATATTAATAATTAAAATCATAACTAAAAATTTAAAATGCCAACAATTCAACAATTAGTTCGCAAAGGACGTCAGCAGATGGAGTACAAAAGTAAATCTCCCGCTCTCGACAGCTGCCCACAGCGCCGCGGCGTCTGCACCCGTGTGTACACCACCACCCCTAAGAAACCTAACTCAGCAATGCGTAAGGTTGCACGTGTTCGTCTCACCAACCAGAAAGAGGTTAATGCCTACATCCCAGGTGAGGGCCACAACTTGCAGGAGCACAGCATCGTTATGATCCGCGGAGGCCGTGTAAAGGACCTTCCAGGTGTACGTTATCATATCATCCGTGGTGCACTCGATACCTCTGGAGTAGATGGTCGTCGCCAGCGTCGTTCCAAATATGGTGCTAAGCGTCCAAAACAGGCTGCTAAATAATTAAATTGTAGAACATAGCTTAGATATAATTAGAGATGAGAAAAGCTAAACCAAAGAAAAGAATTATCCTTCCGGATCCTAAATATAATGATGTACTCGTTACCAAGTTTGTTAACAACTTGATGATGGGCGGCAAGAAGACCATCGCTTACAAGATCTTCTATGAGGCAATCGACGTTGTTTCGGAGCGCACCAAGGAAGACGGTCTTGAGGTATGGAAGAAGGCACTTGCTAACATTACCCCTTCTGTAGAGGTAAAGAGCCGCCGTATCGGTGGTGCTACCTTCCAGGTTCCTACCGAAATCCGTCCAGAGCGTAAGTCCTCTATCGGCATGAAGAACCTTATCAGCTTCTCACGCAAGCGCAGCGAGAAGACCATGGCTCTGAAGCTTGCTGGCGAAATCCAGGCAGCTTACAAAGAGGAAGGTGCAGCCTTCAAGCGTAAGGAGGATATCCACCGCATGGCTGAGGCTAACAAGGCATTCTCACATTTCAGATTCTAACAGCCTAATAAATATATTTAGGTATACATTATTAAAAAAAGATTTTTCTAAAAACATACTATGTCAGATCTCAAATATACTCGCAACATCGGCATCATGGCCCACATTGATGCTGGTAAGACCACTACTACTGAACGTATCCTCTTCTACACCGGCAAGAACTACAAGCTGGGAGAGACCCACGAAGGTTCTGCCACCATGGACTGGATGGCTCAGGAGCAGGAACGCGGTATTACCATCACCTCTGCAGCCACTACCGTGTTTTGGAACTGGCATGGCAACAAGTATAAGTACAACATCATTGACACTCCGGGTCACGTTGACTTCACTGTTGAGGTAGAGCGTTCCCTCCGCGTTCTCGATGGTGCTATTGCATTGTTTTGTGCTGTTGGCGGCGTTGAGCCTCAGTCTGAGACCGTTTGGCGCCAGGCCGACAAGTACCGCGTTCCCCGAATCGCCTTCATCAACAAGATGGACCGCTCTGGTGCTGACTTCTTCTCTGTTGTCAGCCAGATCAAAGAGCGCCTCGGAACCAATCCAGTGCCTATCGTACTTCCAATTGGCCAGGAAGATCTTTTCAAAGGTGTTGTTGACCTGATTTCCAACAAGGCCCTCATCTGGGACGAGGCTTCTAACGGAACCGAGTACTATGAGGTGCCTATGCCTGAGGATCTTAAAGACCTTGTGGCTGAATACCGTCAGAAACTTATCGAAGGCGTTGCCGAAGAGAACGAGGCCCTTATGGAGAAGTTCTTTGAGAATCCCGACTCAATCACTGAGGAGGAGATGATCAACGAGATCCGCAAGGCCACCCTCGCTATGAAGATCACCCCAGTGTTCTGCGGCTCTTCGTTCAAGAACAAGGGCGTTCAGGAACTGCTCGACGCAGTTGCTGCTTTCCTCCCTTCTCCTGCCGACCAGCCAGCTGTAGACGGTATCAACCCTAAGACTGAAGAGCCTATGAGCCGCGAAAGCAGCGTGAAGGCTCCTTTCTCAGCTCTCGCCTTCAAGATCGCTACCGATCCTTATGTGGGACGCCTCTGCTATTTCAGAGTGTACTCGGGAAGCCTCGAGTCAGGCTCTTACGTATACAATGCCAATACTGGCAAGAAAGAGCGTATCAGCCGCATCATGCAGATGCACTCCAACAAGCAGAACCCCCTCGAGCGCATCGAGGCTGGCGACATCGGAGCAGCTGTTGGCTTCAAGGACATCAAGACAGGCCACACCCTGTGTGATGAGCAGCACCCAATTGTCCTCGAATCTATGAAGTTCCCTGAGCCCGTTATCTCTATTGCCATCGAGCCCCATACCCAGGGCGAGATGGATAAGATGACCAACGCGCTCATGAAGCTTGCAGAGGAAGACCCAACCTTCCGCTTCAAGACCGACGAAAACTCCGGTCAGACCATCATCAGCGGTATGGGAGAACTTCACCTCGATATCATCGTTGACCGTCTGCGCAGAGAGTTCAATGTAGACGTAATCCAGGGTCAGCCTGAGGTTGCCTACAAAGAGGCCATCACCCAGACCGTTCAGCACCACGAGATCTTCAAGAAGCAGACCGGTGGTAAGGGTAAGTTTGCAGACGTGCTCTTCGAAATCGGACCTGCCGACGAAGGCTTTGTCGGACTGCAGTTCGTCAACGAGGTTAAGGGCGGCAACATTCCTAAGGAATACATGCCTGCCATCGAGAAAGGCTTCAAGGAGTCTATGCTCAACGGCGTTCTCGCAGGCTATCCAATGGACAGCATGAAGGTGAAGGTTATCGACGGTTCGTTCCACCCGGTAGACTCCGACCAGCTCTCCTTCGAACTTTGCGCTAAGATCGGTTTCAAGACCGCTGCCCGCAAGGCAAACCCAGTGCTTCTCGAGCCTATCATGAAGCTGGAAGTAATCACCCCAGACGCTTATGTGGGTGATGTTACGGGAGACCTTAACCGTCGTCGCGGCATCCTCGAGAACATCAGCGCCAAGGTAGGTGCACAGGCAGTACACGCCAATGTGCCACTGGAGATGATGTTCGGCTATGTGACTTCCCTCCGCACTATCACCTCAGGACGTGCTAACTCCACCATGGAGTTCTCGCATTACAGTGAGGTGACCAAAGATCAGCAAGAGGCAATTTTGAAGAAAAAAATATAATTATTAATAGATCTCTTAAACACAAAAAACCGTGAGTCAAAGAATCAGAATCAAACTCAAATCTTACGATCACAACTTGGTTGACAAGTCAGCTGAGAAGATTGTTAAGACCGTTAAAATGACGGGCGCAGTAGTCAATGGTCCTATTCCACTGCCTACCAACAAGAAGATTTTCACAGTAAACCGCTCAACCTTCGTAAACAAGAAGGCTCGCGAGCAGTTCGAACTCAGCTCTTACAAGCGTCTTATGGACATCGAGATCAATGATCGCGCAAAGACCATTGATGCTCTCATGAAGCTCGAACTCCCTAGCGGTGTTGAAGTTGAAATCAAAGTGTGATCAAAATCAGCCAATGTTATTCAAATAAGCTGAAGTTAAAAACAATCAATCCAACTAAAAAAAGAAATGTCAGGATTATTAGGTAAAAAAATCGGAATGACCAGTCTTTTTGATGCCGACGGAAAGCAGATTCCGTGCACTGTTATTGAAGCTGGTCCTTGTGTAGTAACACAAGTTAAAACTATTGAAAAAGATGGCTACGAGGCTATCCAGTTAGGTTTTGGCGAGCAGAAAGAGGCTCGTTGCTCAAAGCCAATGAAAGGCCACTTTGCAAAAGCTGGCACCACTCCAAAACGCTACCTCGCAGAGTTTACCCGTTTTGAAGAGGGTTCAAAGAAGCAGTACGGTGAAGTACTGACAGTAGAAGTCTTCCAGGAAGGCGAATTCGTTGACGTTGTTGGAACCTCCAAAGGTAAGGGTTTCCAGGGCGTTGTTAAGAGACATGGTTTCGGCGGTGTTGGAGATCTCACTCACGGACAGCACGACCGTCTCCGCGCTCCAGGTTCAGTAGGAGCTTCCTCCTATCCTTCACGCGTATTCCCAGGCATGCGCATGGCTGGCCAGATGGGCAACAAGCGAGTTAAGATCCAGAACCTCCAGGTTGTAAAGATCATCGCTGAGAAGAATTTAATGATTGTTAAGGGTTCTGTACCAGGACCAAAAGGTTCAATTTTAAAACTTGAAAGATGGAGCTAAAAGTATATAACATCAACGGAAAAGAGACTGGTAGAACTATCACTCTCGACGATTCTATCTTCGCAATCGAGCCTAACGAGCATGCAATGTACCTCGATGTTAAGCAGTACCTTGCAGACCAGCGTCAGGGCACTCATAAGAGCAAAGAACGCTCTGAAATATCAGGTAGCACCCGCAAGCTGAAACGTCAGAAGGGTACCGGTGGTGCACGTTCTGGCGATATCAACAGCCCAGTATTTGTTGGTGGCGGCCGCGTATTCGGTCCTAAGCCACGCGACTATCGCTTCAAACTGAACATCAAGGTAAAGCGCCTCGCTCGCCGTTCCGCTCTCAGTGCTAAGATGTCCGCTAGCGCACTTACCATCGTAGAGAACTTCACTTTCGAAGCTCCTAAGACCAAGAAGATGCTTGAAGTTATGAACAATCTGCAACTCAGTGAGAAAAAATCACTTTTTGTTGTTGAGAATCAAAATAATTTCGTATCTTTGTCTGCTAGAAATCTGAAGAATGTGAAAGTGGTAAACGTTTCTATGTTAAATACTTACGACATAGTTAACGCTACCAACATGGTCATTTCTGAGGGTTCAATTGCAGAAATTGCCCGCGTTTTGGCTACCAAATAAATGAGTGTGTAACGATAATTAAGAATTTTTAACATGATGAACATCATAGTAAAACCGCTGATTAGCGAAAAGATGACAAGGCTCACCGAGGCTGCAGCAGCTCCTAAGCTGAACCGCATCCAGCGTGACAAGCAGAAGGCAGCTCCCGTTGCACACAACCGTTATGGCTTTGTTGTTGACAAGCGCGCTAACAAAATTGAGATCAAGAATGCTGTTGAGGCATTCTATAACGTTAAGGTGATCGACGTAAACACCATGAATTATTCTGGTAAGGTTAAGGCCCGCTACACCAAGGCTGGCTACCTCGTAGGTCGCACCAACGCCTTCAAGAAGGCCATCGTTACCTTGGCAGAAGGCGACAGCATTGATTTCTACAGCAATATTTAATTAATAGTACGATCAACTGATAACTGATCATTAAAAGTTTTTAAAAAAAGAAATGGCTTTAAAGAAAATTAAACCGACAACCCCAGGTCAGCGCCACAAACTCGTTGTGACTAACGATGATATCACCGCTGTAAAGCCTGAGAAGAGCCTTGTTTACGGAATCCGCAAGTCCGGCGGTCGTAACAACCAGGGTAAGATGACCATGCGCTATATCGGCGGTGGCCACAAGCAACTGTATCGCTTCATCGACTTCAAGCGCGAGAAGGACGGTATTCCTGCAACGGTTAAGACCATCGAGTATGACCCAAACCGCAGCTCACGTATCGCTCTCGTTTTCTACGCTGATGGCGAGAAACGCTACATCCTTGCTCCACAAGGCCTGAAAGTCGGTCAGACTATTATGTCAGGTAACGGCGTTGCCCCGGAAATCGGCAACACTCTCACTTTGGCCGAAATTCCTTTCGGTACTTTGATCCACAACATTGAGCTCCGTCCTGGCCAGGGTGCTAAGATGGTTCGTTCTGCAGGTGCTTATGCACAGCTCATGTCTCGTGATGACAAGTATGCCATCATCAAGATGCCTTCAGGAGAAATGCGCATGATCCTCCAGGCTTGCCGCGCTACCATCGGCATCGTTTCCAACCCAGAGCACAACCTCGAGGTTGGCGGTAAGGCAGGTCGCAGCCGCTGGCAGGGACGTCGTCCTCGCAACCGTGGCGTTGTTATGAACCCAGTTGATCACCCAATGGGTGGTGGTGAAGGCCGTCAGACTGGTGGTCACCCACGCTCACGCAAGGGTATCCCAGCTAAGGGCTACAAGACTCGCGCTCCTAAGAAACAGTCGAGCAAGTACATTGTAGAAAGAAGAAAGAAGTAATAACGATTAAAGAAAGAGAAAAAAGATGAGTCGTTCATTAAAGAAAGGTCCATACATTTTCCACAAACTGGAAAAACGAGTAATCGAGGCCGCAGAGTCCAACAAGAAAGTCACCATCAAGACTTGGTCAAGAGCTTCTATGATCTCCCCTGACTTCGTTGGCCAGACTATCGCTGTTCACAACGGAAACAAGTTCATCCCTGTTTACGTTACTGAGAACATGGTAGGCCACAAGCTGGGCGAATTCGCTCCTACCCGCAACTTCCGCGGTCATGCTGGATCAAAAGACAAAGGTAAAAAATAATTAATTGATTAGAAATGGGACGTAGAAAACATAATAGTGCTGAAGCACGCAAAGAGGCCAACAAGACCCTCTATATGGCTAAGTTGATGAACAATCCTACTTCGCCACAGAAGACCCGCCTTGTTGCTGACTTAATACGTGGTGTTGATGTAGATAAGGCTCTGGGTATTCTCCAGTACAGCCCAAGAGAGGCCGCTCCTAAGATGCACAAGCTCCTCCGTTCAGCTATTGCCAACTGGCAGGCTAAGAACGAGGGTGCCCGCATGGAGGACAGCCAGCTGTATGTTAAGCAGATCATGGTTGACGAAGGTCGCACCATGAAGCGTATGCGCACCGCTCCTCAGGGCCGTGGCTACAGAATCCGCAAACGCAGCAACCACATCACCATTATCCTTGGCAGCCGCGTAGAAGAGGCTCCTAAGGCTGAATAAGAAACTAATTAAGTTAATACAAAAGAAGAATTTCAAGAATGGGACAAAAAACTAACCCAATTGGAAACAGATTAGGTATCATCCGCGGATGGGACTCTAATTGGTATGGCGGAAGAAAATTCGAGCAGAAACTTGTTGAGGATGATAAGATTCGTAAGTACCTCAACGCTCGTCTCGCCAAGGCCGGTATCGCTAAGATCTATATCGAGCGTACCCTGAAACTCTTAACCATCACTATCAATACTGCCCGTCCAGGTTTGATTATTGGTAAGGCTGGTTCTGAGGTAGACAAGCTGAAAGAAGAGTTGAAGAAACTCACCGGCAAAGATGTTCAGATCAATATTTCTGAAGTTAAGCGCCCTGAGCTCGATGCAGTACTCGTTGCTCAGAATATTGCCAAGCAGATTGAAGGCCGCGTTCAGTATCGTCGCGCTATCAAGAATGCAATCACCTCTACCATGAGAATTGGTGCTGAGGGTATCAAGGTTTCCATCTCCGGTCGTATCGGTGGTGCTGAAATGTCTCGTACCGAGCATTACAAAGAGGGTCGTACTCCTCTTCACACCCTCCGTGCTGACATCGACTATGCATTGGCTGAGGCTCACACTGCTTACGGCCGCATGGGCGTAAAGGTATGGATCTGCCGTGGTATCGTTTACGGCAAACGCGAGCTTGTGGCTTCCACCGTTGGCGGCCAGAAGAATGATCGTCGTCCTGCTGGCATGGGCAATAACCGTCCATCCAATGGCGCACCTCGCAAGAGAAACAATAGAAATAATAAGGCTTAATCATCTAAAAGAAAGAAGTAACAATGTTACAACCTAAAAAAACCAGATATAGAAAGCAGCAGAAGGGTAAAATTAAAGGCAATGCTTTCCGTGGCCACGAGCTGGCTTTCGGCACCTTTGGTATCAAATCCCTGGAAACCTGTTTCATCACAGGCCGTCAAATAGAGGCTGCACGTCAAGCTGTAACACGTCACATGAAACGTGAAGGTCAGATTTGGATTCGTATTTTCCCCGACAAGCCCATCACCAAGAAGCCTAACGAGGTACGTATGGGTAAAGGTAAGGGTGCTCCTGAATACTTTGTTGCCCGCGTAATGCCTGGCACCATCCTCTTCGAATGCGAAGGCGTTCCTATGGATATCGCTAAAGAGGCTCTCCGCCTGGCTGCTCAAAAGCTCCCTATCACGACCAAGTTTGTTGTAAAAAGAGATTACATAGAAGAAGCTTAAACTAGAATCAGTCATGAAAAACGAATTAGTATTAAAAGAGCTTTCGACTGCTGAAGTTAAGGAAAGACTCGACGCTGAAAGAGCACAGCTCCAGAAGATGATTCTGAACCATGCTATTTCTCCACTTGAGAACCCTAACAAAATTAAAGAAAGTAGAAAAACCATTGCCCGCTGTCTGACTGAGCTCCGTGCACGCGAAATCGCTGAGCAGAACGCTTAAGCATTCGAGACAAGGCTAATAGTTAAAATCCAAGAAGATGGAAAGAAATTTAAGAAAAGAAAGAATTGGTGTTGTAGTAAGCAACAAAATGGACAAGTCTATCGTGATCTTGGTCGAGCGTAAGGTGAAGCACCCTAAGTACGGCAAGTTCGTAAAGAAGTCCACCAAATTCATGGCTCACGACGAGAAGAACGAAGCCAACATCGGTGATACCGTTCGCATCATGGAGACTCGTCCTCTGAGTAAAAACAAATGTTGGAGATTAGTTGAAATAATTGAAAGAGCTAAATAATCATGATACAACAAGAAACCAGAATGACCGTTGCCGATAACAGTGGCGCAAAGAACGCTCTGTGTATCCGCGTACTTGGTGGTACCAAGAAGCGTTATGCTTCTATCGGTGACACCATCGTAGTAGCCATCAAGGATGCTCTCCCTTCAGGCAACGTAAAGAAAGGAACCGTTTCTAAAGCAGTCGTAGTACGCACCAAGAAAGAAATCCGCCGCAACGATGGTTCTTACATCCGCTTCGACGACAATGCATGCGTGCTCCTCACCGCTAATGACGAACTTCGCGGTACCCGTATCTTCGGACCAGTTGGACGCGAACTCCGTGAGAAACAATTTATGAAGATTGTTTCTTTGGCTCCTGAAGTATTGTAATAATTAAAAAGAAAAAGGTAAAAATGAAATTGCACGTTAAAAAAGGGGATACCGTTAAGGTAATTGCTGGCGACGATAAGAACAAGGTCGCTAAGGTGCTGAAAGTTTATCCCGAAAAGAACCGCGCCATCGTTGAGGGAGTTAACGTTCAGAAAAAACATACCAAGCCAAATGCTAAGAACACTCAGGGCGGTATCGTTGAACAGGAAGCTCCTATTCACATCTCAAACCTTATGGTAATGGATGGTAAGACTCCTACCAGAATCGGTCGCAAGATCGACGAGAAGACTGGTAAGCTCGTTCGTTACTCTAAAAAATCAGGGGAGGAAATCAAATAATGACTTATATTCCTACTTTAAAGACCAAATATAACGAGGAGATCAAACCTGCTCTTATGAAAGAGTACGGCTACAAGACCGTTATGCAGTGCCCTCGTTTGCTCAAAATCACCTTGAACCAAGGTCTCGGCAAAGCCGCTATCGCTGACAAGAAAGTTATCGATAAGGGTATCGAGGAAATGACTATGATCACCGGCCAGAAGGCTGTTGCTACCAAGTCTCGCAAGGATATCTCCAACTTCAAGCTGCGTCGTGGCATGCCTATCGGAGTTCGTGTAACCCTCCGTGGCGACCGTATGTATGAGTTCCTCGAGCGCCTCATCACCGCTTCTATCCCTCGTATCCGTGACTTCCGCGGTATCAACGATAAGGGTTTTGATGGCAAGGGTAACTACACTTTCGGTATTTCCGAGCAGATTATCTTCCCTGAAATCGACATCGATAAGATCGATCGTATCCAGGGTATGGATATCACCTTCGTTACCACCGCTAACACCGATAAAGAGGCAATGTCTCTGATGAAACAGTTTGGCTTCCCATTTAAGAACCAAGAAAAATAAGAATAAATGGCTAAAGAATCAATCAAAGCTAGAGAGCGCAAAAGAGAGAAAATGGTAGCCCGTTACGCTGCCAAGCGCGCTGCTCTTAAGGAAATCGTTCGCACCGGTGAACCTGAAGAGGTGGAGAAAGCAGTTATCGCTCTCCAGAAACTTCCTAAGAACGCTTGCCCTATCCGTCTGCACAACCGTTGCAAACTGACCGGCCGTCCTAAAGGTTACATGCGTCAGTTCGGCATTTCGCGTATCAACTTCCGCGAAATGGCTCTCGCTGGCCTTATCCCAGGTGTAAAGAAATCCAGCTGGTAAAATAAGAATTATTAAACCCGGAGCCTTGAAAGTTGGACCAGTAGCTCCAAAACTACAAGACTTCATTAAACAAATCAAAAAATGGTAACAGATCCTATTGCAGACTACTTGACTCGCATGAGAAATGCCATCGCTTCAAAGCACAGAGTGGTAGAGATGCCTGCATCAAAGCTGAAGAAAGAGATCACCAAGATTCTCTTCGAAAAAGGTTACATCCTTAACTACAAGTTCGAAAACGAAGGTACCCAGAACCAGACCATCAAGATCGCTCTCAAGTATCATCCTCAGACTAAGGTTTCTGCCATCTCTGAGCTGAAGCGCGTTTCTACCCCAGGTCTGCGTCGCTATGTATCCGTTGACGAGATGCCTCGCGTTCTCAACGGTCTTGGTATCGCTATTATTTCTACTTCTAAAGGCCTTATGACCGATAAGGAAGCTCGCTCCTTGAATGTAGGTGGTGAGGTATTGTGTTATATCAGCTAAAAAAGAGAGGAGAATTAAGAAATGTCAAGAATTGGTAAATTACCTATCGCACTGCCAAAAGGAGTTGAAGTGTCCGTATCTCCTGATAACGTTTTAACCGTTAAAGGCCCTCTGGGAACCCTTACCCAGCAGGTTAACCCAGAAATCACCATGAAGGTAGAAGATGGCCACCTCACTTTCGAGCGTCCATCTGACGAGCGTGAGCATAAAGCTCAGCATGGTCTTTACCGTGCTCTCGCAGCTAATATGGTAAAGGGCGTTTCTGAAGGTTTCAAGACCGTTCAGGAAGTTATCGGCGTTGGTTATAAAGTACAGGCCAACGGCCAGGTAATGGAAATGGATCTCGGCTACTCTCACAAGATCTTCTTCGAGCTCGCTCCAGAAATCAAGGTTGAGACCGTTACCGAGAAGGGTAAGAACCCTATCATTACCATGACCTGCTGCGACAAGCAGATCCTTGGTCTGGCTGCAGCAAAGATTCGCTCACTGCGCAAGCCTGAGCCTTATAAGGGCAAGGGTATTCGCTTCCAGGGTGAAGAGATTCGCAAGAAGGCTGGTAAAGCTGCTGCTAAATAATTAGTATAACAAGATAAAATCAAGTACTAATGGCAACTAAGAAAGATATAAGAAGAACGAAGATTAAATATAGAATTCGTCATAAAGTCAGCGGTACCACCGAAATGCCGCGCCTGTCTGTTTTCAGAAGCAACAAGGAAATCTATGCACAGGTTATTGACGATGTTAAAGGTGTAACACTGACTGCAGCTTCCTCACTTGAGAAAGGTGTTGAAAAGAGTGGCACAAAAACCGAAATGGCAGCAAAGGTTGGCAAGCTCCTCGCTGAGCGCGCTATCGCTGCTGGAATCAATACCGTTGTATTTGACCGTAATGGTTACCTGTATCACGGACGTGTAAAATCTCTCGCTGACGCAGCAAGAGAGGGTGGTCTTAAATTCTAATAAGTCATGGCAGAAGTAAACGTAAAAAGAGTAAAATCAAGCGAAATCGAATTCAAAGATCGTCTTGTAGCAGTAAATCGCGTAACTAAGGTTACTAAAGGTGGTAGAACTTTTAGCTTCTCTGCTATCGTAGTTATTGGAAATGAAGACGGCGTCGTAGGATATGGCCTTGGCAAAGCCAAGGAAGTTCAGGCTGCTATTCAGAAGGGTGTTGATGATGCTAAGAAGAACCTCATCAAAGTTCCTGTTCACAACGGAACTATCCCTCATGAGCAGTGTGGCAAATATAGCGGTGCTCGCGTATTCCTGAAACCTGCAGCTCCTGGTACCGGTGTTATCGCCGGTGGCGCTATGCGTGCCGTACTCGAGAGCGTTGGCGTTAAGGACGTGCTGGCTAAGTCTAAGGGCTCCTCAAACCCTCACAGCGTTGTTAAGGCTACTATCAATGCATTGTTGCAGATGAAGGATCCTTACATGGTGGCTCAGCTCCGCGGTATCACTTTGGATAAAGTTTTCAATGGTTAATAAATAGGAGGCTAAAATTATGGCAACTATCAAAATTAAGCAAGTACGCAGCAAAATTGGCCGTCCTGCAGATCAGAAAAGAACTCTCCAGGCACTCGGTCTGAGAAAGATCAACCACACCCGTGAAGTTGTTGACAACCCACAGATTCGTGGTATGATAGCAAAGGTTAAACACCTCGTATCCATCGTAGAGGAAAACTAATCGTGTAATCTTAAAAGACAAAGACAATGAATTTAAGTAATCTTAAACCCGCAAAAGGTTCTATCAAGCATTCAAAGCGCATTGGTCGTGGTGCTGGCTCCGGTAAGGGCGGTACTTCTACCCGTGGTAACAAAGGTGCTAAGGCTCGTTCGGGTTATCATAGCAAGATCGGATTCGAAGGTGGTCAGATGCCTATCTATCGCCGTCTTCCTAAATTCGGTTTCAC
>JAKSMS010000003.1 GCA_024400415.1 Bacteroidales bacterium | reverse complement strand
CGACATGCCCATCATCCTCGAGACCCCCGAACCCGAAATCTGGCCGCAAGAGATAGCCTGGCTTCGCACCCTCTGATGTAATACCTATATTATTCCATAGTACCGTCCCCTACCAGCGCATAGGGATCAGAGATGCTTCACTCGACTTTCCCGGGAGGATAGAAGTTGCGACAAATAAACTCGCCCAAATTGGATAGTTAAAACTTGACACAGGGGATGGCTTTCATTGAATGAACAGTCCCCCGCGCTTTCGGCTGGCGCGGGGGACTGATTCTTGTATTATGTTCTTCGACTAGGCCGCGAAGGGCGGCGTTACTGCTTCTGGGACTTGGCCTCGTCTTTGGCTACTTTCTGGGAGTTGTCGATAGCTTCGGAGACATTGATTACATAGTCGCCGAGCTTCTCATACAATGCATAGATGCCGCTGTAGGCGCTGCCGACGCTGTAGCTATAGACGCCGAGCTTGAGGGCGTTGAGATGGCGGGCGCGGAGCTCGTCTCTATAGCGGTTGATCTGGTCTTCGGCATCGTAGGCGCCGGCGAGGTCGATCTTGGTATAGTCGGTCTGGAGATTGGCGTCCATCACGGAGAGTGATTTTTCGACGAGGGTGGTCATGCGGTCGAGGTTGTCATTGAGCTCTTGGTCGAAGTGGACTTCGTCGTCGCGCTTGTTGCGGCGATGGATGGCTATCTGGAGCATGGTGTCGCCAATGGATTCTAGATTGTCGATGATGCGGAGCATGGAGCTGATCATCTGGCTGCCCTCGCGAGAGAGGTCGCCCTCGGAGATCTTGGTGAGGAACTTGGCAATCTCCATCTCCATGCGGTCGGTGATGGCTTCGTATTTCTTGATATGTTCAAATGAGGCAGAGAATTCCTCGTCGTTCTTGGAGCGGAGGCCTGGAAGGAAGGTGTACATGCGGAGCACGCGCTTGGAGAAATCTTCGATCTCTTTGCGGGCGAGCTGGAGGTTGAGCTCGGGGGTGTTGAGGTAGCCGCCGGCGATGTATTTGAGCTTTGGCGTCTCGTCGTCTTCGGTAACCACTGGGGTCTTCACCATCCAGTCGACAATCTTGATAATTTGAGGAATGAAGAAGGAGAGTATGATGGTATTGGCCACATTGAAGAAGGTATGGAAGAGGGAGAGTGCCAATGGCATGACCTCGGCGGCCTGCTTGGGATCGGCGCTATGGGGCGAGAGGCCCGACAGGCTGACGGTGATGACGTCGATGAGGTTCATCAGAGGATAGAAGACTATGAGGGTGAGCACTACGCCGATGACGTTGAACACAAGGTGGGCGCGGGCAGCCTTCTTTCCGTTGGCATTGGCTACCATGGCGGCGATATTGGCGGTGATGGTGGTGCCGATGTTCTGGCCCATGACGAGTGCTACGGCTACGTCGAAGGATATCCATCCGTTGTAGCACATGACGAGGGTGATGGCCATCATGGCGGCTGAGGCCTGAACGAGACAGGTGAGGAGGGCGCCTATGATAATGAATATAAAGAGGCTGAGGTAGCCCCACTGGGAAAGGGTGCCCAGGGCCTCAAGGAAGCGCGGATACTGCTGGAGGTCGGGCATGGCGTTCTGGAGCAATCCCATACCTACTAGAAGGAATGCCAGGCCGATGACCAGCTCGCCGATGGACTTCATGCGGTTCTTCTTGGAGAAGGTGAAGCAGAGGGACACGGCGCCAAGGAACATGGGGAGGCTGAACAATCCGGAAGACTCGCCAAGGCCGAACAAGGAGATGATCCAGGCGGTCACGGTGGTGCCGATATTGGCGCCCATGATTACGGCCACGGCGCCGTAGAGGCTGAGGAGGCCGGCATTGACGAACGACACGACCATGACGGTGGTTGCGCTGGAGGACTGGATGGCAGTGGTGACAGCGGTACCGGTAAGGATGCCGGAAATGGGGTTGTTGGTGATGCGCGAAAGCATGTTTCGCATGCCGTTGCCGGCCACCTTCTGAAGGCCTTCGGACATGAGCTTCATGCCGAACAGAAATACTGCCAATGCGCCTGCGAAGTTAAGGATTACGCAGATTATTTCCCAGAGTGTCATAAGCAATTATATATTTTTCAACTAGTTATTAAATTCACGAATGTTTTTTTCAAATGCAAAGGTACAACCTCGTGCCGAACTGACCAAAAATATGCGGTTGCATTTTTGTTACATTTTTGGAAACGGACTTTGCCTGGTAGCAAATGAGGTGCAAATAATGACAGACTCTGCCATGGAGAGGAATGACATTTTGGCAGAAACGAATGGCGTCGAAATGACAATGGCAGACCCGACACGGATAAAGTGGCAGTAAAAGGAGCAAGAATGGGGAGTGGCACGTGAGTTGATACTAATATAGGTGTGCACGAGTGGCACAAGAATCTAATTAATGAATTAATAACATTTAAAAATATTCGAACTATGAACATCAAACCATTGGCAGATCGCGTTCTCATTCAGCCAGCAGAGGCTGAGCAGAAAACCGCTTCAGGAATCATTATCCCAGACACAGCAAAAGAGAAACCACAGCGTGGCACCGTTATCGCAATGGGCAACGGCACCAAGGATCACGAGATGACCGTGAAGGTTGGCGACCAGGTACTGTACGGCAAATATAGCGGTACGGAGATCACCCTCGACGGAACCACCTATATGATCATGAAAGAGAGCGACATCTACGCCATCATCGGCTAAAGAAGAGATTGAGCTCAGAAAAAGACTTTACTAAAGAACCCACTAAAACTTGAATCAAAATGGCTAAAGAAATAGTTTTCAATAATGACGCACGCGAACAGCTCCGCAAAGGTGTTGACGCATTGGCAAACGCAGTAAAAGTGACCCTCGGACCTAAAGGCCGCAATGTGGTTATAGATAAGAAATTCGGTGCTCCACACGTAACCAAGGACGGCGTGACCGTGGCTAAGGAAATCGAACTGGAGAACGGCATCGAGAACATGGGTGCCCAGATGGTGAAGGAAGTGGCCAGCAAGACCAACGACCAAGCAGGCGACGGAACCACCACCGCTACCGTTCTGGCCCAGGCTATCGTGAATACCGGCCTGAAGAACGTTACTGCAGGCGCTAACCCAATGGACTTGAAGCGCGGTATCGATAAGGCCGTTGCCAGCATCGTGAAGAACATCAAGGCCCAGGCTGTAGAGGTAGGCGGCGACATCAACAAGATCCGCCAGGTGGCCACCATCAGCGCCAACAACGACAGCGCCATCGGCGACATCATCGCTGAGGCCATGGAGAAGGTGACCAAGGACGGCGTTATCACCATTGAGAACGCTAAGGGCATCGACACTACCGTAAAGGTGGTAGAAGGCATGCAGTTCGACCGCGGCTTCATCAGCCCTTACTTTGTGACCGACACCGAGAAGATGGAGTGCACCTATGAGGCACCCTACATCCTCATCCACGATAAGAAGATCAGCTCGCTGCAGTCGCTACTGCCAATCCTTGAGCCTGTTGCCAAGGAAGGCCGTCCACTGCTGATCATTGCTGAGGATATCGAGAGCGAGGCCATGGCCACCCTCGTTGTTAACCGTCTGCGCGGCGGCCTGAAAGTGGTTGCCGTTAAGGCTCCAGGCTTTGGCGATCGCAGAAAAGAAATGCTTGAGGATATCGCTATCCTGACCGGCGCTACCGTAGTAAGCGAGGAGAAGGGCTATAAGCTCGAAGATGCCAACCTCTCTATGCTGGGTACCTGCGAGAAGATTACCGTGGACAAGGACAACACCACTATCGTGAATGGTGCTGGCGATGCAGAACAGATCAAGATGCGCGTTAATCAGATTAAGAGCCAGATCGAGAAGACTACCAGTGACTATGACCGCGAGAAGCTCCAGGAGCGTCTTGCCAAACTAGCTGGCGGCGTAGCAGTCATCTATGTTGGCGCTGCTTCAGAGGTAGAGATGAAGGAGAAGAAAGACCGCTTCGACGACGCCCTGCACGCCACTCGCGCAGCCGTTGAGGAAGGCATCGTAGCCGGCGGCGGCACCGCACTGATCCGCGCTGCTCAAAACCTTGGCGAAATCGCTCCTGAGAACGAGGACGAAAAGCTGGGTATCGAGATTATCAAACGCGCCATCGAAGAGCCTCTGCGCCAAATCGTAGAGAATGCAGGCCTGGAAGGCAGCGTAGTAGTAAACGAGGTAAAGAATGGCAAAGGCGACTATGGCTACAATGCTCGCGCCGAGAAGTTCGAGAACCTGCTCCAGAGCGGCGTGATCGATCCTGCAAAGGTGACCCGCGTAGCACTCGAGAACGCAGCTTCTATTGCCGGAATGCTGCTGACTACCGAATGCGTGCTCTGCGACATAAAAGAAGAGACTCCTGCTCCTGCCATGAATCCTGGCATGGGCGGTATGGGCGGCATGTACTAAGAAACTGCCGACTATAGATAATGAAAAAAGGGAACGCGACTGCGTTCCCCTTTTTTTCATTAGGTTAATGGCGGCGGTACCTCCCCTACTTGGACTTGTGTGAGGCCAGGTATGAGTTACGATACTCGGGCTTATGGCTGACATCGTCGCCAAACCAGCAAGGAGGCTCAAAAGCGAGCGCAGATTCCACATCGGGAAATTCCACCTCAACTATCATGAGTCCCAGATGCGCGCCAGAGAAAATATCGAGCTCTGCCACAAGGGAATCGTGGAGTGGGATACGATAGCGGGTCTTGGAGAGAATGATGCCGTCGCACTTGGAAAGCAGACGGTCATAACTCTCGGCTGTGAGAGCGAACTCCTCTTCGCGGTTGACGATAGTGCCTGGGGTGGCGATATGATCCTTGACGGTGAGGATGAAGTCGTTGCCATAGCGGCGCACTCTGACAGTGGGCGAAGTGGCCAGATAGCCTTGCTCTATGACTCGGTGGGGATAGGAGTCGAGATTGTCGGGAAGACTGCGGACTAGAAATTTTCGTTCGATTTCCATACTGCGGAATGTTACAAAAAAAAGAAGAGGTCGGAATATGGATTTCCGGCCCCTTGATATTCAGTAATGCTAGTTACTTCAAGTTGGAGAAATACTGGTTGAGGTTCTTCTCGATACGGCCTTCAACATCGGTACAATCCTCAGCACGCTGGAACTTTTCGCCGGTGATGTGCTCATAAAGTTCAATATAGCGCTCAGTGATTGAGTTCACGATCTCGTCAGTCATCTCAGGAACCTGCTGACCCTCTTTGCCCTGGAAACCATTTTCCATGAGCCATTCGCGAACGAACTCTTTGGAGAGCTGGCGCTGACGCTCGCCTTTAGCCTGGCGTTCTTCGTAGCCTTCGGCGTAGAAATAGCGAGAGGAGTCTGGGGTGTGGATTTCGTCGATGAGGTAGATCTTGCCGTCGCGTTTACCAAACTCGTATTTGGTATCAACGAGAATAAGGCCTTGGGCTGCAGCGATCTCGGTGCCACGAGCGAAGAGCTGGAGGGCATAACGCTCGAGCTGATCGTAATCTTCCTGGCTTACGAGACCAGTGCGAATGATCTCTTCGCGAGAGATATTCTCGTCGTGGCCTTCGTCTGCCTTGGTTGTTGGGGTAACGATAGGAGTTGGGAACTTCTGATTCTCAACCATGCCTTCAGGAAGCTGAACACCGCAGAGGGTGCGGGCACCAGCCTTGTATTCGCGCCAAGCCGAACCTGCAAGATATCCGCGAACAATCATCTCAACCTTGAAGCCTTCGCATTTGAGTCCTACGGTCACCATTGGGTCGGGAGTGGCCATCTTCCAGTTGGGAAGAATGTCGGAAGTGGCATCCAGGAATTTGGCAGCGATCTGGTTAAGCACCTGGCCCTTGTAAGGGATACCCTTAGGGAGAACCACGTCAAAGGCAGAAATACGGTCGGTTACGACCATTGCCATATACTGATCATTAACATTGTAGACGTCGCGAACCTTGCCCACATAGAGGCTCTTCTGGCCTGGGAGGTTCATACTGGTATGGGTAACAGCTTTCATAATATTGGATATTATATTTTTCTTTTAGTAGAATTATTCTTCATCAAGAGTTTGGGCAAAAAGGGTAAAATTCACTTTGCCGTAATTTCTGTGTTGCCAAAAATGGGGATGTTCTTCAAAGGAATACTCCCGAGGGTGCTCTAGAACGAAGATACCATCGTCGGTTAGCAGCTGGCGTTCGAATATCAGTTCCGGCAGTTGGGGCAGGGTCTCGAGGGCATAAGGAGGATCGGCAAAAACGAGGTCGAACTTGCGGTTGCTCCTCTTAAGCAGGTCGAACACATCAGCACGAACCACATGGATGTTGTTGACACAGAACTGCTGTGCCGACTTCTTGATAAACTCAGTGCAGTGGGCATTGATATCGATAGAGGTAACATCATGGGCACCGCGAGAAATGAACTCGAGGCTGACGGCACCCGTGCCTGCAAAAAGATCCAATACGGAAGTCTCCTCGTAGTCAACATAGTTATTGAGGATATTGAAGAGGCTTTCGCGGGCCATATCGGTGGTTGGACGAACGGGGAGATTGGCTGGCGGGTTGAGCCTACGACCTTTGAGAGAACCGGCAATGATACGCATGGCTAGATAAGATTTAGGACAAACTGATAGGTGTGCAGGTGCTGGAATTCGGGATTGCCGAACTGACGTTTGCGGCCTGTATAGAGCCTCACCTGAGGAAAATAGTCGCAGAGGGCCTTATAGATGTCACGCCCAACTTCTCCGGCCAGCCAAAGAATGGTGGAAGGCGTCTCAATCTGGAGCTGCTGCATCACATCTACACCGATACTCAACAGGTCTGCCGACGTTGCAAAATCGAATGAGGTGGACATGAGCATCTTGCCAGCATGGCTCACCTGGATATCGACCATGCCACTACGAACATACATCAGGATGGCAGGCGAAGGCGAATCGAGGAGATCGGACTCGGAGAACTTGGAGAACTGAGAGCGGACCACGATGCCAGGAAGAGCGATCTTGAAGGCTGTCACCATGCCGCTTTCAGCCACGAACAACTGACGAGACTGAAGCTCGGCAGAAGGGTCGACATAAACCATGCTGCCAAGAGGGGCAGAACCATAAAGAAGATTAAGGTAGAGAGCCTTATGGTCTTCGGCGTATAGCTCGTCGGGCACCCAGGTAGACATATCAGACGGAACGACAAGCTCGACCTTTTGAAATGCGAATGGATGAATGCCTAACGACTGGAACAAAGCCTTGATATCGTTAGACAGAGAAACCATGTCGGCAGCGCCCTCGTGGAGTGCCTGGCCAAATTCAAGAAGGTACTGAGAGGTTGCCACCGAAAAAGAAAATCCATTTGGCCTTAGACAAATGGATAATCTTTTTTCGTATGAAGGAACATCAATATCTGAGGATATATGAGTGTTTAATCTATACGACATATTTATTATTATTCAAAGTTACCATCGGTGATTGCCTCATCAAGGGAACCGAACTTCCAGCCAGCGAAGTGGCCTGCCTTAACGATCTCGTCCTTCTTGTTGACAACAAGCTGACGATCGCAATCCTTCATAAGTTCGTCGAGACCTACAGAGCACTCAACAACAGGAACGGTGAGACCATTGGAGTTGCGAACACCAGCCTCGAGTTTAAACTGAAGTTTCTCGCCCTTTGGATAAGGAACATAGCGGAGATTGCGAATTTCTTCATCGGAGAGGGTGAATTTGCCTTCTTCGCGGAGATGCTTGATTGGGTTGACATAGGTCTGGGTCAGCACCAAGTATCCCTTCTTTACTTTCTCAAGTTCGGTGAGGTCAGAGAAAATGCTGTCGGCACCATCACGAGAAATAGCTTCCTTGTTCACAACCTTAGCTACAATCAGAAGAGAATCTTCGTTCATAAGGCGGTTGAAAAGGGTATCAAAACTGCCGGTATATACGTGATAAGTGGTTTTGTAAGCTTCTTCGAGGGTACGGATTGACTTCAACTTCTCAGCACAAGCATCGCGACGCTTGGTGAATTCGTTATCGAAGTTAACAGGTTCCATTACGCTGGAATACAAAAAAATAGCAAGGGCAACAATCACTACGCCCAGGCCAATCTCGATAATTGTTTTTTTCATTTTATGATAATCTTTTTATATTAATCAATACTAAATTTCAAGTTGCAAAGATACAAAGAAATTAGGAAATAGAGAAGCTTTTTTTACATTTTTTGCATTTTTTTCTGTTCTCTATGCACCACGACGACCTCCACTTCGGGATAGCGGGCATGGATATACTCCCCCAGAGATTGGGCGCAATAGACCGATCGGTGTTGACCGCCAGTACAGCCGAAGGATACCAACAGATGTTCGAAACCTCGCCTAAGATAGCATTCCACAGACTGGCCGACTAGATTCTTGGCCGAATCGAGAATAGAGAAGACTTCACCTTCTCGCTCGAGAAAATCCTTCACTGGGGCATCTAATCCACATAGGTCCTTGTACTCATCATAGCGGCCAGGGTTGTGAAGTGCCCTGCAGTCAAAGACGAATCCGCCACCATTTCCTGTTGGGTCTTCAGGTATGCCTTTGCGATAAGAAAAACTAAATACGGTTACTGTAAGCATGACTATGAACGATTAGAATCCTGGAAATTCGAAAAATATGGTAGGCAGTATCAGCAAAAATCCTACAAGGATGAGGCCGATGATAAACTTCCAAACCCACTTGAGCCAAGTGGCATAAGGAATGCGGGCAATTCCAAGAACGCCAACCAGTACTCCGCTAGTAGGGGTAAGCATATTGGTGAAGCCGTCGCCAAACTGGAATGCCAATACGGTAGACTGACGAGACACCTGGATGAGATCGGCGAATTGAGACATAATCGGCATTGTCAATGCCGCTTTGGCGCTGCCGCTAGGCATGACCACATTGAGCAGCGTCTGGAAGGTATACATAACCCCTACCGAGGCCACATCGCCCAAAGATGAGAGCGAACGAGTCAGTCCGTAGAGGATGGTGTCGATAATCTGACCGTCTTTAAGGATGAATAGTATTCCACTGGCAAGGCCTACGACAAGAGCCGCCGACATGATATCCTTACATCCATCAAGAAATAGCCTAGCTAGCGAATTGGCGTTCTGAGAATCGGCTATGCCCGACAACAATCCCATGGCCAGGAACAGGGACGATATCTCCATGACGCCCCAGCCGTAGCCTAACACGCCGACTACTAATGTAAGAATGGTAAAGAGCAGCAAGTCGATGATAAAGAAATGGACACTCTTGCATACCGAAAACCAGCCCAGGATGGCATAGAGCACTGCCAATACCGGGAAGATGACCAGATTAGAAGAACTGTTTCCGACTGATATCTGGGTGGTGGGCATAGCGTATGAGAGATAGACGAAGACAAGTCCTACCAGCACGTAGACAATCCAAGCCGAAGTAGGGGTATGATAGCGAACGGGATGGGAAACCTGCTCGCCGACACGGCTGCGCCAATATTCGTCCAGATCATAGACTGGCGATTTATGCGGATCACGCTTGACTCTATGGGCATACCACAATACGAAGATGATACCGATAATTGTCAGTACCAGCCAACAGATCAATCGATACTCCAGACCCGAAAACAGGGGCAGTCCTGCGATACCTTGAGCGATACCGACAGTAAATGGATTGAGCACAGCTCCGGCAAAACCCACATGGGCAGCCACATAGCACATGCACACACCCACAATGGAGTCATAACCCATAGAAACGGCCAACGGAATGAAGATTACCACGAATGCAAGAGTCTCTTCGCTCATCCCGAAAACGGCGCCAAAAATACTAAAGAGAATCATGACGAGCGTGATAATGATATTATCGACCCCGAGGAAGCTTACGAGTCGGAAGCGGGTAAGCCTTTGAACCCACTTAAGGAATGCCATTACTCCAACATCGATGGCATGAGAATTATTCAGGATCCAAAAAGCGCCACCAACCATCAGAATAAAGATGATGATGTCGGCCTTGTCACAAAAACCGTTGAACAGCGAGGAGAATATCTGCCACGTCTGAGGAGATCCATCAACATAATGGAATGAATTGGGAACTACGACTTCGCGAGTCGAACCTTGAACGATCTCCTGCTGGCGGACAAACTCTCCACTAGGAACCACCCAGGTAAGCGCCGCAGCAATGAGGATGAGCGAAAATACGATGACAAATGTATGTGGAATCTTTTTCATAAGGTGTCACATAGTTTGTTGAGAACCTCACTAAGATAAGGTATATAATCTTGTGGATGTGTATCGAGAAGATGCTTCAGATTCTTCTTTGCCAGTGGGATGCTCTGCAAAAAATACTCTTTACGCTCAAATAGACCCCTGAATCCATAAGCACCCATTGCTTGAAGAATACGCACAAGAACATAGGAATAATACTTATCCTTGAACGCAATAGGATCACACGCAACCAGCCCTTGTAGTTGAGAAACATAGTAGTCCAACAACGAATCGCGAAGTTTTTCGGGCAGCTCCGACTTGGCACTATAGAGCAGGCTGGCAACATCATACTGAGCCGCCCCCCTCCTACCGCCTTGATAATCTATATAATAAGGCTTACCTTGATAGAGCATCACATTGCGTGACTGAAAGTCACGATAGAGGAAGAACGAACAGTCGGCATCGGTTAAGTGATGAATCAACTGTTGGAAATCGTCTTCAAGCAGCTGTTCGTCAAAAGCGACGCCGGAGGTCTTTAAGAAGTAGTATTTGAAATAGTTCAAATCCCACTGAATGGATTGCCAGTCGAAATCGGGCCTTGGATATGAATAACTGAAATCGGCATCTTTTCCAGCCACTTGGATATGAGCCAAATCAGACAATACTTGTCGATAAAGCGACACTACCTCATCATCAAATGGGGTGCCTAGACTCTTTTTGGTTTGAAGAAGCTGATAGAGTGTGTCATCGCCTAGATCTTGCTGAAGATAGCAATCTTCAGAAGCAGAAACAGCATATAGCTCTGGGACGCGTAGACCCTTTTCAAAAAAGACCCTGCTATAATAACAGAAAGCCCGATTCTCTCTTAAATCGGGATTTACTGCGGCCATGCAACTATGATTTTGGCCTGTGAGCCTATAATATTGACGATTTGATCCATTAGCAGAGATAGGGGAACAATTCAAACAAGGTTCCCCTGCCCAGCACTGAAACAAATCCAGCACTTTGTCCATGCTATTATTCATTGTCTTGCTGCTCGGTCTGAGCCTCACGACGAACCTCGTCTATCATACGGCAGGTGCCGGAGAATGATGCGCCTGGCTCAATTGCAATCTGATTGATAAGGATATCGCCTTTGACCTTGGCGGTAGAGTTAAGGGACAGTAGTTCCTTTACAGAAATATTACCGGTAACCTGACCCATGATGATGGCGTTTTGGCACACAACATTACCATTAATAAGGCCAGAGTCGCCCACCACTAAGCGGCCATTGATAGTTACGTCGCCGTCGAGCTGGCCATCCAGGCGGAAATCGCCATTAGCGGTCACGTCGCCCTTGATAATAGTTCCGTTTGATATTGTATTGATTGTAGTAATCTCTGATTCAGACATTCTAGCCATAATTATATCTATTTAATTATACGTTTCGAAATGCAAAAATACAAAATAATTGCCAATAAAAAGCAGCTAGTTGATAAAAAGTCGCAAAATGTTAATTACTTTTTCTTGTAGTAGCGCCTTAAGAACTCTAAATATACATCAAGATTCTTCTTGTTATAGAAGGTCTGATAGTTCTGTGTCGAGATAGGAATAACGGTATAGTAATCCTGATTGTATCCGGACAGAGGTCCGTCTTGAGCCTGGATATGTTCCCAATAATCGGCAGCAGAAGCGGCATTGTTAAAACGATGGATCGTAACCAGCTGTGTAGAGTCAGTAAATCCAAAAAGATTAACCTTTAGTCCCGCAGTAGAATAGAATGTGGTATTAAAGTTGGCCACCTTGGTCTGCATTTCAGTACAACGCACTTTCTTGTCGTTGACCACGATGATCACATAATGCTGCATATTCTCACGATAGCGGTACAACTGTGCCTCGGCAGAAAGCGGAGCCTCCTCGCCTGACTGGATATTGGGGGCAATCTGCCTACCCTCTTGGCCTTTGGCCTTAAGTTCGTCGGAAGTGCTGATTTCAGTATTCTCAGCCAAAGTGCCATCGCCTAAAAGAGATGCTAATTGTTCTTGTGCTAGTGGGACGATACTGTCGGTTTCGGGATAGGATGAAACGATTTGGCGGAAGACCGATATTGCCTCCGACTTATTGTCTTGCCGTGCCAAAGCGAGACCTTTCCAGTAGTTAAACTTGCCCAACATCGACTCGCCTGGATAGATTTCTTCTGCAGCATTGGCAGCTGCAACGACATCTTGGAACCTACGACGACGATACATCGTGTAGAGATCTTCATAGTCGTCTTGAATTTTCTGTTCACGCTTCAACAGCACCTTATAGTATTCGCTGTCACGAATCATATTAGCAAAGTCGCTATCAGGGAATCCCATCAACACCATGTCGCGATAGTAGTTGGATTGGGGGGTATTGCCCTGCTTGTCGTAAATGCGGTAGAGCTGGTAAAGGGCTCGAACTATGCCATCGTAGTCGGTATACTCGTTGGCCATGCGCAGATAACACTCCAAAGCACGAATCGTATTGCCCAAACCATCATTATATATATATCCGGCATTGAGCAGGCAATCTGCAGTCTGAAGGTGCATCGAGTCTCGCTCTTGCTCCGTAGTTGGAAGTCCTTTGAGGTAATAGGCTATGCTATGTGGATCGTTGGGATCATCTTTTGCGGAGGATTTCTTTTCATCATTGGCAGCCTCTTTCAAATCAACCGACTCGCCTTCTTCTCCGCCAGATTCGGACGTTTCCAATCCAGCCACTAAGCCCATGCTCATCGACATACGGTTGCTGATTGCCCAATTATCTTCGAGCATGATCATACCCCAAGTGGACTTGAATTTTTCCTTACCCTTTTGAACAGTATTGGCATTATAGAAATACCAATCGCCCACAAGCGTATTGCCTTGAGCCTTAGCATCACTCTTGAACTGATCTATGATAGCCTGTTTGCGAGCCTCTTCTTCATCCTTCTTTAGCTGCTCTATCTTCTGCTCTATCAGCTCTACCCTATCGGCAGAATCCATATCGGCCACTCGAAGAATACTATCGTTGCGCTCAAAAACCCTGGTGTAGGAAACCAGCGACGTCAACATATCATACCGTGCCTTAATATCAAAATACTGAGGATAGTCAGGCTTGATCACTTGCATAGCAGTATCATAATAGCATTGGGCCAAATCGTAGTTTTCATAGAGGTCGAACTGAATATCAGCCAGACGCAAGGCAGATTTGGCCTTCTGAGGAGGATTATTGGTGGCAGCAGCCACAGAGAGCCTGTAATTGTCGCAGGCCTTCTTGGCATCTTTCACGCCCATATACATTTCGCCTTTGGCATAATAGATCTGATCCTTGAATTCCTCATTCTTCTTGTCCTCTAGCATCTTGTCCAAACTTTTTTCAAGTTTGGATAGATTGCTGTTCTCTAAGTTGGCACACGAGGCAATATTGATCCTGGCATTAAACTCCATCACATAGTCGGGATGGCAGGATAACACCTCTTCATAATATTTTGTGGCTGCAGCACGCTTATCCAGCTTCTGGTAGATCTGGGCCAAGATGAAGTTTATTCTAGCCTTGGCGTTATGGTCATGAAGCTGGTCGATGGACAACTTAAGGAACTGGACAGACTTCTTATACTTTTCTTGAGGAATCAGGCATTCCGCCATAGCGAGGTAGAGCTTGTCCAACTGGGACTTAGAGAAATTCCCTTTATTGGCTGCCAAAACCAGATTATCCAGCATGGCTTCAGCCTCAGCGTACTGATTATCCTGTGTCAGACAGCGGGCAGCGAGCACAGTAGCCTCATCGGCCGCACGAGTACCACCAAACTGATTGATGATCAAATTACAGCTGTTGTTTGCGGCCACATAGTCTTTTTTGTAGAACG
Organism: Bacteroidales bacterium; assembly: GCA_024400415.1. Classification (GTDB taxonomy): domain Bacteria; phylum Bacteroidota; class Bacteroidia; order Bacteroidales; family P3; genus Colimorpha. The sequence goes on along the minus strand of JAKSMS010000003.1, from coordinate 51,055 downwards.
AGGCGTAAGCGGTAAGAAGATAGCACTCTTTAATATAGTCTACATGCTCTTCTCCTCCAACAAAGATGCTATGCTTTTTCACACCTTTGATGCCCTTCTCTATGGCCCTATCCATTTGCGGATATACGGCCTGGGCATCCTGCTTCGTACCCAGTTTGTAGACCTTCAATATCTGGGTATAGTCATCCTTAGCCTGCTTTTCTAGCAACTGCACGCCCGACTTGAGGCTCTCGTTTCCATTCCACCACACATTGTAGTGGGTACTCACATTATGGTACTGCACATTGCCCCACTTTGAATTCTGGGTGGAGCAGGCCGCCAGCACAAACAGTGCCATGCTAAAGATACCATATTTTACGAGAGTACGTTTCACAATGGAAATACGACAGGATATTACACGTTGAATCTGAAGTGCATGATATCGCCATCCTGCACCACGTAGTCTTTGCCTTCTACAGAGATTTTGCCAGCCTCACGACACTTGGCTTCGCTGCCAAGGGCCACATAGTCTTCATATTTTATCACCTCTGCACGAATGAATCCGCGTTCGAAGTCGCTATGAATCACGCCCGCCGTTTGAGGTGCCTTCATGCCTTTCTTGAAAGTCCAGGCTCGGCATTCTTTGGGGCCAGCAGTAAGGAATGTCTGAAGGTTGAGCAGCTTGTAAGCAGCCTTGATCAGTCTTGCTACGCCCGACTCCTTCAGGCCCAAGTCTTCAAGAAACATCTGTTTCTCCTCGTAGGTTTCAAGTTCGGCGATATCGGCCTCAATACCGGCACCGATTACCAGCACCTCTGCCTCTTCGTCTTTCACGGCCTCTCTTACTGCATCCACATACTTGTTGCCAGACACGACTGATGCCTCGTCAACATTGCAGACATAGAGGATTGGCTTCGTAGTAAGAAGCATAAGGTCTTTTGCAACCTCCATCTGGTTTTCGTCCAACTTTACGGTACGGGCGCTCTTGCCGGCCATAAGGGCTGCCTTGTAGAGGTCCATCACTTCCACCAGGCGTTTTGCCTTCATATCTCCGCCGGCCTTGGCCTTCTTCACCTCTTTGTCATATCGGTTCTCAATAGTCTCGAGGTCTTTGAACTGGAGCTCGATATCTATCGTGCCTTTGTCTCTTACTGGGTCCACACAACCATCAACATGAGTGATATTGTCATCGTCAAAGCACCTCAACACATGGATGATAGCATCTGTGGTACGGATGTCGCCCAAGAACTTATTGCCCAAACCTTCGCCCTTCGATGCGCCCTTTACCAATCCTGCAATATCCACTATCTCTACAGTGGCAGGAACCACGCTGGCAGGATGCTCAATCTCCACCAACTTATTCAATCGCTCGTCAGGAACGGTGATCACGCCCACGTTGGGTTCGATAGTGCAGAATGGGAAGTTGGCAGCCTGTGCCTTAGCATTACTTAAGCAGTTAAAAAGTGTGGATTTTCCTACATTAGGAAGTCCTACTATACCACATTGAAGACTCATATTATTTTATCAATTTATTATTATCAAGGTTAATTTTTATATGCGAGGCCTATGAAAATATTTTCAGGCCCTTCCTAACTTTCGACTGCAGCAATTGGTATTTGACATCCGGGAACCGCTGTTTGGTGCTTTTTAGCGGACCTTCATACTGAGTGTTGCGAAGGGTGATATGGAAGCATGGCTGTCGATACTCATACTTCACATAGCAGATGCCCTCGAACCTCAACTCATAAAGAGCCTCAGCAAGCGCCATCTTCAGCCACTCCTCTCCTACCAGTTCTCCGTCACTACGCAAGAAGTTGGCATAGGTAATATCAATTGTTGTACCATACCTATGACACGAATTCTCCGAAGCATTGCCATTCCTCCTACGGAGGCGAGACACATCCTGGTTGCTACGCAGTGCGCTGGTAACGATAAATCTATACGATTCATCATCGTGGTGTTTCTCTGCAAGCACCTCTTGAAATCTTTGTCCAATATACCACAGCATCAAGACGGCATCAGGAACCAGATAGGGCTTGGAATGGGTCATCGTGTCTACAAAGTAAAGGTTGTTGGTATAGATACGGACCAGATCCTTCGATTTATCCAAATCCATCACAGCATCTGGATCTTTCAGTCCCAGCGCCATTGCCGACTCCAACTGTACATCATTCGAGTCGCAGAACATCCTCACGCAAGGAGTTTCTGCAAAATCCGGAGCAGGAATTTCCTCACGCAACAACCTCATGCGCTCTACCGTCTGGACCTCACCTGCAATCACTTCGCCTTCTAGCTCTTTAAGCTCGTCGCCCGAGCCTTTCAGCAGATTCAGTCCTCCGTAGATCAGCAGACCGACAAGCGCCAACACAACAAACAGGCCAACAAGTACCAGTATCAACCTTAACCGTTGGGCTCTTCGTTGCTTTATGAGGGCTGTGGAGCTGCTATACTTCATTCGGATGCTTAGTCTATCAGTTCTTTTTCTATCAAATAGTTATTGCGGGTTGATGAGTTACGGCAGATAAGCTCGCCCAAGAATCCCGTGAGGAATAGCATGGCCCCCAGCAAAGCAAAGAACATCGACAGGAAGAACCACACGCTGTTAGTAAGCGAGATCGTTCCCATCAGTCGCAACACACATACCACTATCAAGGCCACAAATCCAAGCACAAATGAGAGCGTGCCAATCAGGCCAAAGAAGTGCATAGGCTGCTTGCCGAACTTGGAGGTAAACATGATGCTCATCAGGTCGAGATAGCCGTTCACGAATCGGTCCATGCCGAACTTCGTCACGCCAAACTCTCTCTTGCGATGCTGCACCACCTTCTCGCCAATCTTGCTAAATCCAGCCCATTTGGCAATTACAGGTATGTAGCGGTGCATCTCTCCATAGACCTCAATGCTCTTCACCACATCACGGCGATAAGCCTTTAGTCCGCAGTTGAAGTCGTGCAGATATATGCCCGACATCTTCCTAGTGGTCCAGTTGAAAAATTTGGATGGGATATTCTTTGCCAGTTTGGAATCGTAGCGAACTTTCTTCCAGCCCGACACAAGGTCAAACTTATCCTCCTTTATCATTCTATACAGTTCCGGAATCTCGTCAGGGCTGTCCTGAAGGTCAGCATCCATAGTGATGACCACATCGCCCTGAACCACGCCGAAGCCGACATTCAAGGCGGCAGACTTACCATAGTTTCTACGGAACTTGATGCCTTTATAGCAAGGGTTCTTCCCTCTCAGCGACTCTATCACCTTCCAAGAATTGTCCTTGCTGCCGTCATCCACCATCACCACCTCATAGCTGAAATTGTTCTCAGCCATTACGCGGTCTATCCATTCTGCCAGATGTGGCAATGATTCATCCTCATTAAACAGAGGCACAACGATCGATATATCCATAATTGTTTCTATTATTCATTTTTTGGCATTTGCGGCACTCGCGCCCAAATGCAGGTCTTATCTTCGAATATTTTTTTCAGTCTTAAAGATGATTGCCGAGAAGAAGGTAATGATAATCGACATCACCGCAGTACGGAATCCTCCGATAAAGGCCCAGTCGCCCAAGGTGTAAGTCTTGGTAACTTCCAAGGCATTCTTCAGCTGAACCATTTCTTCTGCCGAACCGCCATCAGCTATAGCCTTCTCTATTGGTGCCACACGCATCTCGATGCAGCGGCTTACAAAGTCGAAATCAATTATCGACCCATAGAAGAGCAGCATCAGCCCATACACCACACCGGCCACGGCGCCAATACCCATTCCAAGAATCAGCAGCTCCTTCAAATAGATCCGGCCTCCCGTCTGGTTCTGCCTATAGATATAGGAACAGGCAAAGATACAGAGCGTCATCAGCAGATCTACCACGAGGTTTTCTGGTTCAGAATAGGGCATCTGCACAAGCCAGGCAGCCACTATTGCGGCAAAGAGCACCATGCCCGTCACCACTCCATAGAGTAGCGCATACTTGCGATAATTGCCATATAGTGGTGATTTATATCTTCTTAATAGTCCGGCCATATATTATTATATGCTTTTAAAAACGTACAAAATTACGAAAAATTATCCTATTCTGCAAAAAATACCTTCAATTATTACCCCACAAGCATTCCCTTCCAAGTCCCTATGGTCCATAAACACCTCATACACAAACAATCATCAGGCCCATAAAAGCATATATATAATATTACATATTTTATATAATGTATAGCCAGCTCCAACAAAAAAAACGGGACTTTATCCAAGTCCCGTTTTGGCGTTATCGGTAGAAACTATCTTTCTATCTGAGCACCTCCACTGCGCCATTGCGCTCTACTGCTCCATTGTAGCCCTTAGCCGAGAAGCGGAAGAAGTAGGTGCCGTCAGGAGAATTGGTGGCTGCAGGATCCCAGAAGTCTTCATCGCTAGCGATGTTCTCTTTGTGGAATACTCTAGCGCCCCACTTATTGTAGATATCGAGGCAGTTGGTTGGGTAAGCCTGACCGGATACCAGGTTCAGGATCACGAAGCGGTCGTTGATGCCGTCGCCATTTGGAGTCACCACGTTAGGGAACTGGAGGAAGTCGTTGATCAAGAGGATGGTGTTCTCCGAAGTATCGGCGCAATAAACCAGATTACCAGAAGGTCCGAGGTTCTTGCTGCGCGAGATCAGTCTTGCCACGTAGTCGCCAGAGATGTCTCTGCCGTTGGTTTCCCAAGTGAAGGTGGTATTCTTATTGGTATCGGTATGGTAAGAATATGGGAAGTCTTTGTCGTACTGAATTTCCCAGAAGTAGTCGAAGTTGCCGTTCTCAGGAGTAGTCAGGTTGCTCAGAGTCACGTATGGCTGAGAAACGGTTGGGTAGGCTGGCTCCCATGAGAAACGTGCATCAGGACTAGAATATACGGTAACGAGGCCTGGATAGACCAAGGAATCAACGCATCCTTCGTTGCTGTAGGCATAGAATTTCACGTCATAGTTACCCGTACTGTAGGTATGCTTTGGATTGACGTCTGTAGTCTTATATCCGTCGCCAAAGTCCCAAAGATAGCGGCTAGCGTTGAGGGTAGAGTTCTTCACATTAACGGTATAGGGTTCGCAACCCTCGAGAGGATATGAGCCTGGGTCGAAGTTTGGAATAGGCTGTACGCTTACGCCGATATTCACAGTGTCGCGGCCCATGCATCGCTTGCCGTTGGCGTCGGTGTGCACCACCTCGACGGCATAGAGGGTAGTAGATCCGATTACGGCAGTAGTGTGGATCGTGTCAGTCATCTGGCCATATGGGTCCCATCTGTAGGTATAGCCGCTGTGGAGAGTGTCCTTGATCCAATAGTCTTTAGCATCGAGGGCTATAAATTGGTCGCCGCAGATCATGCTGTCAGGGCCAAGGTCAGGAGTAGGCGTGCGTACAATGGTGATGCGGGTAGTGGTATCCCATACACAGCCGAACTCATCGTAGAGTTTAATCTTAACGGGGAATACTCCAGAGGTATCGGGGCTCTTCATCCAGCTTTCGGTCTCAGACACCATGCGGGACTCCAATCCACGATACTTGCCATTGTACATATCATAGTGGCGTCCGCCAACGGTATCTGGGCCCCATTCAACATGGTCAACACCTACCTGGTAGTTGCAGCCTTCGTCGCTCATACCGCAGATATCCATCGACCAAGAGAACACCCAGCCGTTATCAACACTCCACTCGTCGCAAATCTCGATTTCCCAAGTACCATTCAATGGGCAGCCGATCAGCTCATGGAAGTCTGATGCAGGCATATAGTAGTTGCTCTTATTGGCATGGTCGGAAGAGTCAACTGTCGATACAGTAACATCGCCGGCGTTAGGAGCCTGCTGGAAGTGTGGTGGAACGTCATGCATGTGGCCGGTCCACTGAACGGTTGGGCCATTGGTCAGATAGTAGTTGGCCATAACCGTGGTGTTGCAAGGCAGGTCGTCAGTGCAGAGGGTATAGTTGGCATTGCGACTGAAGCAGTAGTTCCAGCCAATACCATACATATTGTAGGTAGAGTCGCAAAGGCCGGTAGTAGTAGTGTTGTCCCAGCTGCCGTTGCCGTGGGCGTCACCACCGTATGGAATACCGGTATAGCGGCCGCCGCCACCGGCCGATGCAGCAGGAGCGCCAGCGTGGGTAGCCTGGTCAGCGGTCTGATATTTCAGCACGGCTTTCTGGCCGTTAGGACACACGATAGAAAGTGTATAGTCGCCCATAAACGAGTGCTCATAGTTAACGCAGATAGAGCAGATATCTCCCACATCCTGAACCGTACGGCCGACAGGGAATTCGTCGAAGGTTACAGGTGCCGTGTAGCAGCGAGGGCCACAGCCCAGCTGGGCAGCCTGAGGACCGTCGGGGATAAAGGTCTTGATGGCATTGGTCTTCGAACGCGTCTTGGCATACTCGATAGTGCGGAGGGTAAGAGTAGCATTGTCGCCATCATAACCTACCGAAACAAACAAGGAGTCGGTGGTACAGATGGAGGTAAGGTCGTAGATGGTCTTCAGTGGGTTAGGCGACACACGTACGGTAACGGAACCGCTAGTCGTCGACCTACATCCCGCCTGATCCACAAAGTTGAGCGACACGTCATAGCAGCCTACTTCAAAATAGCCATCGAATGGAGCCATGCGCGCGCCAATGGCATAGAGTGAGTCGCTGCCGGTTGCAAAATTCCATCGATACTCTACAGTCTCGTCGGTCGGAGTATAGCGACCGGTGAGGTTAGTGTACTCGCCATGGCCAGTAAAGATGATACCATCGCCCAAGCATACATTAACGCCAGGGAAATACATTGTATCTATATTCACTATCCTATTGGAATCAACAATATTAGTAATTGTGTCAAGATAGAATGTGGTATCAATCTTGTAGATCTCCTGAGTCACATAGGCTGTATCGTAAATCTCACCATTCCTAACACGATAGAACACTGAATCGATAAACGGCACCAGCTGCTCGCAAGGCTTGTTGCACTGCATAGTGAGAGTGAATCCATTAAAGTTGCTTCCCGAGGAGGCCGTCTTAAACCTCAGCGTAAGGGTGTTAGACGTATTGGATACAGAGCAGAAGAATCTCTGCGAACCAGGGAAGTTGTAATAGTTGTTGCACTTGACGAGCAACGGCGAGTTGATGCTAGGTCCGTCATAGATAAACACGGTGTCGCGAGGACCCACATCAAAATTCTGGAATGAAAAATAGAACACCGAAGAGTCGTTGTTTTGGCAGTTGCTCACGATGCTCACAGTCTGGTCGGTTCCGCGAGGGTAGCCGCCACCGGTCTGGGTGTCGGAGTAGAGCAACAAACCTTCGTCTGGCGCGGTGAGGGTGGTTCCGTTCACCTCGCTCATTGTCTTCTCCTGAATCAGCTGAGCTTTGGCCAGCTGAGGGATCAGCATGAATGCCACGACGAGCAATGAAAGGCTGAATCTTTTCATAAGGCTTAGTATTTCAATGATTATTATTTCTTGTTAGTAGCTGCATCGACTGCATCCTTGTCGCAGAGCGCAAAGATCTCATTCACGTCGCGAACGCCCAGATAGCGATGGTCCGAACCCGGAGTGCGGAAATACACATGGGTGTAGTACGACTTGTGCTGGAAGAACTCAAAATTGTAAGTGTAATAGCTCAGATGCATCAGGTCGACGGCCATGTTCTGGTCTGGATGCTGGCCAGTCATCTTGTTGGTCAGTTCCGAAAGGTCAAACACTGGGCAGCCCGGCTGCACCGAATCAGTCACATAGAGTGCGTGCTTGCTGAAATTACAGCGGAACTCTAGTTTTGGAGCAGGATAGTTGTTCAAGGCCTCCATGTCGTTGTTGAAGAACGGCAGACAGATCTCGGTACAATCCTGAGCCTTTAGCTGGGTAGCACCCAACAGAGCAACAGCTGCGATGATCAATAATTTTTTCATAGTTATAATTATTTTATTATTTTCTGTTTATTTCAACTTCGTTTTTTTCGTTTTTTTGCTTCTTCGATTTCAATCTTTTTATCGCTCAAAGCGCATTCAATATTTTTTCCCTTTCACTATCAAGAGTCAAAAATGGCGTTTTGGTTACTTTTGTTAACATATTTTAACTACTTTTAACTATTTTTTTTAAGAATCGGCATTAAAATCTCAACTTTTCGCATTTTTTTGACTCTACTCAATTTTCTGCAAAGATACACTTTTTTTTAAATATATATAAAAAAAACTTGAAAAAACAAAAATAATACAACAAATATTACACACTTTAACACCGAATCATGGTTCCCATCACAGCCACTCTCGTCCCCTATTTTTCTATTAAGACAGCCTCCCCCCGCCCCCCACTGCCCGCTGGAAACATCCCAGCCATCGATCGAGCTAAAATCCGAAATCTGACACCCAAGAGCCATCATCACAACAACGAACATAACAAACTAACGTACATATAGTTACTAAACCATAGCTGGATATTAAATGACTCATATGTGCTATATATGTGCTATATATGTGCTATATATCTGCTATCTCTATAGAATAGGACATATATAGCACATATATAGCACAAATATAGCACATATGAACCAAATAATATTGAAATGGGATACCCCTAGATACATTGCGGCAGCGGGTGGTGAATATAGAAGGGCAAAAGGAGGAATGGCAAGCCTTAGAATCTTTTTTTTATTTAAGACTATCATATATTAAAAAATATTAGTACCTTTGCACTCGAAAAATATGCACGCCTAATGAACATGCCAACACTCGACCAAACTCTGATAGAGAAGGTTACACGCACTATCTGTGATGCACGAAACATCGCCATCATATCTCATACCAATGCAGACGGCGACGCCGTGGGCTCGCTGCTCGGCACCTACCACATACTCAACAAACTTTTTTCAGGGTCGGACGGCATGTGCCGAAAAAGCATCACCCCTATCCTGCCCAACGGAGTTCCCGACACGTTCAGATACCTCCCCGGAGCCAGCCTAGTGCTCAGCGGCGACATGGAGCGTGAGGCTTGCGAGCACTCCCTCGCTACGGCCGACCTGGTGATCTGTGTGGACTTCAACACGGCGCCACGCGTGGACTGCCTTTGCGACGCCCTATCCGCCTCTCCAGCCAAGAAGCTGATGATGGACCACCACCACGGCCCAGACACGGAGCTGATAGACGTGATGGTGAGCGTGCCCGAGCTCTCTAGCGCCTGCGAACTGGTGTACTGGACCCTAACTGCCTGCTACGGCGAGACATGTATGAGCCGAGATGCCGCACGATGCCTCTACAACGGCATCTGCACCGACACCGGAAGCTTTGCCTTTAGCAACGAAGACCCATCGGTATACAATGCCGCCGCCAAGCTGGTGGAATACGGCATCGGCGCTGCCGACATACACAACCATATCGACAACACTTTCTCGATAGACAAGATGAAGTTCTGGGGCTGGGCCATCTGCAACCGGCTCAAGATATTCAAAGAAAAGAAGTTCGCCTACTTCTATTTCTCGATGGACGACCTCAAGAACGGCCACATCACGTCGGCCGAGCTAGAAGGCCTGGTGAGCTACACGCTCAAGATGAAGGTGATAGAGGTTGGCGCGCTGGTAAGGGAAGAACCCGGCAGAACGAAGGTTAGCCTGCGCTCGAAATATGACGTGGACGTGAACCAGATAGCCCGCACGCACTTTGGAGGCGGCGGACACACCAAGGCCTCTGGCGCCACCTGCACGGGCTGGACGCTGGACCAGACCTGCCAAAAGTTAGAGGAGGTATTCGTATGCAGATAAAGAGCATATTATTCACCACGGCACTTGCCGCCCTAATGGCCGCCTGCGGCGAGCCTCCGGTGGTGGACGTGCAGCAGCAACAGGGCGACCCGCTGAAGGAAAACATGATCAACGCCAACAAATACTTTGCCAGTTCGGAGGAGAACGAGATAGACTCCTACATCGGACGCAGGGGATGGAAGATGCAGAAGCTGAACAACGGAACCCGCCTGTGGGAATACCAGAAGGGCAACGGGAAGGAGCTGCAGAACGAGGAATGCGTGAATGTGGAATACCGGCTGGAGACGCTCACCGGCAAGGTGCTATACGAAAAGGCCGAAGACATGGTGATAATGGGTCGCGGCCAGGCGATTGCCGGCCTCGAGACGGCGCTCAAGAGCCTCACGCATGGCAGCAAGGCCAAGGTGATCATCCCTTCGGCCATGGCCTACGGCGTAGTAGGCGACGGCGACCAGATTAGCACCCGAATGGTGCTTGTATTAGACCTGACAGTAAAATAGACGAAAAGAATATTAAACCAAATAAAGAAAATGAAAACTTCTCTGAAATGGGCCGTCTTGACGATGGCAATTGCCCTGATGACGGTGGGATGCAACCATTCCGACATCAAGGGCTTTGAGAAAACCCCTAGTGGTCTGCACTACAAATTTGAATCGCTGAACGAACACAACCAGCAGGTAATGATGGGCGATGCGCTGATCTGCAACATCAAGCTCTCGCTTGAGGACGTGGTGCTCGACTCAGGACTTTCAGCCATGCGCTACAACGTGAGGACGCCGCTCTTCGACGGCGACCTGCCAGAGGGCATCATGATGATGCACAATGGCGACAAGGCCGTCTTTGCCGTAGAGGCCGACTCGGTGGCCAAATTCTTCCCCGACATGATGCCGCAAAACTACAAGTGCGGCAAGAAGATGAAATTCTACTATGAAGTCACCGCCCTCGACATCATCAGCAAGGAGGAACTGGACCAGGAGCTGGAGAACCAGATGTACCCAATGATGATTGAGAACGACCGCATAGCCCAATACATAGCCGACAACGAGATTGAAGAGCAGCCCGACTCGACCGGCCTCTACGTAATAGTGACCAAGAAGGGCAACGGCAAGGCTATCGAAACCGGCCGCCAGGTGAAGCTCAACTACTCTGGCTATCTGCTCGACGGAACCCTCTACAACACCAGCGAAGAAGAGGTGGCCAAGGAAGCAGGCGTGCTGAATCCCAACAGAAAGTATAAGCCCCTCGCCTATACCGTGGGAGACATCCAATTCATCGAAGGATGGTCGAAAGGCCTGATGGGTCAGACTCAAGGCAGCGAGGTAACCCTCATCATCCCTTCTAGCCTGGCCTACGGCGCACAAGGATTCAGAGAAGACATCGGCCCTTACGAGCCGCTCGTGATCAAGATTCAGATTCTCGAGGTAAGATAAAAAAAACGAAATCAAAAAATAAGTAAAGATATGAACAAAGTATTGAAACTGGCAGCCGTAGTGATGGCTGCCGCCTGCATGACCACCGCATGCAACAACGACAAGACGTCGAACATCAACATCCTGAGCACAAACCCAGAGGGACGCCAGGTGGTAGAGGGCGACCTCGTGTACGGCGAGGTGTCGATGAAATTCAACGACCAAGATCTGTCCAACAATCTCGGACATCCATCGCTGCTCTTCCAGGTGACCAAGCCACAGTATGAGGGCGACCTCAACGACTGCCTGATGCAGCTCCACGCTGGCGACCATGCCGTAATTACCGTAGAGGCCGACTCCATGGCAAAATACTACGGTCCACGCATGCTGCCTCCTACCTACGTGGCAGACCAGGGCATGAAGATGACCTTCGACATCACCATCACCCAGCTCAAAAGCATGGACGACATGATGCGCGAGATGGACAGCCTGAGAATCTCCGAACCAGCTCGTCTTGACGCCTATATCGAGGAGAACGGCATTACCGCCAAGCCTACCGAAGAAGGCCTCTTCGTAATCGTAAACAAGAAAGGCAACGGTCCTAAGGTGGCCAACGGAAAATCCGTAAAGATGCACTATACCGGACGCCTGCTCGACGGCACCATTTTCGACTCAAGCATCGAGAACGGCAGAGAGCCTCTCAGCTACGTTGTAGGCCAGATGGGCCTTATCCCTGGCTGGCAGAAGGCCGTTGACGGAATGCCCGAAGGCACCGAACTCACCGCCATCTTCCCATCAGCACTCGGCTACGGCGCCAACGGTAGCCCAGACGGTTCCATCGCACCATTCTCGCCACTGAGATTCGACATCACCATCGTAGAAGTAAAATAACCAATCGAACCAAATAGATAAAAACATAACACAATGCTTAACATCGTTCTTTTTGGCGCACCAGGCGCTGGCAAAGGCACCCAGAGTGACCTCCTGGTAGAAAAATTCAAACTCAACCACATCTCAACCGGCGACCTCCTTCGCAAGGAAATCGCTGAGCAGACCGAACTCGGCAAGAAGATCAAGAGCATCATGGACAGCGGCGCACTCGTTAGCAACGACATCGTTATCGAAATGATCGACAACGCTATCGCTAAGGACACCCAGGGAATCCTCTTCGACGGTTTCCCACGCAACGTGGCCCAGGCCGAGGTGCTCGACCAGCTCATGGCTAAGCACAACCGCAGCGTGACCTGCATGGTTCAGCTCGACGTGCCTAAGGACGAACTCGTACGCCGCATGCTTGAGCGCGCTAAGGTTAGCGGCCGCAGCGACGACAACGAGGAGACCATCAAGAATCGTCTGAAGACCTATGAGGCTGAGACCCTTCCAGTAGCAGCATACTACGAGAAGCAGGGTAAGTGCGTAAAGATCAACGGCCTTGGCAAGGTAGAGGAAATCTCCGCAAACATCATAGCAGAGGTAGAGAAGCGCTAACCACTTCCTACCATCAAGGGGTTGGCGCTTAGCGGCGCCCTCCCCTTCTAAGAAAAAGAAAACATATATAGAAAGATGGCAAGTAATTTTGTAGACTACGTAAAGATATTCATCCGCTCAGGCAAAGGCGGCGCCGGTTCGGCCCACCTCTTGAGAGTGAAATACAACGCCAAAGCCGGCCCCGACGGTGGAGATGGCGGCAGAGGCGGCCACGTCATACTGCGCGGCAACAGCCAACGATGGACGCTGCTGCACCTAAAATACACCAAGCATGTGTTTGCCGAAGATGGCGAACATGGCGGAGAAAACCTCTGCACGGGCAGAACAGGCATGGACCAGATTCTGGACGTGCCGTTGGGCTGCGTATGCCGTGATGCCGAAACGGGAGAAATCCTAGGCGAAGTGACCGAGGACGGCCAGGAAATCATCATCGCCAAAGGCGGCCGCGGCGGTTTGGGCAACGACCACTTTAAATCGCCGACCAACCGAACCCCTCGCTATGCCCAGCCAGGAGAACCCGCCATAGAGAAATGGATCATCATCGAGCTCAAAGTGCTGGCCGACGTAGGACTGGTTGGATTCCCCAATGCCGGCAAGAGCACGCTGCTTAGCGTGGTAAGCGCCGCCAAGCCAGAAATTGCCGACTACCCATTCACCACCATGGTGCCAAACCTCGGTATAGTGAAATATCGCGACGACAAGTCGTTCTGCATTGCCGACATTCCCGGCATCATAGAAGGTGCCGCCGAGGGCAAGGGTCTCGGACTGAGATTCCTCCGCCATATTGAGCGCAACTCAGTGCTGCTCTTTATGGTAAGTTGCGAAAAGCTGGAGATCGCAAAAGAATACCATATCCTGCTCGACGAGCTCAAGAAATATAATCCGGAACTGCTCGACAAGCAGCGCCTGCTGGCCGTCACCAAGTGCGACATGCTCGACGAGACGATGATCAAGCAGCTCAAGCGGCACCTGCCCAAAGGCATTGAGACCATCTTTATCAGTGCCGTTACCGGCATGGGAATCGCCGAACTGAAAGACCGCCTTATGGATAAAATAACCGCCGAATAATGTTGGAGAGACTGATCGACTGGGACACTCAGGCATTCTGGTGGATAAACAGCCACCACTGCCTTGTGGCAGACTGGATACTCTGGACACTGAGCCAGGGTTGGTCTTGGGCCATAGTGCTGACTGCCCTGCTCACCTACTCCATAAAGAAGAATCCCAACGAGAACTGGTGGCTGCTGATATTAGGCATCGGACTGTGCTTCCTGCTCGGCGACCGCATCTCGGTAATGTGCTTCAAGGACGTAGTATGCCGACTAAGGCCGTGCCACGCGCTTGAGGGCGTGAGAATGTATCACACCCATTGCGGCGGACAATATGGTTTCGTGTCGAGCCATGCAGCCAACATCGCCGCCTTGGCCATGTTCTTCTACCTGAGGTGCCGCCAGATTCCGCGCAAGACCAAGCGATACTGGCTGGGAATCGGACTATGGGTATGGGCACTTGCCGTGATGTACTCCAGACCCTATTTGGGCAAGCACTACCCTGGCGACGTGATCTGCGGCGGGCTACTCGGACTCGGATTAGGCGTAGTATCGTGGCTGGTAGTAGAAAAACTCCAGCAGACTATAACCAACAGAAAATCAACAAAAATAAGCATAACTCAAAAAAAAGAAGAAAAAAAATAGCATTTTTTGAAACTTTTTTAGAAAAAATGCGTACACTTAGGCGTGCTTACTTATTTCAAGATGTATTTGAAAGTGGGACGCCTCTAACGAGAGTCCCATTTTTCATTTTTTATATGTTCATATGAATTTCTTAGACCTACTACTAGCCGTACCTCTCGCCTACTATATATATAAAGGATATAAGAGAGGACTGATTTTTGAGATAGCAGCGCTAGCCGGCATCGTGGCCGGCTGCTACATAGCCATCCGCTTTGCCAAACTGGTGGCCGACATTCTCCCTATCGATGGTTCCGGCACCATCCTAGTGGCATTCTTCATCCTTTTTGTCGGCGTCATCCTGCTTTCGAGAGTCTTGGGCCGCGCCCTAGAAGGATTTGTGAAACTGGTACATGCCGGATTCATGAACAAGCTGCTTGGTGCCGCTTTAGGTTTTGCCAAAGTGGTATGCATACTGGCCGTATTGATCAACTACGTGATGCTTATCGATGAGAAAGAGGAACTCATCACCCCATCGGTTCAAGAGGAGTCACTATTCTTCGAACCTGTACATTCAGTAGGCAACAAGCTGACGGCCAAGTTGGAGACCTATGTAGACGAACTCAAAGCCAAGAAAGCCGAACACGATAAACAGAAGGAAGCTCAGAAATGATCATACTAGCTCCCATGCAAGGACTGACGGAGGTGCTCTTCAGAAAAACCTATGAGCGTTGCTTCCATAATGCAATAGACTTGGCAGTATCGCCATTTCTATCACTCACTCATGGCAATCTGGCCGACGCCTGGAAAAAGATAGGCGACGTGCTGCCAGAACGCAACGAGGGAAGCATACCCGTAATACCCCAAATCCTTGGCAAGGAACCAGAAGAATTCGTTGAGCTGGCCAACCGGTTGTTCGAAGTCGGCTATACAGAGGTGAATTGGAACATCGGCTGCCCAATGAGGAAAGTGGCCCACAAGCATAGAGGCAGCGGCATTCTGCCCTACCCCGACGAAGTTGATGAGATATTGAACGCCATTGTGCCGCAATTGAAGCCAGGACTGAGCATAAAGATGAGGCTGGGATACTATTCAAAAGACGAAATAGACAACCTGATTCCCATTCTGAACAAGTATCCGCTGAAAAGCATTACCATCCACCCAAGAATAGGCAAGCAAATCTATACCGGAAACGTTGATCTAGAAAAGCTTCAAGAAGTGCTGCCCGATATCAGCCATAAGGTAATCTACAACGGAGATATCACCACTCTGGCCGACTACCAGCAGATTAGAAGCCGCTTTGGCCAAATTAAAGACGTGATGATCGGACGCGGAATACTCTACGACCCCACTCTACCCTTACAGATAAAAGGAACTGACATAGCCCCCAGAAGCATGAACCTATTTGTAGAGAGCCTAGTGGGCGAAATACTGAAACTCAACGTAACCGACAATGCCAAATGGAGAAAAATCAAAGAATACTGGTGCATGCTAAGCCACTCGATGAAAGTAGATGAATCGATGAAAAAAGAGGTGCTCCATGCACCCGAACTGGCAGAAACCATTGATAAGATAGAAAAATGTTTGCTCCACATATAATAATAGACAATCTTTCGCGTTAATAAAAGGATATATGAAAAAGAAACTGATATACTTGATCGCAATGTTGATGACAGCAGCCATTATGGCTGCCTGCGGAGGCAATTCCGAAGAGATTGAAAACATGAGCGATACCGAGATACTCAAGGTACTCGACATCAAGATTCACAAGAGTCCCAAAGAGCCACAGCTCTACTACGACAGAGCCAAAGTACTGGTTAGAATGGGGCGCAACAACGAAGCCATCAACGACCTAATGAAGGCCATCCAGATGGACGATGACGAGTTCGACTACTACATGCTCCTTGGCGACGCCTACTTTGCCAACGGCGACATAGAGCACAGCTACTCCACCTTCGAGAAAGCACTTGAGCTAGACAAAGACAACACCGAAGCCATCTTGAAGCTAGGCGAGATATCGTTCTATGGCCGCGACTACGACCGTGCTATGGACCACCTAAGCAAGGTAACCGCCGCCGACAAAGACAACCGCACGGCTCTATTCATGAAAGGATTCATCTACAAAGAGACCGGCGACACCAGCAATGCCCTCGTGCTGCTGAGAAAGGTATGCGACCTATACCCCGACTTCGAGCAAGCCTTCGAGACCCTTGGCGCACTTTATGCAGAAAAGAACAACCCAATGGCCGTCGAATACCTAAATACAGCCATCAAGTTGGAACCTAACAACACCAACGCACTCTATTGCTTGGCCATGTACTATCAAGAAAAGAACGAGATGGAACAGGCCGAAGAACTCTACAAACGCATACTCGATATCAATGCCAACCACCAAGACGCTTGGCACAACCGCGGATATATAGAGATGTTCCACTATGGCGACTACGACCTCGCCATCGAGTATCTTACCAAAGCCATCCAAATCAACAACCAGTTCATCGAAGCCCACGTCAATCGCGGCTGCGCCTATGAACTAAAAGGAGACAAGCAAAATGCAGAAATCTGTTTCCGCACCGCATTAGAGATCGACCCAACGTTCCAACCAGCCATCGAAGGCCTTAAGCGTTTGGGTAAGAGATAATTTCAATAAGGGTTTTCATTTTTGAAAACCTTTTTTTTTGAACAAACCTGCGATAATCGAAAAAAAAATCGTATATTTGCAAAAAATAAAAATAAAGCCATGAGCAACTTAAAAGGACGTAACCTAATCTCCATCACCGACTTTAACAAAGAGGAATACCTCCAGATTTTGGACATTGCAGAAGGATTTGAGAAAAATCCTAAGCAGCCAATCCTTAACGACAAAGTGGTAGCCACCCTGTTCTTTGAGCCATCAACCAGAACTCGCCTGAGCTTCGAGAGCGCAGCCAACCAGCTTGGCGCACGCGTAATCGGATTCAGCAATCCAGCCGCCACAAGCGCCTCAAAAGGCGAGTCGCTCCACGACACCATCACCATGGTATCCAGCTACAGCGACCTCATCGTTATGCGCAACCCCATCGAAGGCAGCAGCCGCTATGCCAGCGAGGTGGCCTCAGTTCCAGTCATCAACGCAGGTGATGGTGCCAACCAGCATCCAACCCAGTGCATGCTCGACCTCTACTCCATCCGCAAAACCCAAGGCACTCTCGACAACCTCCAGATTGCCCTGGTAGGCGACCTTAAGTATGGACGTACCGTACACTCACTCGTACAGGCAATGTGCAACTTCAACGCCACATTCCACCTGGTAAGTCCAACCGAGCTCAAGCTTCCCAGCTCAGTCAAGATGAGCATCAAAGAGGCCGGCCTCAAATATTACCAGTACACCGACATCAAAGACATTATCGGCGTTGCCGACATCATCTATATGACCCGCGTACAGCGCGAGCGATTCCCCGACCTGATGGAATACGAGCGCGTTAAAGACTCCTGCATCCTTACCGCAGACATCCTCAAAGGATGCAAAGAAAACATGCGCATACTCCACCCGCTGCCACGCGTAAACGAGATTACCACCGACGTAGACGCAACCCCATACGCATACTATTTCCAGCAGGCACAGAACGGCGTTTACGTACGCCAGGCACTCATGTCTGCAATCCTCGGAGTAAGATAAAAGAATAAAAGCGAATAGTTTAGAGTAGAAAGAGTAAAGATTAGAGTCAAACTAGAAAAACACATCAACCATGAAGAAAGAACTTGTAGTTTCCGCCATTGAAAACGGAACCGTTATCGACCATATCCCATCCAATGCAGTATATCAGGTGATCCGCCTTCTCGGCCTCGAGAAATACGAAGACGAAGTGCTTATCGGCACCAACCTCAAAAGCGAGAAACTCCTGCGCAAAGGTATCATCAAGATCAAGAACAAATATTTCACCAACCAGGAAATCAACAAGATTGCACTTGTTGCACCAGCAGCAACACTCATCAAGATCGAAAACTACGAGGTAATCGACAAGCGCGAGGTAGAAATCCCCGACCATATCGAAAACTTCGTTAAGTGCATGAACCCCAAGTGCGTAACCAACAACGAGGTAGTTCCCACCCGCTTCAACGTGGTAGACAAATCCGACCTCAAGCTCCGCTGCCACTACTGCGAGAAGATTACCACCAAAGAGACCATGCGCTTCACCGAATAGTAAAGCAACTATATGAAAAGATATCTGTTCTCATTGCTAGTCCTTACACTGCTGCTGGCCGTAGCCAGTTATGCAACGCTTCTGTTCTCACCCGAGAACTACACCAATAAATTCCCCGTATTGGTAGTATACTTCGCAGGCGTAACCCTAGTCCAGCATCTGCTCGTAACCCGTAGCACCAAGAAAGACCCAAGAACATTCGTCAGAAACTTCTTCGGAATCATCTTAGGCGTATTGCTGCTCCACTTTGCGGTGTTGGTAATAACCATGGTAAGCCAAATCCACAACGCACATGCCAACAAGATATTCACTATCGGATTCTGCGTCGGATACTTTGCTCACCTGATTTTCGAGACCACAGCCCTAGTGCTTTACGTGCGCCGCAGCCAAAAAGAAGCAACGCAAGAACAGTAACAGATCCTTCATACCTTACCCATAAGCGCCGATAGAATATTTATACTATCGGCGTTTTCTTTTTCATATCACTCGGCAGACCGCAACAACTTCACAAACAATGGCATTCAACGAATTGTACTCACCTGTTAAAAAAAGGCATAACTGTATCTTAAATGGTTCATATGTGCTATATATGTGCTATATATGTGCTATATTTGTACTATGCTATAGGGATAGCAGATATATAGCACATATATAGCACATATATAGCACATATATAGCACATATGAACCACTATAGACAGAATTATGAAGGAACTATGTGGGTTAAATTATTGGAAAATAGGATAGCTATGTGCACAGATGCGATATGGCACCGAGATCGACCTCGGGGGATGCATTGGGGGCGATTGTTGATAACTTATTAAAAAAGAGAATGAAATGAATGGCCGCCGAACCGGAAATATTTGTATCTTTGTAGTGGTATAATCTGTAGCTGTCATGAAAGTAAAATATTGTATATTAGCCGTTTTGCTATTTGCCACATGCTGTGTCAATGCTCAGAATGTTGAACCCACATGGGAAAGTATCAACCAAAGAGGCTACCCAAAATGGTTCAACGATGCCAAATTGGGCATCTTTGTGCATTGGGGGCTTTACTCGGTGCCGGCCTATGCCAGCAAGGAGGGCTACGGCGAATGGCTGTATAGGGGACTGATGACCAACGAGCCTGGACGGGTGAAGATCATGAAGAACTACGTCCCTGACAATAATCCGGCTTTTGGCAGTCCTACGCTGCAACAATATGCCGGATTGCGCAACTACTGGAACGCTGAACTGTGGAATCCCGAAGAATGGGCTCGCCTGTTCGAGGCCGCTGGTGCTAAGTATGTGATGCTAGTGACCAAGCACCACGACGGCTATTGCCTGTGGGACTATCCTAATACGGCTTTGCCTGAATGGAACTCGGTGGCTAGCGGCCCTAAGCGCGACATCGTGAAGGAGCTGACCACCTCGGTGAAGCGCCATCGGATGAAGATGTGCTTCTACTATTCGCTTACGGAATGGACTAACCCGATCCACACTTGGATGGTGTCGCCCGACGACCAGATTGACACTTACGTGGATGAATACATGATTCCTCAGATCCAAGACTTGGTGACCAAATATAAGCCTAGCGCGCTCTTTACTGACGGCGAATGGAACAACTCTGCCGACCAGTTTAAGGCTACTGAGATTATCAGCTGGTACTACAACACGGTGGGCAAAGACGCTATCGTGAACGACCGCTGGGGGTCTGGCACCCAGCACGGATTCCGCACTCCGGAATATAGCGGCGGCATTGTGGACACTGATAGGCCTTGGGCCGAGTGCCGAGGCCTGGGCCGTTCGTTTGGTCTGAACAGAAACGAGGACTTGGCCAACTATCTGTCAAGCGAGGAACTGATAAGCCATTTTGTGAAGCTGGTGGCTGCCGGCGGCGGAATGACTCTCAACGTAGGTCCTTCGGCTGACGGCAAAATACCTATGATTCAACAGGAACGCCTGCTGGACTTGGGCAGATGGCTGAAGGTGAACGGAGAGGCAATTTATTCGTCAAGGCCTTGGAAAGAGAGATGCTACCAGATGAAGCCCTTCACGATGGAGAGGAAGGACAAGTGCATTGACTTTGACTGGGTTAGGAATGCGCCGTCGAGGGAGATGGAGTATGACCACTTCAAGGTGGTGTGGCACGGCACCATTGTGCCTGAGCATACGGACCTTTACAGCTTTACGGTGGATGTGGACGACAACGTGGTGGTGCTGCTCAACGGCGACACGCTCATCAACTACAAGAAGGACTTTGCCAACGGAGCTGAGAGCAACGCCCAAGGCGCTCGCAACTATGCTACCACTTCGGCTGACCGAAAACTGCGCAAGGGGCAGGAGTATGACCTGAAGGTGATCTATGAGGAGAACAACATGGAGGCTAGGATGAAGCTGCACTGGCACTCGAAATACCAGCGCGACGAGGCCATACCTGCCAAGGACGGATATGAGGGTGTGTACACTTGCTCGAAGCCTGAGGTTTGCTTCACCACAAAAGGCCATGATCTCTACGCGGCCTTTATCAACCCTACGAACAGCATACTCACATTGAAAGATATGCCTATGCCCGACAAAGATTTGAAGATTACCTTATTGGGCAGCAATAGCCGACTGACTTGGACATACCAGGACGGAAACATCGTGGTAATGCTCTCCTCGCTCAGCTATGAGGAGTTGAAAAACACTCTGGGCACAATGGTGCTGAAACTAGAAAACTACCTTTACTAAGAAAAAGATCGGAGATATGCCATATTTTGATAGCGACGCCATCAAGGCAATGACCATTCACCACGTTGGCAACAAGGATACGGAAGAGGGCCTGATACTGTCCGACAAGAAGATTATGCTGGACGAGCGGCTGCAGGAACTGCTGATTCAGTATTTCGTGGCTCCATTCAAGGCTGAAGAATACTACACCTTCTATCATGACGAGAACTTGGAGCTGAACGAGCTGTATGGAATAGCAAGAGATATCTTTGCTGACCCAGAGCAGTTTGTTGAAGACAGCCAGCGGATAGCCCGAAAACTATACGACTCGTGCACTCACCCGAATATCAAGTCGGGCGACCTGATGGTGGTGTATTTCGACCGATGCTCGCTCAACGGCGAAGAGATGGACGCAATCGGCATATTCAAGGCCGAAAATAAGGATTCGTTCCTTAAGGTGAAACGCGACGAAGAGGAATGGAGCCGACAGGAAGGAGACATGAGCGCCACGGCCGACTTTGCGATGGAAGTGCACCAGGGCATAAATATCCATAAGCTCGACAAAGGGGCCATCATCTTTAACTCCGAGAAGGAGAATGGCTATATACTGAGCATTGTAGACGCCACAAATCGCGGACAAGATGCGGTATATTGGAAGGATGCCTTTCTAGAAGTGCGCCAACGTGAGGACGAATACTACAACACCCACGCTGAATTATCTGCCTACAAGCAGTTTGTGACCGACACGCTGCCAAAGGAGTTTGGCAACGTAGAAAAGGCAGACCGTGCCGACCTGCTGAACCGCTCGGTGAACTACTTCAAGCAGAACGACAGCTTCGACCTGCAAACTTTTGCAGAAGAGGTGATTCAGCAACCAGAGGTGATCGAAAGCTTCAAGACTTTCAGGGAGGAGTATCAGAAGGAGAACGAGGTGGTGCTGCAAGACCAGTTCGACATCAACGAAGAGGCTGTAAAGAAACAGGCACGCAGCTTCAAAAGCGTAATCAAACTGGATAAAAACTTCCACATCTACGTTCATGGGAACGGCAACCTAATAGAGAAGGGCCGCGACGAGAAAGGAAAGTTCTACAAGGTATACTACGAGGAAGAAAACTAGCGGTTTTTTGAAAGGATACGCAATAAAGAGGGCCTAGCCTCGTTTATATATAAATTTAATATTAAAAAAACGAAAAAACATATGAATATCCGCAAACTGATAATGATGGTAGGGATAGCGCTGATGAGCCTTTCTGCCATGGCCCAGAGCGAGAAGCAGAACCTTAGTGCCATGTTTGGCTACTCAACGTTCTACCTGGCCGACCAAGACAAGCCCTATGTGGAGACATACCTTTCATTCGATGCCTGGAGCCTGAATTTTGCAAAGGAAGGCGCCAAATACAAAGCCACCGTGGAAGTGACTCTGATTGTTAAGAGTGGAGATTCGATCGTGTACTGGAAAAAGTACGACCTGAATAGTCCCGTCATCAACAATCCGGAAGAGAACGACTTCTTCTTCCTTGACTTGCAGCGATTCGGACTGAAAAACGGCATTTATAATCTCGAACTGACCCTGAAGGACAAAAACTCAACAGCTGAGGCCGTGACCGCACATGAGAAGCTCTATGTGCAATACGACAAGAAGAAGCCTGCCATGTCCTCGGTCCAGATCATGTCGAGCATCAAGAAGACCTCTACCGAGAACATGTTCTCCCGCAACGGCTACGACATGCAGCCATACGTGAGCGACCTCGTTCCAGAGCAATTCGACAAGCTGCACTTCTACTATGAGATCTACAATATCTCTGAAGAAATCGGATTCCAGCCATTCATGACCTACGCCTTTATCGAGGACAAGGAGACTGGACGCAGAGCTGGAGAGATACAGAAACTTACGAAGCATCAGTATAAGGCCGGCAACACCATTGTGCCCGAATTCACCTCGTTCGACATCAGCCGACTGCCTTCTGGCAACTATAACCTAGTGGTAGAAGTGCACAACCGGCAGAACGAATGCCTGATGTACAAGAAGGTGTCATTCTATCGCAGCAACCCCAAAATGGAAAGCGAAGTGGCAATTTCGGAATATGCAGCCACCTTTGCTGGACAAATAAAGGATGAAAACCAGCTGAACTACTACTTGGATGCCCTCTACCCTATCGCATCTGAGAAGGAGAAGGCTGTGATCAACCATCTGGTGAAGATTCCTGCCATGGATGAGAAGCAGATGTTCTTCTACAAATTCTGGCTGGAGCGCGACAAGTTGAACCCCGCTGACAAATGGGACGAATATAAGACGAGACTTGAATATGTTGACCAGAACTTCTCCTTTGCCAAGATGAAGGGATACCAAACCGACCGAGGCCGAGTATACCTACAGTATGGCGCGCCCAACTTTGTGCGCGACGAGAAGAACTTCGTGAGCGTTCGCCACCTTGGATCGGGCGTAAACTCCCAAAACAATGTGGTTGAAGGATCGTATGTGCAGTCTGACTCGCAAGGACATATTTACTACAAGCCTTACCAGCTGTGGCGCTACGACCTGCTGCCAAACGACAACCCAACCAGATGCTTCATCTTCTGGGACGAGTTCCGCGTAGGCAACTATCAGCTGCTGAACTCCAACGCCCGAGGCGAAGTGCAAGACCCAAAATGGGAACGCAGACTGTGCGGACAGCAGCTCAACGAAGACGTTGTGGGCGAAGTGGGGGAACAATTTGAGCGAGGATATTAATAGACTGTTGAGAAAGAAGCGTTGCAGATATTATTAAACATATTATCCGACATAACCTACCTGCTTGTTTATTGGCTGGTAGGTTATCGTCGTTCTGTAACCCGCACCAACCTCGAGAACTCTTTTCCCGAAAAGACCGCGGCCGAACGCCGCAAATTAGAGCGCAGATACTACCGCCACATGTGCGACCTTCTGCTGGAGGGACTGCATAATCTAGCGGCTTCAAAAAGCAGCATAAAGAAGCGCTACCACTTCTCTAATCCCGAATTGGTCGACCGCTATTATGATCAAGGCAAGAGCGTCATCCTCATGTCTGCCCACTACAACAATTGGGAATATATGGTATCGAGCATCGACTTCCAGCTGAAGCACCATGGGGTCGGAGTAGGGAAACCGCTGTCACAAAAAGGTATCGCCAAATTCGTTGACCAAAGAAGGACCCGCTATGGCTGCGAAGTGGTTAGCAAGCACAATGTACGCGAAGTGGTTGACTACTATGAGAATCACCACGTGCCTACGGCCTATATGATGCTCAGCGACCAGGCCCACAGCAATCCACAAAAATGCTACTGGACACGATTCCTCAACCAAGATACCGGATTCCTCTATGGTGCTGAATATTTCGCTAGGAAATACGAGATACCGGTGCTTTACTACTCAGTGAAGAAGGTTCGACGCGGACACTACGTGGTGACTTTCGAACGCATATGCGAGCACCCCAGCGAAGCAAAGCAATATGACATCACAGAACAATATGTGCGCAGACTAGAACACGACATTAACGCCGAGCCAGAATACTGGCTGTGGAGTCATAGAAGATGGAAGAAGAAACGTCCTACTAACACAACCATAATGCATTAATATGAAGATTGCCGTAGTGATACTCAACTGGAATGGCCGAAAGATTTTGGAGAAATTCCTTCCTTCAGTGACCCAACATACGACGGGGGATGCCGAAGTGATTGTGGCCGACAATGGTTCCACCGACGACTCGCTGGAATTCCTCGCTCAGCAATATCCATCATTGCGCGTTATCAAACTAGACAAGAATTATGGTTTTGCAGAAGGATACAACCGAGCCCTAGCCCAAATAGAGGCCGACTACTACGTGCTGCTCAACGATGATGTAGAGGTGACCGAAGGCTGGATTACCCCTGTAATAGACCAGATGGAGCAGGACGAGAAGATAGCCATCTGCCAGCCGAAACTGAAGATGTACAACGAGCGCGATAGATTCGAATATGCTGGTGGTGCAGGCGGCTTCTTAGATCAATACGGATACCCATTCTGCCGAGGCAGAATATTCACCACGATAGAATATGACCATGGCCAATACGACGACCCTTGCGATATATTCTGGGCATCAGGTGCCGCCATGTTCGTGAAGGCAAAAATATGGAGGGAGATCGGAGGATTGGACGGCGACTTCTTCGCCCATATGGAGGAGATAGACTTTTGTTGGAGGGCTCAAAACCACGGCTATCGGGTACAATACTGTCCCAAGTCGGTGGTCTACCATGTTGGCGGAGGGACCTTGCCAAAGAGTTCCCCACTCAAAACACGGCTCAACTTCCGCAACAATCTTAGCATGCTTTACAAGAATCTTACCGACCAGCATTTGCATAAAGTGATACGTTGCAGGAAGATTCTGGACGGAATAGCTGCAGCCAAATTCTTACTGAGCGGCAACAGAGCAGAATATTCTGCAGTATTCTCCGCCCACTCGGAATACCGCAAACAGATGGAAAACCTAAAGCGCAAGCGAGACCTCTTGCCGCACAAGGAACCCGATACCATGTATCATGGACTCATCTTGGTTGACTACTACCTGAGAAAGAGAAAAACATTTGATCAGCTAAACATTTTGAATAAAGAATAAATACATATATAACATGGAAAGAAAAGTAAGAGTAAGATTTGCTCCCAGTCCAACTGGACCGCTCCACATTGGTGGAGTTCGTACTGCATTGTACAACTACCTCTTCGCCCGCCAGCACGGCGGAGATATGATTCTAAGAATCGAAGACACCGACCAGACCCGCTTTGTTCCAGGCGCTGAAGCCTATATCATTGAGGCTTTGGAATGGCTTGGAATCAAGTTCGACGAGGGCGTCCATATCGGAGGTCCATTCGGTCCATATCGCCAGAGCGACCGCAAACCCATGTACAAGCAGTATGCCGAACAGCTTCTCAATGACGGCTGGGCCTACTATGCCTTCGATAAGCCCGAAGAGCTTGATGCCAAGCGCAAAGAATATGAGGCACAGAAGAAGACCTTCCAATACGACTGCAGAACTCGCAGCGAAATGCAGAATTCATTGGCACTCCCAGCCGAAGAGGTGCAGCGCAGACTTGATGCAGGCGAGCCATATGTAGTTAGATTCAAATTTCCAGCCGACCTCGATATTACCGTACATGACCTCATCCGTGGCGACGTGACCATGAATAGCAACCTGCTCGACGACAAAGTGCTCTACAAATCCGACGGCATGCCAACCTACCACTTGGCCAACATCGTGGACGACCACACCATGGAGGTAAGCCACGTCATCCGCGGCGAGGAATGGCTTCCTTCTGCCCCACTCCATGTAATGCTCTACAAGGCATTTGGATGGGAAGACACCATGCCCCAGTTTGCCCACCTGCCACTCCTGCTCAAACCGGAAGGCAATGGTAAACTCAGCAAACGCGACGGTGACCGACTCGGATTCCCGGTTTTCCCTCTCGACTGGCACGACCCCAAGAGCGGCGAACTCTCCAGCGGCTATCGCGAAAAAGGCTATACACCTGAGGCTGTAGTCAACATCCTCGCACTCCTCGGCTGGAACCCCGGCAACGATCAAGAGATTCTCAGCATGGAAGAACTGATCAAGCTCTTCTCCATCGAGCACATCTCTAAGTCAGGCGCCAAGTTCAACGTAGAAAAAGCCAAATGGTTCAACCACGAATACCTCCAGAAGAAGAGCGACGAAGAGTTCGCTCAGATGTTTGAACCGCAGCTCAAGGAGCACGGAATTGAAGCCGACCATGAATTTGTCGTTAAGGTGTGCGGCATGATGAAGGAGCGCATCAACTTCCCAAGCGAATTGTGGGACACTTGTTCATACTTCTTCGAGGCACCCACCGAATATGACCCTGCCGCCATCAAGAAGCGTTGGAAACCCGGCATGACCACCCATATGGCCAAGGTAATCGAAGTGCTCAACACCGTACCTTTCGAGTATGAGGCACTCCACAAGGCGATTCTCGACGACTACATCGTGGCCAACCAGTTCAACATGGGCCAAATCATGAACTCTATGCGCCTTGCCGTCGTTGGCAAGACAGTAGGTCCAGACATGCTCACCCTCGTGATGACTCTCGGTAAAGATGAGACCATAGCCCGCATCCAAAGAGCCATCGATGTGATTGGGGAAGTATCAGAATAATCAATCGAAAAATGCATTATCATGGAAGAAAATCAAAACAACAATATCGAGAAGCAAGAAAACCCAGCAACACAATGCGCTAACAAAAAGTGCCACCATGTTTGTTCTCATATCAGCATGGCCGTAATGTTTGTTGCTATCGTAGTGCTCTACATACTGCATTTTACCGGCAATCACGACAGCCTCGTAAACGAGGATGCCACCAAGCCAATTAACACCGAGGGAGGTGTTACAGTTGCATATATCAACACCGACACACTCATGGCCAAGTACCAATATGCACTTGACTTGCAGAAAGAGCTGGAACAATACCAGTCTAGCAAAGAAGCCAGCTACAAAGAGCAGATGTCAAGATTTGAAAGCGACTACAACAATTACCTCAAAAATGGGGCTGATATGACCCTCAGCCAGCAGAAATCTACCGAAGCCGAACTCAAAAAACGAATGGAAAAGCTTCAAACTCTTGAAGGTGAATACGCAGCCCAGATTCAGAAGAAAACTTTTGAAGAGAGCGAGAAGATGACCAAGGCCGTCTACAACTATATTCGCGACTACAACGAGAAGAATAGCAAGTTCGACATTATTCTTTCTAAGTCATTCAACAATAGTCCAGTACTTTACGGAAATCCAGGAATGGACATTACTGATGAAATAGTAAAAGGACTCAACGAAGACTACGAGAAATCGAAGGAATAACACCACATTTTTCACACATAAAAAAAGGAATCTAAGAATAATAATAGGTTCCTTTTTTTATTGAAATATCATTAAAATTGCATAAAAACTTGCATAATTGAAAAAAAGTTAGTAATTTTGTGCCCAATAATAAAAAGGATAGAATATGGAAAATATCGTAGTTGGTTTTGACTTCTCGTCAGGTTCAGCAAACGCTGTAGACTTAGCAATTGACATCGCCAATAGATGGCACTCAGACATTCATCTAGTATATGTAAAAGAGCCAAATGAAGACGAAGCTCCTATTCGAGCAGAAATAGAGCAACGTATCGAGGCAGTTCGACACCTCTTTAAGGGTATCGATATGAAGTACTATCTTCGCGAAGGCAAGGTATCTGAAGAATTAGCAGCCCAGGCCAAAGATGACAGATCTTCTTTAGTGATTGTTGGAACCCATGGTATGAGTGGACTCAAGAAGAGTCGCATTATCGGAAAGAACACCTATCACACTATTACCGAGGCAAAAGTGCCAGTTCTTTCAGTTATGGAGGATTACAACTTCAATAAAGATCTCGAAAACATCGTGCTTCCTATCGATAGCACTGCTACTACTCGACAAAAAGCTAACATTGCAGAAAAATTTGCACAAGTTTTCGGTTCAACCATTCATATTCTAGGTCTTTACACCTCTGACACTAAAGATATTCAAGGCCTAGTGAACAACTATGCTCATCAGGTAAGCAAACATTTGTCTTCGCACGATATTAAATGCACTACTAAGTTTGTTGACGCACACAAAAATATTACTCAGTCGACTCTTGATTATGCAAATGAGATACATGCAGACATGATCATCATCATGACCGAGCAAGAAAAGTCCTTCTCAAATTTATTGATGGGATCATTCGCTCAACAGATGCTCAACTCGTCGACTATTCCGGTACTCTCTGTGCAGCCCAAACAGATCAATAGCGAATCTAAATAATACCCTTAACTTGAAAACAAGAAGCCTACTACTGCTCTGCATCACTCTACTACTAAGCAGCTCATTATTTGCTCAACGAAGCGGCAACCTTTCAGCCAACAAGGGACGTGGAAGTGTGGAAATAATTGGCGACAATAATGTGGAACAACTCGTAGAAAAGCACATCGAGCTTAACGAGCGTGTAA
Source organism: Bacteroidales bacterium (assembly GCA_024400415.1). Lineage (GTDB taxonomy): Bacteria > Bacteroidota > Bacteroidia > Bacteroidales > P3 > Colimorpha. The sequence goes on along the minus strand of JAKSMS010000003.1, from coordinate 21,876 downwards.
AAACCGTTCCTGGATACCGCATACAGATCTCGTCTCTCTCGGGTACCAATGCGAAAGCCAATGCATTTGCCCTCAAAGAGAGATTCAAGCAGACATTCTCTGGTGTCGAGGTATATATTTCCTACGACGAACCAAACTTCCGCATCAAGGTTGGCGATTTCAAAACGCGACTTGAAGCCTATGCTTTTCTTCAAAGAATCAAAGATATCTATCCTGGCAACATCATGCGCGATGATATCTACCCCATCCAACTCGATTGGAGTGAGATGATTCCAGAATCAGAAGATGATATATAGTCTAGTTTCATGAACATTACCATCGTAGGCACATCTTGGCCATATCGTGGAGGTCTTGCAACTTTCAACGACCGACTCGCACAACAGTTTATTCTGGAAGGCCACAACGTTAACACTATTACTTTCACGCTTCAATATCCTGGATTTCTTTTTCCGGGCAAAACCCAGTATACTGATTCTCCTGCACCTGAGGGCCTTTCTATCAGCCGTGAAATAAATTCCTGCAACCCAGTAAATTGGATAAAAGTAGGAAAAAAAATCCGAAAATCGAATCCAGATATCGTCATTTTCGCCTATTGGATGTCGTTCATGGCACCATGTTTCGGCACTATAGCACGATCCATCAAAAAGAATCACCATACCCGCTGCATTGCCCTTGTCCACAATATGATTCCTCACGAGACTAATATTATGGACAAGATTTTCCCTTCCTATTTTGTTTCTGCCATGGATGGTTTTACGACATTATCTGAAGCCACAATTGCAGACATCAACAAGTTTGATTCCAAAAACAAACCAAAAAGTTTTGCACCTCATCCCATATATGACCATTATGGAACAAGACTAGACAAATCTGAGGCTCGCAGACTTATTGGAGTACCTTCCGAAGGGAAATACATACTATTTTTCGGGTTCATTCGCGACTACAAAGGTTTAGACCTCCTACTAGAAGCAATGGCAGACAAGCGATTAGTTGACCTCAATGTCAAACTAATTGTCGCTGGAGAGTTCTATGGCGACGCGAAGCCCTATCTTGAATTAATTGAGCGACTAAGAATCCAAGACCGCATCATCCTTAAAACAGATTTCATCCCAGACAATCTGGTCAACCACTATTTTGGAGCATGCGATATAGTAGCCCAACCCTACAAATCAGCCACCCAAAGCGGTGTAACGCAAGTCGCTTTCCACTTTGAAAAGCCAATGGTGGTCACTAATGTCGGAGGATTAGCCGAAATCGTACCCGATAACAAAATTGGCTACGTTGTTAACCCTCAGCCTAAATCCATCGCTGATGCTCTTGTCAAGTATTATTCCGATAATCGAGAGAAGGATTTTATCCAGAATCTACGTATCGAAAAAAAGAAATATTCTTGGGATAGAATGACTGCAGCACTTATCAACGTCTGCTAGCGCAATCTTACTCTCGGATCCAACAATCCATACAGCAGATCTGTAAGGATATTAATTACTACCAACAACACACACACGAACAATATCGAACCCATCACTACAGGGAAATCATACTTTTCTAGCGAGTCTACAATTACAACTCCCATACCCTTCCAGTCAAACACATACTCCACAAATACAGCACCAGCCATCAAACTTGCAAACCAACCCGAAACTGAAGTTACAATTGGGTTAAGCGCATTCCTCAATGCATGTCTCACTACAACCCGTCCAAATGGCATACCTTTAGCCCGTGCCGTACGAACATAATCCTGCGAGAGAGCTTCCAGCAACGAATTCTTCGATAGTTGCGTGATGGTAGCCAACGGCCTTATACCCAACGTAAGTGCTGGTAGAATAAGGTTCTTCAGATCTAGGTATTCTCCACAGCCATAATCATCCACCGTATACAGATTGCCAAACATATTTAGATGTGTCCAATCTGCCAATACGTACGCAAACATCCATGCTATCAAAATCGCGGCAAAAAAAGAGGGTAACGACATTCCTAAAGTACTCAAACCCAACGTAAATCTATCTATCCACGTATCCTTCTTTAGAGCAGCCAGTATACCCATAGCCAAACCGACCACTAATGCAAAAGCCATTGCCACTAACGCCAAAATTGCCGTTTGAGGAAAGGCTGATGCAATAATCTCCGACACAGGCCGCTTTGACTGATACGACCTTCTAAGATAAGGTTTCTTCAATATCAGGCAGTAACTCTCAGAACAAAACACCTTGGAATATGGAGAATACTTCTCATCAGAAAGATAGAAATAATCGTTCGAATCCATAGAATGAACCGATAAGGGAAGCAAGTCGTTGAGATAATTCAGATACTGCAACGACATAGGCTTATCTCTTCCTAAATCGTGGTTTATTATTTCAATGCTTTCCTGATCGGCCCTCTGACCAAGCATCATTCTGGCTGGATCACCAGGAAGAATATTGAACAAGAAGAATACCAATGTCACGACTCCTAGCATCACCAGGACTCCGTAAAAGACTTTTTTCGTGACATACCTAAGCATATAATGAATGATCCTTTCTCTTCTTTCTGCTCTATTCTTTTACTTCAACCCTTTCACAACTGGTTTCGCTGCCACGAAATCCTTTAAGTAGAAAGGTTCAAAGTATGCAACATCTTCATACTCTTTCTTTTCCATCTTTTCAACCGCTAGTTTAGACATTCCTTCTGCACTTATCACGAAGGATTCATCATACATAGCATTTTTATTCACCCCCAAGATAGATTTAGTCTTCATGGCGCCGTCTCCCACAAATACCACTTTTTTCTCTGCCATAAAGGCATCATAGATCCCCTCCTCAATAATATCGGCGCTCACGGGTTTTATCTCGTTCAAATTCTTGTCGAATATGGCAGAGTAACACTCCATTCTGCGAGCATCTATCATTGGGCATACCAGTCCTTCAAACTCCGGATGTTTGGCATAATACTGTGCAGCCATGCTCTTGAGAGTTGGAACAGACAATAAGGGTATATTCAGCGCATAGCAGAATCCCTTCGCACTGCTCACCCCTATTCTAAGTCCGGTATAGCTTCCTGGACCTGAACTTACACATACAGCGTCAAGCTCATGAGGTTTGGTCTCTGTCGATTCCAATACCGATTCCACAAATTTTGCCATCATAGAGCTGTGCGAATTAGGGGCAGCCGATTCTTCATGGGCTGCTATCCAGCCATCTTTCATCAACACCACCGAACATACAGGAGTGGCGGTCTCTAATAACAATATATTCATAAACTATCTCATATCTATTACTTCCACCTCCTTATGGTCAGTGGTCGAAAAAGTAAAGTCGGAATCTGAGTATTTCACGCCGGTCTTGAAATTACTAACCGCGAACTCCATACTAGAACCATCATAATTATGCATCAACATGCTTGTAATCGTACCACTCGACGCAATAAGCAGTCGCACCTTGTAGAAACTCCTACTCTTCTTAGGCGTCAGATCCACTACCGACGTTCCATCCGGCTCAGTTCTAATAAATTTGGCCTTATAGTTTTTCTTGTAATTACTGAGGAGCTGAGCAGGATTCATCAGGTCATCGTCAGATGCCGACACCTTGTCAACAACCACCTCTTTGGCCTTCTTATTCCAATTCCACACACTCTGTCCGTTACAATACAGCACCTGGTCGCCAAAGGTCACTCTATACTTGCCTTTGTTGTAGAGCACCTGTGACGTCACCTTGCTCGATTCTTTTTTATTAGCATCTTTGCTTACCATGGCAACCGAGAAACTCACACAGCCGCTATTCATCTTACTCGAAGCCTTGGCCAACACTTTTTCTGCATTAGCGTCCACATTGCCATTGCTCGTATGCGTTATCTGAGCCCATAGTCCCATAAAGGGCATAAGAAAAACTAATATAAGAAATAGTTTCTTCATAATATCTTAGTGAAGTTTCACGCCAATAATGTGCATAAATTCCTCTCTAGTCTTGGGATCCTTCTTGAAAGCGCCCACAAAGTCACTAGTGGTGGTCACCGAATTCTGTTTCTGCACGCCTCGCATCGACATACACAGATGCTGAGCCTCTATCACCACGGCCACACCCAGTGGATTCAACGTATTCTGAATACAATCCTTGATCTGGGTCGTCAGACGTTCCTGAACCTGCAATCTGCGTGCATATGCATCGACGATTCTGGGTATCTTGCTTAGGCCTACTATCTTGCCGTTAGGGATATATGCCACGTGCGCCTTACCTACAAACGGACACATGTGGTGCTCACAAAGACTGTATATTTCAATGTCTTTTACCACAACCATCTGCTTATAGTCTTCTGTAAACATGGCCGAGCGCAGAATATCCTCTGGGCTCTGGTCATATCCTTGAGTGAAGAATAGCATCGCCTTGGCAATACGCTCCGGCGACTTTATCAAGCCTTCTCTGTCCACATCCTCACCCAGCAGGGTCAAGATCTCTTTATAGTGCTTAGCCAGTTCCGCTACTGTCTTCTCATCGTAACGGTCTATTTTCTGGTATCCAAGTTCTTCCATTTCGTTACTCTATATATAATAATAGTCCTTTTAAGTATTCTCCTTCTGGGTGATATATGCTTATCGGATGGTCTACCGCATGAGGAAGGCGCTTCACGATTCTCACCTTTCGGCCAGCCATATTGGCAGCGCTGAACACCATCGTCTGGAAATCCTCCGGACTTACGGCCTGCGAACAGCTAAATGTAAACAATAGCCCGCCAGGCCTAATGGCGGCAATAGCCTTTTGGTTAATATTCCTATAGCCCTTCAGACCTTGTTTCAGCGACCTATGGTTCTTTGCAAAGGCTGGCGGATCAAGGATAATCATATCGAAATCGTCGGCTACCGTGTCCAAATACTGCAGCACGTCGGCTGCAACACCTTTGTGGTTGGCCGCCTCAAAGTTCAGTTCTACATTTCTCAAACATAGCGCCACCGCCTTCTTCGAGATATCTACCGTCTCCACGTATTCGGCGCCGCCTTTCAATGCTGCCAGCGAAAAACCGCCCGTGTAGCCGAACGTATTAAGAACCCTCTTTCCTTTTGCCAGTTTTCCCACCAAGTCTCGATTTTCTCGCTGGTCTACAAAGAATCCAGTCTTCTGACCTTCATAGAAGTTGATCATCATCTTCACTCCGTTCTCGCAAATCTCCCACTCTGCGGGTTCCTCACCCCATATATACCGATCCTCCGAACCTCCGGGAACGGTCGATGAACTTTTGTCAAATACCGATATCAGATTCTCGCCTAATTCCTCACGAAAAGCCTCCACTAGCAGATCAAACGTATTGTGCATACCTACGCTATGCGCCTGCAACACTAATACCCCGTTGTAGTAGTCGGCCACCAGGCCTGGCAGATAGTCACCTTCGGCATGCACCAGCCTACATACATTCGTCTCGAGCGATTCAAGCAGACCGAAGCGCTTTCTGTAAGACACAGCTTGATGCACTCTCTCCTGCCAAAATGCGCGGTCAATCTTAGGGCTGTCGAAGCTCAACACCTTCACCATTATACTTTCGTTCTGGTAGTGGCCCGTGCACAGCCAGTTGCCTTCGCCGTCAATCACATCCACAATGCTTCCCTCTTCGGGATGGCCGATCACCTTATGAATAGCACCCGAAAAAATCCAAGGATGGTGTCTCTCTAGCGATTTCTCCTTGCCTCTGGCTAGTATCAATTGCGGTCTGTTCACTTCTTCAGCTGCTTTATAGTTTCTATCGGGTCTTCCGACTTAAAGACTGCGTTGCCTGCAACCAACACATCTGCACCACATTCATATAGTTTGCCTGCGTTTGCAGTGTTCACGCCGCCGTCTACCTCTATGAGGCAATTCGGGTTCTTTCGGCAACACAAGGCCTTCAATTGGCGCACCTTCTCATAGGTGTTCTCTATAAATTTCTGTCCGCCAAATCCAGGATTCACCGACATCAACAGCACTAGGTCGCATTCTTGGATAATATCCTCAAGCAGGCACACCGGAGTGTGTGGGTTCAGCACCACTCCTGCCTTCAGACCGCAATCCTTGATGGCATGTATCGTGCGGTCCAGATGTGTGCAGGCCTCATAATGCACAGTGATGATATCTGCGCCAGAAGCCTTAAAGTCTTCAATATAGCGCCCCGGATCCATAATCATCAAGTGCACATCCAAAGGCTTTTGGGCATGCTTCTTGATAAACTTGATCACCGGCTGTCCGAAACTGATATTTGGCACAAACATACCGTCCATCACATCCACGTGAAGCCAGTCGCATTCGCTCTGGTTCAACATTTCTATATCATGCTGCAGATTTCCAAAGTCGGCACTCAGCAGCGAGGGAGAAACCATTCTCATATCTTACATCTTTAGTTTTTCGAAATTCTTTCCATATACGCCCTGAGCCTTGCTCACGGTAATAAAGGCGTTAGGATCTACTCTGTTCACAATCTTCATGATGTGCTGCTTGTCTGTGCGGTGCGCCATGATCACCAGGACCTGCTGCTCCGAGTGGCTGTAGCAGCCCTCGGCATTCAACAGCGTAGCACCGCGGCCTACCTCTTTTGTAACCTGCTCGCCAATTTCTGGAGTCTTGGCCGAGAATACCATGATCTGGTAGGTCTGCTTGTTTCCGTCTATTACCATGTCAAGCACATAGGTCATCGTCACCATCACAATGTAGCCATACACGATGTTCACCAAATTGCCCGAAATGAAATACGAGCATCCGATGATGACAATGTCCAGATACATGATAACCTTGCCCGGACTGATGTTATAGTATTTGCTCAGAATCAAGGCAATGATATCCGTTCCGCCAGTATTGCCGCCCATAGTGAAGGCCAGGCCGATACCGCCGCCGCAAAGGGCACCGCCCATCACAGCGCACATAAATGGGTCGAAACCCAGTTTGCCGTCTTCCACAAAGAGGTTCTCGATATGCATTCCCTGCTGCCAGAAGATGAAGCACAGCGACGAAATCACAATACCGTAAATCGTGTTAAGGCCAAACTGAGACCCCAGCACCTTGAATCCTATGGCAAGCAAGATACCGTTGATCACCAGATTGATAATACCTATAGGTATTGGAACGCCTAAACCCAAATTGATGATAGACGACATACCGCTCACGCCGCCGCCGATAATCTTGGCCGGCAGCATCAAAGCGCTCCATCCAAAGGTGTACATCAAAATGCCGAACGTGATCAGCACATACGACATTATGATATTGCTCTTTTTCTTAAATATCTGCATAATTTTATTTTTTTATTATCCAGGGATTTTTTTTGTCAAGATCCGCTATCCCGACTAAGCGTCTTTATACAGTTTAAGCAATTGCGACAGCTGGTCTGGGCAGCTCGTACCTCTGCCGCCACAGTCGATTCCGCCAATACGGCCGATTACCTCATCCACCTTCATGCCCTTCATCAGGCAGGTAACGCCCTGAGTATTGCCACCGCAGCCGCCCGTGATTCGTGCATCCTCAACCACATCGCCGTTCAGGATCACCTCCATCACTCTCGAGCATACGTTCTCCGGCTGCCCGGCCAGATACACGCGTCCATCGTCCAAAGTTTCTTTCTTTAATAGTATCATAGATAGTGTATAGTTTATAGTATAAGTTTAATATTTCTCATCTGTTGACTGCTGACCCCAAAACTGGTCCTCAGTCGTTTACCTTCACGCCATAGTCTCTTGCTCCAAATATCGAACTGCCCACCCTTACCAGCGTGCTGCCCTCTTCCTGAGCAATTGCGAAGTCGCCACTCATGCCCATCGAAATCTCTTTAAAGCAGTCCGAGCCAGCAAAGTAGCGCAACTTCAAGTCGTCGAAAATCTCCTTCAGGCGATGAAACTCGCGCCTAACCAAATCCTTGTCTGGAGTATTTGTGGCCATGCCCATCACGCCCACAATCCTCACATTCTTCAATTCGGCAAATGCTGCGCTCGAAAGCAGCTCATCAGCCTCCTGCATATCCAGGCCAAATTTCGTTTCCTCGCTTGCAACGTGGAACTGTAGCAGACAGTCTATCACGCGATTGTTCTTTACAGCGTGCTTATTCACCTCCTGCAAGATAGCCAAAGAATCTATTGAGTGGATCAGCGAAACGAAGGGGGCTATATACTTCACCTTGTTTGACTGCAGGTGACCGATAAAGTGCCATTCAATATCCTTAGGCAGGGCCTCATGCTTGTCGCGCATTTCCAGCGCTTTGTTTTCGCCAAAAAGGCGTTGGCCGCAGTCATAGGCCTCCTGCAGCATCTCCACAGGCTTAGTCTTCGACACCGCAATCAGCCTTGCCGGAGCCTGTACCTGCTCGCGTATTATATTTAGATTTTCTTTAATCATAATATCCTATAACGCCATACTCCTTCATTTATTTCCCAACTCATCAAAAAAAAGGCTATTTCAGTATTATCTCCGACCTTTCTCTGGCTAATCTCTATATCAACTCCGACACTTAGGACGGAGAAACCCTTCACAAAGCCGCCCTTTGGGGCAAAGGAATGAAGCATATGGCGCTTAGATTCCCCTTCAACTACGGCTGGAAAAAACAAATGCTTCTACAGTTCTTGCCGGAAGGTGCAGCCGTTGCGCCACTCGGAACACCCGAGGGCAGTCTTGCCACGGATAATAGTGCCTTTGCCACAGAGGGGACAGACATCGCCCTCCTTAACTTTTTTGGTGCGTTTCGCACGGGGCTTCTTAGGAGCATCAGCAGACTTGTCGGCGTTCTTGCGCCTGCCTTTCTCAACCACTGCCTGGGCTGCTGCTACGCGGCGGTTGGAAGTGTCGTTCTTCACCTGCCACACTATCTGGGCAACCATCTGCTTGAGTTCGTCGAGAAACTGCTTGGACTCGTATTTGTGGTGCTCTATCTCGCGGAGTTTCTTCTCCCACTGGCCGGTAAGTTCTGCACTTTTGAGCAGCTCTTCATTGATGACGCTGATGAGGTCGATGCCGGTATCTGTTGCTTCAAGGCTTTTGCCTTTCTTGCGGATATATTGCCGCTTGAAAAGGGTTTCGATGATGGCAGCTCGTGTCGAGGGGCGACCTATTCCGTTCTCTTTGAGGGCGTCGCGCAGCTCGTCGTTTTCAACCAGTTTGCCAGCCGTCTCCATAGCGCGCAGAAGGGTTGCCTCAGTATAGGGTTTTGGAGGATTGGTCCACTTCTCGGTCAAGGTTGGCTCATGAGGGCCCTGCTCCCCTTTCACGAAGGCCGGCAGGGTCTTCTCGTCGTCGTTTTTCTCATCGTCGTCGCCTTTCTTCTTGGGGAACACCACACGCCACCCTTCTTCGAGGATGGTCTTTCCTGCCGCCTTGAATGGAACTTTCTCCACCTCGCCAAGGACGGTTGTGGTAGCAAACTTGCAGTCAGGATAGAACACGGCTATGAATCTTCGTGCCACAAGGTCGTAGACTAACTTTTCTTCACGCGACATGGGGGCATTCTGCGGATTCTGGCCGGTAGGTATGATGGCATGGTGGTCGGTCACCTTTGAACTATCGAAGACTTTCTTGCTCTTAGGCAGTTTGCTGCCCATCAAAGGCTGTATCAGAGGCATATAGGGCTGTAGTCCGCCTAGGATCTGCGGACACTTGGGATAGATATCGTCGCTCAGATAGGTGGTATCGACGCGCGGATATGTAGTGAGCTTCTTCTCATAAAGGCTCTGTATATATCCCAATGTGGCCTCAGCTGAGAAGGAATACTTCTTGTTGCATTCCACCTGGAGGCTGGTGAGGTCGAAGAGGCGCGGGGCCGACTCGGTGCCGTTCTTCTTCTGCACGCCTTTGACCTCGAAGGGTTTGCCTTTGATCTGGTCCAGCATCTGCTGCCAGTCTTCCTGAGTGCGTATCTGAGGTTCTTCGTCGGCATCTTCTTTTGCCTCGTTGAGGGTAAACTGGACGTCGCGATAGAGGGTAGAAAGCACCCAATACTGCTTCGGTACGAAGTTTCGGATTTCCAACTGGCGGTTGACAATAAGGGCCAGAGTTGGGGTCTGTACGCGGCCTATCGAAAGCACCTGGCGGGGACCCGGACGGTATTTGAGCGTATAGAGGCGAGTGGCGTTCATGCCTAGGAGCCAGTCGCCTATAGCGCGACAAAGGCCAGCCTCGTAAAGCGACTGATATTCGTCTTGGGGCTTGAGGCTGTTGAATCCTTCGCGGATGGACTCTTCTGTAAGGGAACTAATCCAGAGGCGTTGGACGGGGCACTTTGCCTTAGCCTTTTGCATAACCCACCGCTGGATGAGTTCGCCCTCCTGTCCAGCATCGCCGCAGTTGATGATGCTGTCGGCATTCTGCATGAGGCGCTCAATGGTGCGGAACTGCTTCTCATAGCTCTGCTGGGGGATGAGCTTGATGCCGAAGCGTTCAGGAATCATGGGCAGGAAGGCTAGCTCCCACTGCTTCCAAAGGCCGCTGTAGTCCTGCGGCTCCTTGAGTGTGCAGAGATGGCCGAATGTCCAGGTTACCTGGTAACCGTTTCCTTCCATATAGCCTTCATGGGGGCTTGTGGCCCCCAAGACTTTGGCGATATCCTTTGCCACGCTGGGCTTCTCAGCAATGCAGACAATCATGTATTGTGTTTCGAGTGGGTTTTATTAGAATTAGCGATAAGAAGATTGGACGTGCTAATTGGCATGAGGCCGATCATCAATTCTTAATTAATCTGATGGCAGCCCAGCCGTCTCGGTCGCGCTGCTCCTCAAGCCTTAAGCCCAGTTCCTCGCCCTTGCTTACAAGGTACGGAATATCGGCCACATAGAATCCGCTGAAGAGGATGGTGGCGCCCGAATTCATTGCCGCAACGTATTTGGGCATGTCGTTCAGAAGTATATTGCGGTTGATGTTGGCTATCACAAGGTCGAACTTGCCACAGGCGGCCAAGGTATCGGCATCGCCAAGACGGCAGTCGATCTGCACGCCGTTGGTCTCGGAATTCTCAAGGGCGTTGCGATAAGCCCACTCGTCAACGTCGATGCCCATCACTTCGGCAGCACCGCGCATCTTGGCCAATATGGCCAGCACGGCAGTACCGCAGCCCATATCTAGCACACGGCGGCCTTCAATCGGCAATTCCGACAAATAGCTGAGCATCATATAGGTGGTGGCATGATGAGCAGTGCCGAACGACATCTTTGGCTCGATAACGATCTCGTAATCGGCCTCGATGTGTGGATGGAATGGCGCACGCACGTAAACCGTCTTTGCGCCTTCTACTAGAACCGACTTATGGCCTTTTTCCCACTCCTCGTTCCAATTCTTGTCGGGCATGGCAGCCACTGTATAGGCGGTATTGCAGCCGCAGTCGGCAAGCGTATCCCTTAGCCATTGCTCATCGAATTTCTCGGTAGGCACGTAAGCCTTGACTCCTGTAGGGGTGTCAACGAAGGAGTCATATTCGCCCTCACCTAATTCATACACAACCACATCCTTGAAAGGATCTAGCACATCGATCGTAATATCTACTTCAGTATATTGCATTCTGATTATTATTTATTAATAATTGTAACGGCCGCGGGCGTGTATTATTGTGCTGAGGCCAAGAAATGAAGAGTAAAGAAGAGAGCAACCTCTTGGGAAGTTGCTCTCTACATAATTTATGAGATAGTGATACTTATGCACCGATCTTAGCAGCGTAAGCAGCAGCATCCATCAGACCCTCAACGTCTGCTGGGTTGGCCATAATAATCTTGATGATCCAGCCTTCGCCATAAGGATCGTTGTTGATGCAAGAAGCGTCGTCGAGGTTGCCATTGACCTCAACTACCTCACCAATAACTGGCATGAGGAGGTCAGCAACGGTCTTAACGGCCTCTACTGAGCCAAAAGCCTCACCGGCATCGATGGTCTCGCCTTCGGTAGTAACGTCTACGAAAACGATGTCACCAAGTTCGTGCTGAGCATAGTCAGTAATACCAACAAATGCAAATTCACCTTCTACGCGTACCCATTCGTCGTCCTGGGTGTACTTTAAATTCTGAGGAATGTTCATTTTTTTTAGTTTATTAGATTTATATTCACTTATTTACAATCAAATCCCCTATCCGATGGCTAGAGATTTTTAGCATTCAAAATTACACTTTTTTATCGAACTACCAAAATTTTTTTTCCTTTATGCGTTTTTTCTGCACCCGCAGCCACTATTTTTGATACAGGAAATAGATCAATCGTTATTCCCAAAATAGTCCTCAATCTCTTTGAGTATTACCTGTGCTGCGCGTCCGGTTCCGAATAGTTCTGGGAAAGTAACCTTCTTGCCCGACAAGGTTCTATAAGCTTCCAAGATGCGGTCCTGGTTGGCATCGGCAATAATGCCTGCCCCCTGTTCCACAATCTCCACCCATTCCGTTTCCGGACGGATAATCACGCAAGGACGCTCCAGAAAGAAGGCCTCTTTCTGCACTCCGCCGCTGTCGGTCACCACCACCTGGGCATGTTGCTGCAGCGAGAGTATCTCAAAGAAACTGGCGGGCGGAATGATGCGGATATTTTCGTAGCTGGCATCTAGATTCATGCTTTGCAGGCAGGCCTTGGTGCGGGGATGAAGAGGCATCACTACTGGAATCATCTTCGATATCACGCCCAGCGCCTCAAAGATGGAACGAAGTCGGATAGGATCATCGGTGTTGAAATCGCGATGTATGGTAGCCAATACATAGTCATTTGCCTTTAATCCGAGGCGGCCCAAAATGCCGGACTTAGCATCGGCCATAGGGGCAAAATGGAGGCAGTTGTCGTACATTACGTCGCCACTCTTAACCACCTTCGACCTCCGGTCCAGACCTTCGGCCCGAAGGTTGTCCACTGCCGTCTGGGTAGGTGCAAAAAGAATCGACGAAAGCTGGTCGCATACGATGCGGTTCACCTCTTCGGGCATTGACATATTAAAGGAACGCAGGCCTGCCTCGATATGGAAGATAGGCACCTGCAGCTTGCTAGCTGCCACTGCTCCAGCCAGTGTGCTGTTGGTATCGCCATATAGCACGATGCCGTCAAAATGATTCTGGCAAAGCACCGACTCTATGCCCACTATCATCTTGGCAGTCTGTTCTCCGTGGCTGCCAGACCCCACTCCTAGATTGAATTCGGGAGCGGGAATGCCCAGCTCATCGAAGAATACCTGCGACATATTCTGGTCGTAGTGCTGGCCCGTATGGAGCAGATGTTCCGTGATTCGGCCTTTGAAGTGCTGGTCAATCGTGCGAGAAAGCGCTGCAGCCTTAATAATCTGCGGTCTTGCACCTATTACTGTTAAGAGGTTTATCATCTGATGCGTTTTCTATTTTGAGGATGAAAGGGAAACCTTCACACCTTTTATTATATTCTTAATATTCTGAAGACCCAGTTCCTTGCACCAGCCGACGCCGAACGGCAGCCATCGCTGAGGATGGGTTGTGACCATGAGCCGCGGATACTTTCCGGAAATCTCCTGCAAGGAATCTATTACCTGGCTGGTAGTGTGGAACACTAGGCCCTCGGCATTCCACTTGTCTTGATACTGAGGTATCTTGTCGCGGACGCTCACTCGATAGCCGTCCCAACGGCGTCCCGTATCGGTAATATAGAGCGTTTGGGAGAAGTCGGTATCGAAATAGGGCTCGAAGTCAATGCCTAGAGGCCGGTAGTCGTAGTGCTGCCAGATATCCTTGCTATCATAGGGACTGCGCGGGCTCCCGTGCATGCAGATGGTGGCAATAGGACTACTGACAATATTGCTGAGGCGATTTAGATTCTGACAAAAATCCTGATAAGCAGCCTCAACATTGCCGTTGCAGGTGGTTAGCGACTCATAGTGGTACCCAATCTCGTGCCCCAGGCGGCTGATTTGGCGCAACGCACCTTCATCCAAACTCTCTGGCACGGTGCGGAAATAATAGATCGACCTCACCCCCATCTCTGCCTCAATCCTTGCTAGGCGCAAGGAACAATCCGGACGCTTGTCCACATCGTGCCGGAGCAACACCTCTGTAGAATCGGACATAGCGCCAAATCGCAAGACTGGCTGATAGCCGTTGCTGAGGAGGGCTTGGAGAAGCTGTCGGTACTGTGATGTGGTGAAATCTAGATCCATATTATATTTTTTTTACTACCAGTCGGTTGCTGAGCATACGCTGCATATAGGACTGAATGATGGCCTTAAGGCGGCGAAGCATAGCATGTTCCACGCCAGGAATGGTGCCTTTGAGGTTGTCAGCCAGCTGCCAGTCGGAATCAATATCATAAAGTCCCTTCACATGGCCATCATCGGTCATCTGCAGCAGATAATGTCCTTCTACCAACTGATACACCCCGTTGGAATAGTTGACTGCCCAAGTGGCAGAATCTGGCGTAGCGCAAAGGTCTTGTCCAAACGATACATAGGGCCGGTCGTAGCCCAAAAGGCCTAGAACGGTAGGCATGATGTCAATCTGCTGAGCAATACAGCGGCGACGCTGAGGAGCGATAGTGCCGGAAGGGTCGAAGATGATGATAGGCACTCCGAACTGGCCAAGCGCCGTCTGATATTCTTTACGGGAGGATCGGTTGGTATGGTCGGCCGTAATCACAAACAAGGTATTCTGATACCAAGGCTGCTGTTTGGCTGTTGCAAAAAAACGGCTGAGTGCATGATCGGTATAGCGGATGCACTTGTGGAGCGGATTATCGTCGTCCGGAGCATCGAAATAGCGGTCACGATAGCGCTCTGGCACCACGAAGGGATGATGCGAGGTAGCAGTAAACACCGAAGTAGCAAAAGGCTGCTGCATCTCGCTCATCTTCAAGGCATAGAACTGCAAAAACTCTTCATCCCAGATAGCCCAGGTGCCGTCAAAGTCTCGGTCGCCTCCAAAGCGGGAATCCCGACCATATTCCGTACGGCCAAAATAGTCACGAAAACCCGTCGCCTTGGCATAGGCCTCGAAGCCCATAGAACCATTTTCGGCGCCATGGAAGAAGGCTGTATAATATCCAATCTTCGACAACTCTCCAGCCAAGCTGCTGACATCGTTGAGGGCATAGGGCGTTAGGAAGAACGGCTCTACGAAACAGGGAATCCCAGAAAGGACTGAGGGCATTCCATCTATACTCTTGCGGCCATTGCCGAAAGTGAGTTCGAATGTGAGGCTCTCCACTATCAGCGAGTCGATAAAGGGGGTATATGACGGATAGTCGGCATCGCCCCAACGGTCGTTGTAGGCACCCATATATTCACGGCCAAAGCTCTCAACAATCAGCACGACGACATTCTTGCCCTTACAGCCGGCTATTGATGCAGTATCACATTGATGGACCGGACTATATAGGCCATCCAATTCCGCCTCGTCAAAGTACCCAGGGTCCACAAACACCTCTTTATTGATAGTGCGTATGATCGAGAAGGGGGTATTGAGCACCAGTCCAGCCTCAATCGGCTGATTGACATATTGGTTGGCGTTGCTCAGCGTGATAGGGCGCACAGCCGTTGAGGCGCCGCCGCGCATTCCGCATACGCTCAGCAGCAGCATCACCACAAGGCTCGCCGCCTGCACCGGATAATACACCAGCAGTCGGCCCGGCCGATGCTGCGGCTTGAAATACAGCAGGTACAGTCCAACCATCATGACTATCCCAACAATCACCATCCACCAATGATGCAGCACCTCGGTCATGAACACATCGCCAAGGTTGCCCTCATTGGCAAACTCGCTGAATACCGACGCAGTAGTTCGACGGCCCGTATAGCGGAAGTAGGCCACATCGCACAAGTTGGCTATGATTCCCGCCGAGTTGGCGGTCACAAATATCCATCGCAGCATCTGATGCCACCAAGGCCGTTCTTTATAGTGCAGCGGCAGTAGCAGCAGCAGTATCCAAAGCGCATTGAGGTAGAAGATGGCCGAGGTGTCGAATCGCAGCGCTCCTCGCAGCAGCAGCCACTTGTCAAGACTCGAAAAGCCTTCGCAAAAGAGGTCCCAGTTGTCGATCACAAACAATACCCTGCAGAGCATGAAGAGCACATACACCAAGGCCAGATTGAAAACAATAGCCAACAGGTTGGAATAATATGTCTGGCGGATCTTCATCGGATGGGAGATAGTTCAAAGGAATCAACATTATTCAGGCCACATCTATCGTCAGCGACAACCATTTCTAATACGCTGTCTGTGACCGTCAGCATCTGCACATAGCCGTGGGCAAGCGTGTCGACCACACGGAAATCATCGGTATTCTTGACGCGATATTTCTTGGGCGAGAAGTGGCTGATGGTATAGGCCGTATGCCCCTTTTGCATGGCAGCATAGGCATGCTCGTGACCTTGCAGAACAAGATCCACCTTATACTTCAGCAACAGGTCGTCGAAGGCTGCCTGCTGACGCTTGTGATTGTGATTCCTTACCGAATACATGGGGTGATGAACCACAACGATTATCCATCGCGCACGATTGGCAGCCAGCTGGTTCTCGAGCCATTCGCGCTGGCGCTTCAGGTCTGCCCTGTCGCGGTTGCTGTCGAGCAGGATGAGGTGGATATTCCTATAGTAAAGGCTATAGACCATATTGCCCTCTACCTGGGAATCCAGAAAATACGAAAACACGAGCGGGAATCGGCGCTCGAGGGTGCGATGGAGTCCTTTGATATAGTCGTGATTACCCGTGCAGGCCAGCACCGGCAGCGACTGGGCAATGGAGTCGATGCTCAGAAACGTCTGCCTCCACGACGCATCGGTGGGTCGCTCGCAGAGGTCGCCTCCGAAGACCACAAAATCCTTCTCTTCATTCCAACAATCGAAGCATCGGCGGAGCTTGGGCCCCAAGGTGCCTCCAACAGTGTCCTGCACATCGCCAAAGAACACAAAGCGAACCGTGTCTGTTAACGAGTCCTGGGTATGAAAGGCGTACCACTCTGAGTATCGTTCTCCGGTACACACCCGATAACGATAGTCGCTGGAATAAGTAAGATTGCGAAGCTCGGCATGATAGTAGGCCGCCTTGCCGCTGCGGGAGGCAAACACCTCTCCCACTGCCGGATACCTCAGGACGGTATCATGCGACTGCAGCTCCAGAAACGAAGGCACAACCTCGCCGCCGCATATCCAGCTCACATTCCTGCTCAGCTCGGTCGAATCGCCAAAGGTGAGCAGCACGCGTTCCGGCGAAACGGGCGCCTCATAGGGAAGCTCTGGCGGATTATAGAACCAAGCCTTCCACCTCGACGCCACCCATGCCCCCAGCACACCAGCCAGGACGAGCACAATGAGGAGTATCTTCGTTTTTTGAGAATGCATTTTTATTTTATTACGCAGCAAGGGCCGCTCGTTGCAAGCAGCCCTCACTCTATAGTTTGAATTCTTGTTTTACTTAGTCAATCCGGTATCGGTAATGATGAGCTCGACCTTGGCGTCGCTGCGATCATTCTTCAGCATGGCGGCGGCAGCTCGCTTGATTTCCGTCTGAGTCATGCCGGCCACGGTAATCTTCGACTCTGGAAGTCCGTGAGCCACAAAGAAGTTCTTCACCGACACAGCTCTTTCTAGCGACATCTGCATATCGCCCTCGACATCAAATCCATAGGTAGTCACATAGCCCTTCACTAGGAACGATACGTCGGGATGATTGCGGAACATGGCCACATAGTTGAGCAGCGCGGTATCGCTCTCGGGCAGCAGCTGTGACTCGCCGTTGTCGAAATAGATATCGCTGATCGGGTACTTGGTGCCGCGCTCAATCTTCTGCATAAGGAAGCGCACGATAGTGTCGCCCTTAAGGATATCGGAGGCAAAATCCTTATAGATAGAGAAGTATCCGTCGCGCTTAGCATAGAGGGTATAGTTGAACTTAGGCACGAACTTCACCACCTGGCGCTTAAACTTAGGATTCTTCACAATGGCACGGTTGTTGGTGTTCTTCTCAAGGATAGTGAGGTCAACATCCATAGGCTTCTTGGTCTTTCCATCGATGAAGACGAGCATCGGCTCATAGGAATCCACCTGGATGCCCACCTTGATGGTATGGCCGGCACCCTTGGCAGTATTGTTGTCAACCACGATATAGTATTCCTCGCCCTTCACCACCTGGATAGACTTCACGAAGCTGGTAGTGGACTTCTTGGTCACAAACTTATCCTTGGCGTCCTTGTTCATGCCGATAGCGCCCGTCTTAGAGGCTGTATCAATGGCGTTCACCACGCCAGCCAGAGGGAGTACCTTATTCTGAATCATGTGGTTGCTGAAATAGGCGTCAGTATACTTATACACCAGGAAGTCATAGTCATCCTTAGAATTAGTAGGCGTGATGGTAATCTCGAGATTGCCGTTGTATGGCACCTTGAAGCGATACCACACCGTATTGTGCTCGTTCTCGAAAAGGTAGGGAGCCTTCTTGTCGGCCTGCACCTCCATCACCTGGCCGGCGCCAGAAGGAGCCACCGTTGGGCCGAATGCCACGTCGGGCTGAAGATCCACCGGAAACAGGCAGTCATTACAATTATAAGGAAGAGCCACCTCTACAGGCTTAGGCTTCTCGGCAACTGGCTTTTTCTTCTTAGAATTGCTGCTAGTGGTTTTCTTTGAAGAACTCTTAGAGGATTTGCTCTGGGCATAAGAATCCGCTGCACCAAGTACTAACATACAGCAGATCAATGTCATAAACAGCTTTTTCATATCAATCGACTTTAATACGACTACTTTATTTTTGTGCAAAGATAAGAACATATTTTTAATTAACAAAATAATTTTGCATTTTTTTACATTATCGCCCTTCGCATCAAAAACTATTCAAAACGAACATATTCAACAAATTATCGATTATCAATAAGTAACATGGCCACATTCCGGCCTCACGCCGTACTCATTCGCTTAGTTATCTGTTGCATAATAAGCGCATATGTGCTATATATGTGCTATATATGTGCTATATTTGTACTATTCTATAGAGATAGCAGATATATAGCACATATATAGCACATATATAGCACAAATGACTCACCGCAACGCCGACACAGACAGAATGCGTATAGGCCACAAAAAAGAGCTAGATTCGCGGCCAAAAGCAAAAAAACAAGGAAAAAAAATTGAAAAAACAGAGACAAAAATGAAGAACAATTTTGCCACGTCAGAAAAAAAACTTATCTTTGCAGCTACAATAAATAGAGATAATAACTATAATAAGCTATATACCAATGGAAATCGCATCGAAATACGATCCCAGTATCGTAGAAGAAAAATGGTACCAGTATTGGATGAACCAGAATCTGTTTCACTCCGTGCCCGATGAGCGCGAACCCTACACTATCGTAATCCCACCACCAAATGTGACCGGTGTTCTCCACATGGGCCACATGCTCAACAATACCATCCAAGACGTGCTCGTGCGTCGTGCCCGCATGCAGGGTAAGAATGCCTGCTGGGTGCCCGGCACCGACCACGCCTCCATCGCCACCGAGGCCAAGGTGGTGAACATGCTCAAGGAGCGCGGCATCGAGAAGCGCGACCTCTCACGCGACGAATTCATGAAATACGCCTGGGAGTGGAAAGAGGAGCATGGCGGCATCATACTCAAGCAGCTCCGCAAGCTGGGCGCCAGCTGCGACTGGGAGCGCACCTCGTTCACCATGGACGAGCCACGCTATGAGAGCGTGATCAAGGTGTTCTGCGACCTCTACAACAAAGGCCTCATCTACCGCGGCGTGCGCATGGTGAACTGGGACCCCAAGGCCCTCACCGCACTGAGCGACGAAGAGGTGATCTACAAAGAGAGCCACGGCAAGCTTTTCTACCTGCGCTACTACGTTGAAGGCGAGTCTATCAAGGCCACCGAGGAAAACGGCATCAAGCAGGATGAGAAGGGCAGCTACATCGTGGTGGCCACCACACGTCCCGAGACCATACTGGGCGATACCGCCGTATGCGTGCACCCCGAAGACCCTCGCTACACCGAACTCAATGGCCGTAGCGTGAAGGTGCCAGGCGTAGGCCGCAGCGTGAAGATCATCATGGACGAATACGTTGACCGCGAGTTCGGTACCGGCGCCCTGAAGATCACCCCTGCCCACGACATCAACGACTACAACCTGGGCATGAAGTATCACCTGGAGACCATCGATATCTTCAACGACAACGGCACCCTCAACGAGCACGGCATGCAGTATGCCGGCATGGACCGCTTCGCCTGCCGCAAGCAGATTGTGAAGGACCTTGAGGAACTCGGCCTCATCGAGAAGATTGAGGACTACACCAACAAGGTG
This sequence comes from Bacteroidales bacterium, assembly GCA_024400415.1. Lineage (GTDB taxonomy): Bacteria > Bacteroidota > Bacteroidia > Bacteroidales > P3 > Colimorpha. The sequence goes on along the minus strand of JAKSMS010000003.1, from coordinate 1,696 downwards.
GGCCACTCGGAGCGTACCGACGCCGTGATAGAGCCTAAGCTCTCGGCACAGTGGTTCATGAAGATGACCGACATTGCCAAGAAGGCCCTGCAGGTGGTAGAGGACAACGAGATCCAGTTCCACCCCGAGAAATTCAAGAACACCTACCGCCACTGGATGGAGACTATCAAGGACTGGTGCATCAGCCGCCAGCTGTGGTGGGGACAGCGCATACCCGCCTACTACCTGCCTAACCACGAGGTAGTGGTGGCCGAAACCGCCGAGAAGGCTCTCGAACTGGCCAACCAGAAGTTCCCTGGCGTATGCTCATCCGTTGACGACCTGCGTCAGGACGAGGACGTGCTCGACACCTGGTTCAGCAGCTGGCTGTGGCCTATCAGCCTCTTCGACGGCATCCGCAATCCCGGCAACGACGAGATCAAATACTACTACCCCACCAACGACCTGATCACCGGACCAGACATCATCTTCTTCTGGGTGGCCCGCATGATCATGGCTGGCGAGGAATATATGAAAGAGGTGCCATTCAAGAACGTATACTTCACCGGCATCGTACGCGACAAGCTGGGCCGCAAGATGAGCAAGAGCCTCGGCAACAGTCCAGACCCGATCATGCTGATAGAGAAATACGGCGCCGACGGCGTGCGCATGGGCATGCTGCTCACCGCCCCTGCCGGCAACGACCTCCCATTCGACGAGAGCATCTGCGAACAAGGCCGCAACTTCAGCAACAAGATGTGGAACGCCCTGCGCCTGATCAAGGGCCTCGAGGTGAAGGACATGGAGCAGCCTGAGGTGTGCCGCCTTGGTCTCGACTGGATGCGCAACCGCATGAACCAGGCCCTCGAAGAGATCGAGCGCGACTTTGAGCAGTACCGCCTTAGCGAAGCCCTCATGGCCAGCTACAAACTGGTATGGGACGATTTCTGCAGCTGGCTGCTCGAAACCATCAAGCCTACCTACGGCGAACCTATCGACCGCAAGAGCTACGACGAGGTGATCGACATCTTCGACCAGCTGATGCGCATGCTGCACCCCTTCATGCCTTTCGTGACCGAAGAAATCTGGCACATGCTCAAGGAGCGCGGCGAGAACGAGAGCATCATGGTGGCCGACATGCCTAAGGCACAGAAGGCCGACGAGAAGCTGCTGGCCGACTTCGCTGCCGCACAGGAGGTGATCTCCGGCGTGCGCGGACTCCGCAACAGCAAGGGCCTCTCGCCTAAGGAGCAGTTCGAACTCTATATCAAGGGCAGCCACCCAGAGCAGTTCAACAGCATCATCGTGAAGCTGGCCAACCTCTCCAAGATAGAGATGGTAAGCGACAAGGTGGACGGCGCCCTGAGCTTCATGGTGGGCACCACCGAATACTTCGTGCCCATGAGCCAGAATATCGACAAGGAGGCCGAGCTGGCTAAGCTGCAGGAAGAACTGAAGTACACCGAAGGATTCCTTGCCGGCGTGATGAAGAAGCTCAGCAACGAGAAGTTTGTGAACGGTGCCCCAGAGGCCGTTGTGGCCAAAGAGCGCCAGAAACAGGCCGACGCCGAGCAGAAGATTGCCGCCATCAAAGCACAAATCGCTAGTTTAAGCTAATAGAAATGAATTATCAAGAAACACTTGACTATATGTTCAACAGCCTGCCGATGTATCATCGCATCGGCAAGGCTGCTTACAAAGCCGACATCACCAACAC
>JAKSMS010000029.1 GCA_024400415.1 Bacteroidales bacterium | reverse complement strand
ACCGCGACACGAGCGGCCTGCTGGTGGTGGCCAAGAGCAAGAAAGTGGCTATGCTCTTTGAGGAGAACTGGAAGGAGCGTGTCTACGACCGTGCCTATGTGGCAGTGGCGTGGGGCAGCCTGGAAAGGGACCACGGCACGATACGTACGTGGCTGACGGATGGTGAGTTCTGCGTGTTGTCGTCGCCCACCGACAATGGCGGCAAGGAGGCCGTGACGCACTACAGCGTGCTGCAGCGCAGCCGCCGCTACTCGCTGGTGGAGCTGAAGCTGGATACCGGCCGCAGGAACCAGATACGCGTGCACCTGAGAGAGATGAAGCACCCAGTGGTGCACGACCCGATGTATGGCTACAAGGACGACGTGTCGCCCATCAATAGGCTGGCGCTGCATGCCAAGAGGCTGTGCTTTGTGCACCCGATAACGGCGAAGAAACTGCAGTTTGAGACTCCGGTGCCCCAAAGTTTTATGAAATTAATGGAGATATAGGGCAATAGAAAAGGAGTTGTGGCGTTATACTTTTTACAATGGAATATAATACTCAAAGAGAAGCAATGAAGTTCCCCGACTATGGGCGGAATATAATGAAGCTGGTGGAGGCTGTCAAAGGCATAGCTGACCGTGCCGACCGTACTGCTGCTGCAGAGCAGGTGGTGACGATCATGGGCCAGCTGAACCCCAAGGCCAAAGAGACCGGCAACTGGCGCCTCCGCGTGTGGGAACATCTGATGATGATGTCGAACTGGGAACTGGACGTAGATGTGCCAGAAGGAGTGCATAGAGAGGCCACTACCGAATTTAAGCCCCAGCATGTAGGCTATTCGGATGGCAAGATAACCTTCAGACACTATGGCAGGTTCCTTGAAGAGATGGTGGGCGTGGTGAAGGACATGCCCGAAGGCGAGGAGCGAGAGGAATTGGTGAGGGAACTGGCAATGCAGATGAAGCGCATGTATCTGACATGGAATAGAGATACTGTGAATGACGACCTGATAGTAGACCAGCTCAACCGCCTGAGCAAATCTGGCATCGCCTTGCCGGAGGATTTTCGCTTTGACGAGACCAAGAAGCTGCTGGCAGAGATGAAGCAGGTTGCCGACAAAGACCAGCAGAACCGTCAGAAATCCAAAAAGAAAAAGAAGAAATAACCAATATCAAGATACCGCATGAGCTCTTTCGAAATCCAAGGTGGAACCAAACTGGTGGGCGAGATAGTGCCGCAAGGCGCCAAGAATGAGGCGCTGCAGGTGATATGCGCCGTGCTGCTCACCAGCGAACCTGTAGTGATAGAGAATATTCCTGATATCAGGGATGTGAACAAACTCATCGACATGCTGCGCCGGCTGGGCGTGAAGGTGCGCCAGCTGGAGGAGGGCAGCGACGAGTTTGGGCGTACCTTTGAATTCGACGCTTCGGAGATAAGCATGGATGCCTATCAGGAGAAGGACTTCTGTATCCAGGCAGCCGCCCTGAGAGGCAGCATCATGCTGATGGGTCCGCTCTTGGCCCGCTGCGGCAAGGCCGTAGTGCCCCAGCCGGGAGGCGACAAGATAGGTCGTCGCAGACTCGACACCCACTATATGGGCATGGAGCAGCTCGGCGCCGAAGTGAGATATACGGTCAACGGCTATCAGGTAGAGGCGCAGCAGGGTCTGAAGGGCTGCTATATGCTGCTCGACGAGGCCTCGGTGACTGGTACTGCCAATATAGTGATGGCTGCCGTGATGGCCGAGGGCAAGACCACCATTATGAATGCCGCCTGCGAGCCTTATGTGTATCAGCTCTGCAAGATGCTCAATCGCATGGGCGCTAAGATAGAGGGCGTAGGCAGCAACCTGCTCACCATAGAGGGCGTGAAGGAGCTGCACGGATGCCGTCACCGCCTGCTGCCCGACATGATCGAGGTGGGCAGCTTTATAGGCTTGGCAGCAATGACTCAGGGCGACATCACCATCAAGAATGTGAACGTGGAGCACCTCGGACTTATCCCACAAGTGTTCCGCCGTTTGGGCATAGAGATATGGCAGAAAGGCGACGACCTCTACATCCCCAGCCAGGAGCACTACGAGATAGAGCGCTTCATGGACGGCAGCGTGATGACCATCGCAGATGCCCCATGGCCGGGATTCACACCCGATTTGATAAGTATAGCCCTTGTGGTGGCCACTCAGGCCAAAGGCAGCGTGCTCATCCATCAGAAGATGTTTGAGAGCCGCTTGTTCTTTGTGGACAAGCTGATAGATATGGGCGCGCAGATTATACTCTGCGACCCGCATCGTGCCACCGTGATAGGCATAGATAGAGAATATAGGCTGAGAGGCGTGCGCATGTCGTCGCCAGATATCCGTGCCGGCGTGGCACTGCTCATTGCTGCGCTGAGTGCCAACGGAGTGAGCCGCATAGACAATATTGAGCAGATAGACCGTGGCTACCAGCACATAGACGAACGTCTGCGCCGACTGGGTGCCAATATCAAGAGAATAGATTAGCGTATGTTAGAATTCCTATTCCGAAACAAGAAGACCCCGAGACCCATATTTGCCGGCCTGAAGACAGATATGCACTGCCATCTGCTCCCAATGGTGGATGATGGTTCGAAGGGCATGGAAGAGAGTATCTCGTGTCTGCAGACTATGGAGCAGCTCGGTTACAGGCGTGTTTATCTTACGCCTCATTTCCAGTATCCCAGGTTCGACAATCGCGAGGAGGACATCCTGCGGCTCTATGAGGATTTCAAGCAGCAGGTGAGCAATGCCGGCTTGAAGATAGAGGTGGCAGGCATTGGCGGCGAATATCGCCTTGACCCAGACTTCTTGGAGCGCAAGAAGGGGACCAAGCTGCTCACGATAGGCGATGACAATACGATGGATGCCGGCTACCTGCTGGTAGAGTTGTCGCTACAGCACAAGTTCCCAGGCATGTTGGACATCATCCGCGAACTCCAGCAGGAGGGCTACGTGGTGGTGCTGGCCCATCCAGAGCGCTATCCTTACCTCAATATGGGCGGCAGAGAGATAGCCGCGCTCAAGGAAATGGGCGTATTGCTGCAAGTCAACGTGCTGAGCCTTGACGGATTCTACGGAGAGGGTGTGCGCAAGAAGGCAGAATACCTGCTGACCCACAACTATGTGGAGATGCTGGGATCGGATACCCACAACGTGCTCTATGCTCAGGGCCTGGTGCATGCCTCCAACAATAGAAAAATAGAGAAATTAATATCAAATAATAACTTTTTGAATATCGATTTATAATATGAATAGTCTTAATGCAATCTCGCCCATCGACGGCCGTTATCGTGGAAAAGTAGACCAACTGGCAGCCTATTATTCAGAAGGCGCATTGATCAAATACCGCGTGAGAGTAGAAATAGAGTATTTTATTGCCCTTTGTGGCGAACTCAATATTGGCGTAGATGCCAAGATGTATGAACCCCTCCGCGACATCTACCGCAACTTCAGCGATGCCGATGCTGAAGAGATCAAGGAGATAGAGAAGACCACCAACCATGACGTGAAGGCAGTAGAATATTTCCTCAAACGCCACTTCGACGCGATGGGCCTGGAGAAGTACAAGGAGTTTATCCATTTCGGACTTACCTCTCAGGATATCAACAATACCTCGGTGCCTCTCAGCATCAAGGAGTGCCACGAGCAGGTGTTGATGCCCTATTACCAGAAGATACTGGCTATGCTGGAAGAGCGTGCTGAGGAGTGGAAGGACATCCCTATGCTGGCACATACCCACGGCCAGCCAGCCTCGCCAACCTCATTGGGCAAAGAGATAATGGTGTTTGCATACCGTATGCGTCGCCAGATGGACTATTTCGCACAGATTCCATTCTCGGCCAAGTTTGGTGGTGCTACCGGCAACTTCAACGCCCATCTGGCCGCCTATCCTGATCATGACTGGCGCGGATTTGGCAATGACTTCGTAGCCAGCCACCTCGGTTTGGAGCGTTTGCAGTATACCACCCAGATCGAGAACTACGACAATATGGCTGCCTACTTCGACAACTGCAAGCGCATCAATGTGATACTTATCGACCTCTGTCGCGATATCTGGACCTATGTATCAATGGAATACTTCAAGCAGAAGATCAAGGCAGGCGAGGTGGGTTCATCAGCAATGCCGCATAAGGTTAATCCTATCGACTTCGAGAATGCTGAAGGCAACCTCGGTCTGGCAAATGCCATCTTCGAGCATCTGAGCCACAAGCTCCCTATCAGCCGTATGCAGCGCGACCTTACCGACTCTACCGTGAGCCGCAATATCGGTGTGCCAATCGCACATACCATCATTTCGCTGGCATCGCTCGAGAAGGGCCTCAACAAGCTGCTTCTCAACGAGCAGGCCTTCTACAACGACTTGGAGAACAACTGGGCAGTAGTGGCTGAGGCCATCCAGACAATCCTCCGCAGCGTGGGCTATCCTAACCCTTATGAGGCACTCAAGCAGCTCACCCGTACCAATACTAAGGTGACTTCCGAGACTATTGCCGAATTTGTGGAAACGCTCGAAGTGGCTCCAGAGATTAAAGAGCGCATCAAGAAGATAACTCCGCACAACTATCTCGGCTACAAACTCTAATAGCATATGAAGCGGTCGTTCACCATACGCCACCTTCAGCCATACACTGCCCGTGGGGCGGTGTATGTGCTTTTTGTGGTGCTCAGTGTGGTGTTCACTATGGCTACCGCGCTTTCAGTTGCTGATTTCCTCAAGATCCTCTTTGGAGGCGACTCCGCCGTGGCGTCGCCTATGGCTCACGGCAACCTTATCAGCCAGTGGCTCGAGGGCCTTTATGTGTGGCTGATTAGTTTTGGGCAGAGCAGGGCCATCATGCTTTTTGCCTTGATAGTGTTTGGCATATATGGTCTCAAGAATGTGTTCACCTACCTCTCGGCAGTTCAGATCTCCATCATCAGAGTACGCCTTTCGAGAGATGTGCGCAACAGCCTTTTTCGCAAGGCGATGCACCTGCCGATGTCCTATTATGGTTCGCATCGCAAGGGTGATGTGCTGGCCAGGTTCAGCAACGACATCACAGAGTATGAGGAGAACATCCTCAATTCCATACAGCAGCTGCTCCAATCGGCCATCGCTATGGTCATGTATCTGCTGATGCTGTTCTATATCAACGTCAAGCTGACCCTCTTTGTGCTCTGCATGCTACCCGTCGTTGCGGTAGTGATATCGGGCATCTCGCGTAAGCTTAAGCGCAAGTCCAAGACCATTCAGGAGCAGAACGCTTATCTTACTTCGCTTACCGAAGAAACAATCTCAGGCCTCAAAGTCATCAAAGGCTTTACTGCCATCGACTTCTCCGATAAGCGCTTCCGCGACTACAATCGCGAGTATACCCGCCAGCGCACATGGATGTTCCGCCGCATCTATTCCGCATCGCCTATAAGCGACTTTATGGGCAATGCCATCGTGATAGGCATCCTCCTCTTTGGTGCCACGCTGGTGATGAATGGCGACAACGGCCTTACCGCCGAACTCTTCATTTCCTACATCATGATGTTTGTGTTGATGATTCCCCCTTCGAAGGAACTCACCACCGCCATCTCGCAAATCAAGAAGGGTCAGGCCTGTTCAGACCGCCTCGAGTCGTTCCTCAACGAGCCCGACACTATAGTCGATGCGCCTGGTGCCCGCCCATTTATTGGACTGGAGCAGTCTGTGGAGTTCAGCCATGTGGGTTTTCATTATAACGAGTCGGCAGAGGTGCTTCGGGATATCTGTCTCACTCTTCCCAAGGGCAAGACCATTGCTCTAGTAGGCAGTTCGGGCAGCGGCAAGTCTACAATTGCCGATTTGCTGATACGCTATTATGATGTCACTTCGGGAGCCGTGCTTATCGATGGCACAGATATACGCCAGCTCCGCCTAGCCGATATTCGAGCCCATATCGGCGTGGTGGCCCAAGACACGCTGCTCTTCAACGACACGATTCGCAACAACATAGCCTTCGGGCAGGCAGATGCTCCTCAGGAAGCCATAGAGCAGGCTGCCCGAATAGCCAATGCCCACGAGTTTATCATGCAGTCCGAGCATGGCTACGATACTATGATAGGCGAGGGGGGCAGCCGTCTCTCAGGCGGCCAGCGCCAGCGTATCAGCATCGCACGTGCCGTGTTGCGCAATCCTGATATCTTGATACTCGACGAGGCCACTAGCGCCCTCGATACCGAGTCGGAGCGACTCGTGCAGCAGGCTCTCGACCAAGTGATGCAGCATCGCACCGCCCTCGTCATAGCCCATCGTCTTTCCACCATCGTGAATGCCGACGAGATAGTGGTGCTTGAACAAGGCCGCATCGTCGAACGGGGCACCCATTCCCAACTCATGTCCAACAAAGGCCGCTACAGCGAGCTTGTAGCCCTTCAATCGTTCAAGTGATGATGAAGCGTTTCGTTATAATATTGCTGTTGTCGTTGACGGCCGGGATTGCAGCATGGGGACAGTCGCTCCGAGTCACCGATCTGCAAGCCACGCTCGTCGATGGACGTCATGTCTTGCTTACGTGGACACGTTATCCTGGAATGACGATGGCACTTTACCGCATAGAGCCAGCATCGCCCAACGAAGTCTTCGTCGACAATATCACTCCGGCGTTGCACCCTTCATTTGTCGACGGTGGGTTTCTTCATCAGTATTGTTCCGACACCGTGCGCTACTATTTTCGCGACCCTCAGACCAATGAGATCTGTTCAAATATCTGTCCAGTGCTAGTCTACGATCCAGTGCCTACAGCTCCATGCGAGCCTGGCGTGGCCACGGTCGACGAAGACTCCCAGCAGATAGTCCTCTCGTGGGACCCTTCTCCTGATCCCGATATCCTAGGCTATTATATCTGCAAAGGCAGCCCCTGCCTCGACTACGACACCGCCTGGGGACGAGAAAGCAACACCTATGTCTGTCAAGACCTAAGCAGCCTAAATGCCAGCGTGTTTCGCGTGCTAGCCTTTGATTCCTGCATGAATCCTAGTCCGCTAACCGACCCCTTTGGCAATATGGTGCTCTCGCTCGATGCCCAAGACTGCTCCTCACTCCTTTCCCTAAGTTGGAATGCTTATGAAGGCATGGTAGGCGGCGTGGACGAATATCGACTCCAAGCACGCTACGACGATGAGTCCCAATGGATCGACCTGCAGTCGCTTAACGCCACCACAGCCCAAGTAGATGTGCCCGGAAATGTGGCCACGGTTCGCTTTCGCGTGCTGGCGCAAAACGACCATTATGAGGCCGCCTCCAATATCGTCAGCTACCATTTCTCCACGGCCGATAGCGCACAATATCTGCATATCAGCCACGCCAGCGTACAGCCCGACGGGCGTTCGGTACAGCTAGGATTCTATGTCGACCCCGACTTCCAAAGCTCCGGTTATCGGCTCTACAGGGCAGAGGGCAGCGGATCTTTCCACCTGATAGCCAGCCTTCCCTATCAAGGCCAGCAGCGCTTCAGCTATTTAGACGAGAGTGTGATTGCCGACCAGCAGGTAGTGAGCTACCGACTCTCGTCGCTCGACGGCTGCGGACGCAACGAGAAGTTCTCCAATACCGCTTCCACCATGCCAATAGAGATCAGCGACTTAGGCCCATCCGTCCAGCTGCATTGGCTGCCCTACCAGGGATGGGAGTCGCTAGAGGGCTATTCCGTATGGCGTCGCACCCAGTCGCAACCCCATTGGGACCTGCTAGCCAACGTAGGTACTGCCAACGAATATGTCGACGACCTTACCCTTCAGCCGTCGCCCACCGAGGCCCTCTACTACCGCGTAATGGCACAAGAATCTGCCGGCACAGGCTTCAATCTGGCCGATACCGCCTATTCTGCCGAGGCCCTCTACAAGCGCGACGCCACCATCTACTTCCCCAATGCCTTCACTCCCAGCCTCCCCGACAACAACACCTTCGGGCCTTCCTATACCTTTATCGACATGCAGGACTACGAGCTCCACATCTACGACCGCCGAGGCCAGCTCCTCTTCTCAACCACCGATCCCTCAGAGCGTTGGGATGGCACCTGCAACGGAGCAGCCCTCCCTCAAGGCACCTATGTCTACACCGCCCGGCTGCATACCATCAACCATCATCTGCGCGAGCGCACAGGCACCGTGCTGCTGATCAGATAATCCATCAAAACGAAAACCCATCATCATGAAGATAGCCCTCTATACCGAATACGTCGAATCCTCCGACCGCCCATTGCTCGAATCCCTCGTGTCGGCACTTGCTGCCCGCCAGGTAGAAACCGTAGAATTCATCGACCAGCTCCCCGAAGGAGCGTTCGACTTTGTGTTCTCATTCGGCGGCGACGGCACCATACTCAGCGCCGTACACCTGGTAGTTGACACCCGCATCCCCATCGTAGGCATCAATTTCGGCCATCTAGGCTTCCTCACCACCGTAGGCAAATCGGGCCTAGACCTCTTTGTGGATGACCTCCTCGCCGGCCGCTATACCATCGAGGAACGCACCCTCGTGCACGCCCGAGTAGACGGAATGCAGTCTTTTGCCCTCAACGAAGTGTTTGTGCATCGTGCTGAGAACGTGCCGCTTCTGCGAACCGATGTGTATGTCGACGACGAGTTCGTGTCCACCTATTCGGGCGACGGCCTCATAGTGGCAACCCCCACAGGCAGTACCGCCTATTCCCTCAGCTGCGGCGGACCGATACTCACTCCCAATAGCGGCTGCTTTGTGATTACCCCTATCGGCGCACATAGCCTCACGCTGCGTCCATTCATCGTGCCCGACAGCGCCCAAATCCGCCTGGTGACCGACATCCGGCATTCTACCATCTATCTTGGTATGGATTCTCGCAGCCAGGCCCTCCGTGGAGGCACCGAGATCCATCTGCGTCGCGAGGACTTTACCATCCGCCTAGTGCGCATGAGCGGCCAGAACTTCTTCTCGGCCTGCCACGACAAGCTCCATTGGGGCAGCGACATCCGCCGCTAGCAGCCGACCTTCTCTGCCGCCATATCTCAATGCTATCTGGGTTATATGTGCTATATATGTACTATATATGTGCTATATATCTGCTATGCTATAGGATAGTATAAATATAGCACATATATAGCAGATATATAGCACATATGAACTTATTTATATACAGATAGTCCTGTAATATAGCGGATTACCACAGCCAGTAGGTGAGGATGGTTCGCGAACTGAGGTGGCGGGTCTTGGTGGCGTCCATGATGCTGCCTATACCGTAGTCGAAGGCGGCTTCGAGGTCCCACTTGCCGAGCCGCATGCCGAAGCTCCATATCCATCCCCATTGGTTATCAGCTATGTTGCGGCTCATGCCGGCTTCTTGGAACTGATGGCCGATGGTGTGCTGATAGTAGGCACCGAGTCCTATGTAGAGGCCTTGGCCGGAGATGCTTACCAGGCGGTATTGCAGTTCTAGGGGCACTTTGAGCGACTGTTGGTCGAAGGTGGTACAGGTGTCCCAAGTGTGGCTTTGGCTGAGGTATGGCGTCCAGAATTGGCTGTAGAGGGCCGACCCTCTGAGTGAGAATCCATTAGACGTTCTGCGGCTGATGTTGACCAGCAGGCTGGCGCCTCCTCCCCAGCCCCATCCATAGTCGGTGGTGAGTGCCAGGCTGCTGAACCTGAGCGCATCGCGTCCGCCGTCGAGGGCAATGCCCATCTCTATAAGCGGCAGTTTGTCCTTATGTTTGTTGGCCACGCGTCCACTGGATTTGAAGTCGGGATCGGATGCTATGGTGATGGCCAGGTCGGCCAGGTAGTCGGTGATGCGGCTGAGGCCTTCGTAGTCGATGAGGTGGGCTTCGTCGCCGGGCTTGTGGTAGGGCGACTTGAGGCCGGTGGTTACGGCCAGGGTGGGTATCTGCTGTTTGGCGAAGGGCTCGGTGTCTGTTGCGGTGAAGATGGAGTTTTCGAAGCTCTTGGTGTGGATTTTGAGGCTGTGCCGATCTGCCGTCTCTTCGAGAATCTGGCTGCCGTGGCGTATGGTGCTGCTGCCTTCGAGGGTGAGGTGTCCGCTGGCGCGGAGCCATCCCACCATGTCGATGCTCATCATGAGGCGGCATTTGTCGAGGCGGCCTTCTTTCTTGAGTCTGTTCATGAGTGCGTTCGAGCCTACGAGGCCTATCTCTTCGGCGTCGAAGTTGGCAATCACTACTGTGCGCTTGAGTTCGCTTTGCCGGGCCAGCAGCTGTCGGGCCACCTCAACTACGGCGGCTGAGCCGGAGGCGTTGTCGTCGGCTCCGTTGCAGATATTGTCGCCATCTTTGCTGCTGGTCATTCCAATATGGTCGTAGTGGGCGCCTAGGAGGATGTATTCATCTTTGAGCACGGGGTCGTTGCCGGGAATGACGACTACGATGTTGCGGTAGTGGTCGTCGGAGGTGAACTCTGTGGCTAGTATGGCGGCGGCTTCGGGCCCTTTGGTGTCGAAGGGCATCAGGTAGTCGTCAAAGAGGGGCTGGGCTCCCATCTGGCGGTATTGGTCTGCGAGGTAGAGTCCGGCCTTGCGGGCATCTGCTGAGCCGGCCTTGCGGCCGTGTAGCTCGTCGCTGGCCAGGTAGTAGACGTGGGCCTTGAGGCGCTCGTATTGAGTGGATTGCGCTTTGGCGGGCATGATGGCCAGCAGCATGAATGCAAGAAGGATGATATTTTTCATGGCGTAAGGGTTCTTTTGCGAAATAACGTGGTGATTTGATGATTATTGCATGGATTATTTTGCTGGTGTCTATTTTTTTTGTATATTTGCAGCGTATTATACTGATGCCGAGTTCTTGTGTCGGCATGGTTTATGATATTGTAAGACATAAAGATACGGACAAAAATAGCATTTGGTTATGATCAAGTATTTTTTTGGATTGGCAGCCCTCCTCGTTTCTTGTGCTGCATGGGCTCAGAGTAGTTCTAATGCTGACGCTATTGGTCAGTCTCAGGCATATTGTCCGGGATTGTTCAATCCCAGCCAGTTCTCGGTTGTCGGTTCTAATCCTGCCTCGGCTAGCTGGCAGGGCAAGGCTGGCGGAAACATGAGCGGCGGCGGCGGCAAGGCGGGCAACAGCATCAGCACTTGCGGCAACTGGGATATGACTTTCCCTACCTCTGTTACGGCACAGCAGATTGACGCGGCCACCCCTAATTCGGGCAGCGTGGTGTACAACGGCAACTATGGCGGAAACAGCTCGAATATCTGTAGCGGTACTCAGACTGAGGACTTCCGCCGTTTCAAGGTGATGAACGCCGGCTGGGATTCTAGAACGGGCGGCAACGGCTATCTCTATACTGTGCCTACCGATCCTGATACCACCTTCATGCGTTCCATCCGACTGGGCAACCATTGTGGTGGCGGCAGGGAGGCCGACCAGCTGATCTATCAGTTCAAGGTGCTGCCTCAGAATGCTCTTCTGGTGCTTTATTATGCTGTGTCGCTCGACGATGCATTCCACTTAGCACAGCAGAATCCTGAATTCGTAATCGAGGTGCAGACCGGTACCGCTACCGGAAGTACCGTGATCTCAAATCTCAATACCTACACCTATTCTCCTGTAGGCAACAAGCTCTTCTTCAGCCAGTCATCGCCGGAAAGCAGCAGCCAGCTGGGCGACTTCACCGCTGGTGCAAATGGCACTCACAACTGCTTCCTGCAGTGGAATAAGGTTGTTATCAACCTGGGTGCCTACCTGACCAAGCCTGTGAGAATCTTGTTCGGCTCTTGCGACTGCTCCATGACGCAGCACTATGGCTATGCCTATATTGCCGGCTATTGCCGCCCAATGAGTATCCAGGTGGATGGCTGTTTGGGAAATACTAATGAGGTGGCGCTGCTGTCCGCTCCGGGTGGGCTTGAAGACCCTACGTATACTGCCGATCCTAATTACCATCCGTATCAGTGGTATATGTGCAACAATGCTGAAATATCGGCAGATGACATTCCGCTTTCGTATTCCGATAGTGTGGATTGGTTTAACTCAAACTTCACGATTATACCAGGTGCTAATAGTGCTACCCTTACTGCAACGGATAGTATGATGATGATCGACGGAGTGCCTGTGTCGCGCAAAGCCTTTGCCTGTGTGACTACTACCTATATGAATAAGTCCGCTGGCACCAATGGCGTTCGATTATACCCGATAGTCTCTAGGTTGTTTGCTGAGGTGCAGGTTCAGCGGCCGGTGCCATCGTTTGAGTTTCAGGCGTATTGTGATGGACGCGTGGAGCTGCACAATACTAGCACGTGTGCTGTGAGTGGATTTTTGCGCGATAGCCTTACGGCTTGGGCTGTTTATGACAATCCTTCATGCCAGGGAGACGCTTTTGCCGCTATGGTAGGCGCTGATGCTGAATTCCAATCGGCTGTTGCTGGCAACTATTATGTGAGGATCCATGTGCCGACGGTATCGGACGGCTGTTATGCTGAGTCGGTTAGCGAGGTTACGGTAATGGGTAATCCATTGCCGGCTATCGATTGCTCGAATCAAGAGCCTTGTGAAGGCAGTGAGATAGTCTTGCGCGATAGGTCGGCTTATCTGACGGATACTGGCAATGTGTGCCGATGGACGTTCTCGGATGGCACTACCTCAACGGATAGCGTGTTGAGTAGGGCGTTCTATGCTGATGACACCGTGCGGCTTTATGTTGAGAACTCTTTTGCTGAGCCAGTGGAGGGCAGCAGCCAGCGGAGGCACTGTGCCGCCGACACCTTTGTGGTGATAAGGCCGCATGCGCTGATGGAGGTGGCTATGGTTCAGGATGATACAATAGTCTGCTCGGGCGAAATGGCACGTGTTGAAGCACGCGTGGTTGATGAGGATTCTTCTGCGCTTTATTCTTATGAATGGAGCCGCAGCATAGGCGGTGAAATTATCCAGACGGGCAATGTGCTTGAACAGGTGCCGGATGAAGGCGTGCCTATCAGCCAGTACTTTGTGAAGGTGACTAGTCTGACTACTGGATGCGAAGTGTGGGATAGTGTGTCGGTGCATGTGCTGAACTATAGCAGCCAGATGCGTCATGACACTGTGGATATTTGCAGGGATTTGCTGCCGTATACTTATTCTGTGACTTTTGAGGACGGCATCGGGGTGTACGATACGGTGTTCTATGAGGATGTAATATCGGGTACTTATGCTATCTATGTTCCTGGCTACCAGTGCCAGTATGGGATGATGCTTACGGTGAGGGTTCACGATACTGTTGGTGTGCCTTCGCTAGTGGGAACCACCATTGACGAGTCCAATAGGGGAATGGTATATTTTGATGAGCAGGAAGATGCGTCGTACTACAAGATTTTCGAGGTGGGCGAGGATGGAGAAAAGGTTGTTGTGGATTCGGTGGCTGGAAGTCCTTGGAGAGAGCAAGATAGGCACGCATGGCTGGAGCGAAAGAGGTATGCAGTTTCGGCAGTGGACTATTGCGGAAAGGAGACCGACGCGAGCGTTGTCCATAGCCCGATATTCTTGACGCTGACTCATGACGAAGAGTCTAAGTCGGTAACTCTGGAATGGAGCGAATATGAGGGTGATGCATGTTCGGGATATACTATTTATAGAGGAACTAGCATTGAGTCGTTGAGTCCATTCCTATCGGGATTGAACACTACTTCGATAATTGACGCCTCGATAGGCGACGGCGACTATGTCTACAAGGTGTCGGCCAGACTAGGCGACATCGCTGGCATGGAGTCCTTTAGCAACTATGTCGTGGTGGGCAATGTAGGAGTTGATCCGGTGTCTAGAATAGAGGTGTCGCTGAGTCCTAACCCTACGAAAGGATTGGTGCACATATCGGTGGATCAGCCTTGTAGGATTGTTCTTTACGACATGGGCGGCAGAATGCTGGTGGAGGAAGTGTGCGACGGCGATATGAATTTGGACGTGAGTGGCTATGCGCAGGGAAGCTATCTGATAAAGGCGATAGGCGTTGATGGCCGTACGGCTTTCAAAAAACTGGTTGTGGGCCGTTAGGAGATACAATAATTTTGCAGGTTCCTCGTTATGACGATATCATATTGCATCAACTATGGAACTAAGCACCTATTTTGAACCTATCGACCTTGAAAAGATCGGCTATATCAGCCGCCCAACCTTTCCGCAGCTGGGAGACTGTGTGCTGGCTCATACTGCCAATAACTTCCCTGACTTACAGGGCGTCCGCCTTGCTATCATAGGCATCATGGATGACCGTAATGCGGTGATGAACCAGGGGTGTGCCGCTGCTGCCGACGAGATTCGCCGCAAACTCTATCCTTTGGCTCAGCCGCATCTTGAGGCCCGCATTGCCGACTTGGGCAACATTATGCCTGGCCAAACGCCTGAGGATACTTATTATGCTGTGACTGAGGTGATGTATAAGCTGCTTGAGCATAACATCACGGTGATTATGCTGGGCAGCGGCCAAGACCATACTTTTGCTGCCTATAAGGCGTATGAGATTCTGGGCCAAGTAATCAATATATGCTCGATTGATTCCCGATTCGACATTGATGGCAATGAGGGAATGGATTCCCGCAACTACTTGAAGCATATTATCATGCAGCAGCCTAACTTCCTTTTCGGATATACCAATATTGGCTATCAGTCTTACCTATGCGGCCCATCGTATATCAACTTGATGGAGCAGCTTAATTTTGATGCATTCCGCCTTGGCGCTATCCAGCAGCGCATGGAGGCTGCTGAGCCGCTGGTGAGAAATGCTGACCTGGTGACTGTGGATCTAGGTGCTGTGCGACAGAGCGATGCTCCGGCAAACGGTGATCCTTCGCCTCATGGTTTTTATGGCGAGCAGCTCTGCCAGTTGTCTCGTTTTGCCGGTATGAGCGACAAGACCAGCTGCATAGGATTCTTTGAGCTGAATCCAAAGTATGATATTCACTCCCAAACCGCTCATATGACGGCTCATGCCTTGTGGTATTTCATTGAGGGATTCTATAACCGCAAGAGCGATTTCCCGAATCGCGACAAGCAGAACTATCGTCGCTATACGGTAGAATTGCGCGATCAGGATATAGAGATTGTGTTCCACAAGAGCAAGAAGAGCGACCGCTGGTGGTTTGAGGTTCCTTGCAACGATGTGGAGCGTCGCGAACGCTATGACCGACACTTGCTGGTGCCATGCAATTATAGCGATTACGAACAGGCATTAAACAACGAAGTTCCCGAGCTTTGGTGGCACTATTACCAACGCTTTAACGGCTAAAAAGTCGGTCGTTCAAGATACCGGAGAGGGGAAGATTGAGAGGACGTTTTGATGCCGAAAGGCAGTCTCTCAGTGTTCCGCTCTCCACTTTTTTTTTGCAGATTGAAAAAAAGTGTGTATCTTAGCAAATTGATTGTCGACCCCACCTGATTCCTTTTTGGCAGAATAAGGTGTTGGTTTGTCGATTGTTATATGTGTAAATAAAGATTATAAATATATATGAAAACGTTCCAAAAAGGTCTGATGCTGCTTGTAATCTCCATGATTTTGGGGACTATGGCGTTCGCACAGACCAAATCAATCTCTCAAAAGGCAGACGAACTTTTTGAACAGAAACGCTTCATTGAGGCCTACGACAAATATGAGGAGGCCTACAACAAGGTTTCGGGCAACAAGGCTGAGAAAAACCGCGTATACTTCCAAATGGGAGAGTGTAAGCGATTGATGTATCAGTTTGACCGTGCCAAGTCTATCTACAAGCGCTTAGCCGCCAGCAAGTATTACACCACTGAACCCAAACTCTACTTCTATCTGGCTGAGATGTGCCGCTTCATCGGTACTCCAGACAATTTCGACGAGGCTGAGGAGTTCTATACCAAATATCTGGAACTTGTTCCCGACGACGCTTATGCCAAATCTAGAAAGGAATCACTGATATTCGTCAACCAGTTGGTCAACAACAAGACTCGCCACGTCATCATCCGCAAGGATGAATGGAGCACGAACTATAACGATTGGGCTCCTCGCTTTGTGGGCGACGATACCAACACCATTGTCTTCACCTCTTCGCGTATGGGCGCTGGCGACGAGAAGCAGTCTACCGACGTCTGGACCGGTGAGGCTCTCTCCGATATCTACAAAGTGTTCCAAGACCGTAAGGGTAATTGGACCACCACTCCTGAGCTCTTTGACGACAAGGGCATCATCAATACCCCCGACAATGAAGGCCAGCCCTGCTTCTCGCCTGATGGCAAGACGATCTATTTCACTCGTTGCGAATCGCGCGAGAACCAGACCCTCGGCTGTGCCATCTTTACTTCTGTGAAGGTGAACCCAGCAATGGATGGTGAAAAGAAGTCTTCTAAGAAGAAGAAAGATCCTAATGCCGACCTCAATGCCCAGTGGGATGTGCCAGAGCTCATCCACCTTGGCGATACTGAATACAACTACCTCTATCCTGCTATCAGCCGCGATGGCCTGACGCTCTATTTTACTTCAGATATGCCTGGCGGATATGGCGGATATGACCTCTGGGTAGCACGTCGTAAGAGTGTGGCCGACGAGTTTGGTGTGCCACGCAACTTAGGCCCCAAGATTAATACCGCCGGTCGTGAGGTTTATCCTACTCTGCAGGGCGATACCATCATGTACTTTTCTTCAGATGGCCATCCAGGCCTTGGTGGTCTCGACCTCTTCAAGACCCAGCTCGAAGGCAGCAGATTCTCTACTCCTGTGAATATGGGCTACCCAATCAATACTTCTCGTGATGAGATGAGCCTCTTCTTCTATCCTCCTACCGAACATTATATGCTCGAGCGCGGATTCTTCTCATCCAACCGTGATGTGCCTTATCCTCATGAGCAGCGTCCTGAGACTAAGGGAAAGAAGTTCCCAGCACCAAATGATGACATCTATTACTTTGAACTTCCTCCACTGCTGTACACCATCGAGGGTACTATCCGCGATGAGAAGTCGATGCAGTTGGTTGAGCATGCCAAGGTGCGCATCGTGGGCTCTAACGGAACCGAGTATGAGACCTATACCGACAAGAAGGGCTTCTATCGATTTGATGAAAAGCAGATCCTGCGTAATACCATATATAAGATGTATGTGTCGAAGGTGGACTATTTCACCCTCGAAGGCAGTGAGAGCACTTGCGGCTACACCACCAACAAGGACATCGTTCATGACTTCCGTATCGAACCTGTTCCCAAGCAGCCCGTTGTGCTGCCTGAGATTCGCTACGACCTTGCCAAGTGGGACCTCAAAGAAGAATTCATGGACTCGCTTATGGACCTCTATCTCGTGATGGAGAATAATCCCAACATCGTCGTAGAGATACGCGCCCATACCGACTGTCGTCCATTCATCGGTCTCACCAACGACACGCTCTCTCAGCGTAGAGCACAATCAGTTGTGGACTATCTCGTAAGCCGCGGCATCGAGCGCGACCGCCTCGTGGCCAAGGGTTATGCCGAGCGCGTGCCCCGCACTCTCGACCGCGATATGCGCGTGAAGGTTAACGGCCATACCTACACCTTTGCCGAGGGTACCACCTTGGAGTGCGACTACGTGAACAGACTTCCTAACAAAGAGC
Source organism: Bacteroidales bacterium (assembly GCA_024400415.1). Classification (GTDB taxonomy): domain Bacteria; phylum Bacteroidota; class Bacteroidia; order Bacteroidales; family P3; genus Colimorpha. The sequence continues at coordinate 4,144 of JAKSMS010000029.1, read as the reverse complement.
ATCAGGAGGCCGCCCACCAGCTCAACCGACGTATCGAGTTCCTCATCCTCAGAACCGACTTCGTAAGCAAGCGCCTTATCGACAATATGGCTTCCGAGACTCCTATTGCCAAGCGTACCGAAGACGGCAAGGTGATCGACCTCGTGAACAAGCCTATCGAACAGGTTGAGACGGCTCCAGATATTGTTCACGACGAGAGCACTATCCCAGTGTCTATGATCCACTCTGCCAAGGGCGAGATCTCCGCCATCATCAATGGATCTCAGATTCCTGTGCTGATTGACGAGCGCTATATCGAGCGCATTGCCATCTCTTGGGAGGAGGCTATGAACTTCCTCTACCAGCGTAGAATCAACAAAGAAGACTTCCCAGATCGCGATAACGCTTTCGACCCTGAAGGCAACATTCTCGACAAGGCTACCATCATCTTCAAAGAGATGCAGATCGGCCAGAAGCATGTGAAGAATGTTGAGGTAGTAGTGGTGAAGGGTGTTGACTATAAGTTCATCATCAATCGCGAAGGCCTCGGCCTCTTCGGCAACTACGAATTTGACAAGCAGCGCGGCAAACTTATCTTCCTCGACGACTAGTGGACCGACTGCTAACCATAACCGGACCTACAGCCTGCGGAAAAACCCGCTTGGCTGTAGGTCTTGCTTTTCGCCTAGGCGGGGAGATTATTAGTGCCGATTCTCGACAGGTGTTCCGAGGAATGGACATCGGTACAGGGAAAGACCTTTCCGATTATGTGGTAGACGGACGCCAGATACCCTATCATCTAATAGATATCCACGACCCTGGGTATGAGTATAATGTATACCAGTTCCAGGGTGATTTTATCAAGGCATATAATCTTATTCGCCAGCGTGGCAATACGCCCATATTATGTGGCGGAACAGGCTTTTATGTGGAATCTGTTGTGAAGGGATATGCCTTGCCTGACGCTCCCATCGACCCAGAGTATCGCAAGAGTTTAGAGTCCTATTCCGATGAAGAACTTACCGCGCGACTAGCCAGCTATATCAAGCTCCACAACCATACCGATACCGAGACCCGCGAGCGTCTTGTGCGCGCTCTTGAGATTCAGGAATACCATCTAAAGCATCCAGAGAATGTTGTGCGTATGCCTGCGATGAAGCATCTTATCATAGGCGTAAGCTTTCCGCGCGAAAAAGTGATTGAGCGCATTGGCATCCGCCTGCGTCAGCGCCTAGAAGAAGGCATGGTAGAGGAGGTTAAGCGCATCCTTGACGGCGGCGTAAGTGCCGAGCGACTGATGAAGTATGGCCTTGAGTATCGCTATGTTACCAAGTATATTATTGGCGAGATGAGCTACGACGAGATGTATGAGAAGCTCTATACCGAAATACGCCGCTTCTCAAAGCGCCAGATGACCTGGTTTCGCCACATGGAACGTGGCGGCACACAGATTCATTGGGTTGACGGCCAACGTCCGCTAGAGGATAATATCGAGGAGATCATCTCGCTCTACAATCAGCTCTAAAGGCCGTGTCGGTTGCGGCCGATACCAGTTCTCTAAAATTGGAAATGCACCGGTTTTGCAAAGTCTGCCTTCTGCTCAAGGCCTCTTACATTGCCTAGATTTGTCATCCATCCGTCAATGTTTCTCAGGTAGAATACCTTGAAGATCGGGTCCTCTTTCTTATCCCTGTAGAGCGCGTTTACGATGCTGCTTTTTTCGATGATGGCATTGCGAATATCTTGCCGTTCTTCGAATACGGCTTCTGCACTAAATCTTATCCAAGGAGTTTGAATCTCATCTGTTTCTAACTTGCATCCGCATAGCTCAAGACAAGGGTTTGCCTGCAGTTCGGCATATACATCTTTCTTGGAATTGGTGCAGAACCACAAGCGGTCTCCGTCCATCACCATATATTGCATAGGCCGCACTTTGGGCTTGCCGTCGAGTCCTATTGTGGCCATGAATTGAACTCCTACCCGGTCTAGGTATTCTGCTACATCTTTTATGCTAACCTCATTCATGTTGTCTTATGTTTTGGCTGAGTATCTGTATTGCGCGATCGGCGTCCTTCGATGTGATTCCGCAATGCGCGCATATCTGTACGAAGTGGGGCTGCTGGTCGAGGGTGAATGACTGAATGTCGTCGAGAATGGCATATTGAGTTTCCCGTCCTTGGAGCTGCTCTTGCAGAATCCATTCCTCGATGCCTTCGCCTTTGCTCATCAGGGGGGCCTGTACGCACTTTGGCTGATGGTGCGCATCCATCTCAAAATCTGTTCGATAGTCGGGCGTGATGTCGCTTATCTCGCCTGGCATCTGCCGGCCTTGCCAAATCTCTTGCAGATAGTCTAGGCCATACTGTTTCCAGGATGTTATGGCAACTATTCTGGCTTGGGTTTCTTCGATTATATGTCGCAGATTTAGAATGGATTCCGGATCGAATTTCAACCCGAACTCGTCACGCCATTCGCCCTCTTTTGTCAAGGCGTCAATGGCCATCCGGTCGGTATTGATCACGCCGTCGAAGTCCAAAAAGAGCACCTTCTGCGTCATCTCTTCAGTTCCCAATGCTTGGTTAATCCGGTTTCGCGAATGGTGCCGCCTGAGGTGGTGTGCGTTTCGATAATGTCGCACTGTATCACCAACTCCTTGCTGTTCAGCTTGTTGATTTTATATTCCCTCACGTCCCACACGAGGGTGTCGCCCTTTACGGAGTAGGTGTCGTCCCATTCGTCTATGCCGCCGCTCACCTTGGCCCTGTAAGTCACTTTGCCATCAGTTTTGAAGTTGAGGGTCAGTTCATTAGACCATTCGTTGGCGTAGGTTATTTCCTGATATCCGTCGTCTTCGGTGTAGGCCTCATAGCACTTGTCGAGCACGGCGTCCCACTGGCCGAGAATCGCCTCAGGATAATCTTCGATATTGACGTTTTCGGGTTCGTTTTCTGTGTCAGAACCATCTTGTCTTACGGGGTCCTTTTTGCAGCCGGCCATCATCAGCACGGCCAATGTCATCAGGCATAGTGATAATCTCTTTATCATGACGTTATGTTTATTGGTTCAACAATTCTTCTACTACTTTCTTTACGCCGGTCCCGGCATTTTCTTGGTATATGGTGATGGGTCTTGAGATGGGTACAGCCTTGGGGTCTACCAGGTAGCAGGGCACGTGGCGCGGCACATAGTGTATCAGTCCTGCTGCGGGGTATACGGCCATGCTGGTGCCTATCACGATGAAGATGTCGGCCTCTTCGCAAAGCTTTGATGCCGGCTCGATATTGGGAACGGCCTCTTGGAAGAATACTATATGCGGACGCAGCTGGGCCCCGTCGGGTGCCAGGTCGCCAAGGTGTATGTCCTTGTCGCCCAGTGCCACCAGCAGGTCGTCGTTGCGCTCCGACCGTGCCATGTCCACTTCGCCGTGGAGGTGCAGCACGTTCTTCGAACCGGCGCGCTCGTGCAGCTTGTCGATATTCTGTGTGATGATTCTCACGTCGTATTTTTCTTCCAGCCTAACTAGTTGGCGATGAGCCTCGTTTGGCTGTGCCTTCATGGCGTCGTGGCGGCGGGCATTGTAGAAGTCAAGCACCAAGCCTGGGTTGCGCAGCCACGCGTCGTGGGTGCACACCTCTTCGATGCTGTATTTCTCCCACAGGCCGTCGCTGTCGCGGAAGGTGGAGATGCCGCTCTCTGCCGAGATGCCGGCTCCGGTAAGTATTACGATCTTCTTCATAGCGGTTGCAAAGTTAGCACTTTTTCTCGACATGGCGAAACTTCTGCGCCATTTTTTTTTATTGCCGGCCTTTTTTGTAGGCCTATCCCCTAGAGCAATAGCGCCCTTACTGCCATTATAGCTGGGTTCAAACTGGTTCATATGTGCTATATGTGTGCTATATATGTGCTATATATCTGCTATCTCTATAGCATAGGACAAATATAGCACATATATAGCACACATATAGCACATATGCGCCAATTAGCATCCAAGTAGGACTCAATAAGATTCATTCTCTCAGCGGGTTGGCATGCCGTTTGCCGGCTAGTGGGTAGTCGCTGTCGAGCGGCGATGGGAGGGCAGGGGATGGGGGGCTTTTCGCGCGCACAGATGCTTAAGGTAACCTCTAAAAATTCCCGTTTTACATGAAAAATGGAATTAAAAAAA
>JAKSMS010000028.1 GCA_024400415.1 Bacteroidales bacterium | reverse complement strand
GTACTGCACAAGAACATGAGCATCGAGCGCCAGGCCGCCGAGGTGCGCAAGGTGAAGCGTGCCGAGAACGGCATGATCATCGACCCTGTGACCATGACCCGCGAGGCCAAGGTGAAGGATGCCCTCAACGCCATGCACGAATACGGCATCGGCGGCATCCCTATCGTGGACGAGAACAGAGTGCTCATCGGCATCGTGACCAACCGCGACCTGCGCTTCGAGCGCGACATGGAGCGTCCCATCTCAGAGGTGATGACTCCCAAGGAGCGCCTGATTACCGCCAAGCAGGGCATCGACTTTGCTGAGGCAGCAATCATACTGCAGGACAACAAGATTGAGAAACTCCCTGTGGTGAACGAGAAGGGCCAGTTTGCAGGCCTGATCACCTATCGCGACATCATGAAGACCAAGGAGCGCCCCAACGCATGCAAGGACGCCAACGGCCGCCTGAGAGTGGCTGCCGGCGTGGGCATCACCAACGACATGATGGACCGCGTGGACGCACTGGTTGCTGCCGGCGTGGACGCACTGGTGATTGACACCGCACACGGCCACACCCTCCGCCCCGTGAACGCGCTCAAGGAGATCAAGGCCAAATATCCTAACGTAGACGTAGTGGTAGGCAACATCGCCACCGGCGAGGCTGCCCTCATGCTGGCCGAGGCTGGCGCCGACGCCGTAAAGGTGGGCATCGGACCCGGAAGCATCTGCTCTACCCGCGTGATCGCCGGCATCGGCGTGCCACAGCTCACCGCCGTATGCGAGGTATACGGCGCCCTGAAGAGCAAGGGCTACGACGTGCCTATCATTGCCGACGGCGGCATCCGCTACTCTGGCGACATCGTGAAGGCACTGGCCGCTGGCGGCGACTGCATCATGATCGGATCGCTCGTGGCTGGCGTTGACGAGGCTCCAGGCGAGACCATCATCTTCGAAGGCCGCAAGTTCAAGAGCTATCGCGGCATGGGCTCGCTCGAGGCCATGCAGGCAGGCTCGAAGGACCGCTACTTCCAGGCCGGCGAGGTGGACGCCAAGAAGCTGGTGCCAGAAGGCGTAGTGGGACGCGTGCCTTACAAGGGAACCCTCGGCGAGGTGCTCTACCAGCTGGTAGGCGGCCTGCAGGCCGGCATGGGCTACACCGGAAGCCGCGACATCGACACGCTGAAGAAGGCCAAGTTTATCCGCATCACCGCTGCCGGCTATGCTGAGAGCCACCCACACGATATCGCCATCACCCGCGAGGCTCCAAACTACTCGAGACGATAATACAGAGTAGAACCCTCAGCAACTAGGAAAGAAGCTAAGAACCCCCCAAAAAAAACGAAAACGAGTGCAGGCATAACAGCCTGCACCTTTTGAGAACAAGAAATGAAGAAAGTATTCGCCATAATGGCCTTTGCAGCCCTGATGCTGCCAGCCACTATCAGCCATGCACAACAGGACCCCGTAATCTTTGAGGTCAACGGCCAGAAAATCCTAAAGTCGGAATTCATGAAGGAATTCCTGCGCTCACAAGGCAAGAGCGAGAAGGACGCCCCCACCCCATGCACCTACGAGAAGCGCCAGGCGCTGGAGGAATATGTGGACCTCTTTGTGAACTACCGCACCAAGCTGGCCGACGCCTACGCCATGGGACTAGACACCATGCAGGCCCTGAACAAAGAGCTAAAGATGTATCGCGACGAGCTGGCAGCCCCATACCTGATAGACTCGGCCACCATGGAGAACATACTGCGCGAGGCCTATGAGCGCAACCACTATGCGGTACACGCCTCGCATATCCTCATCCGCGTGGGCGCCGGCGACTCTGCCGAAGACACCCTCAAGGCCTACAACAAGGCCATGGACTACTACCAGCGCGCCGTGAACGGAGAGGACTTCACCAAGCTGGCCCAGCAGTCGATAGACGAGCAGCGCGAGAAGGTTGCCGGCGAACGATTCCAGATAGACCCCAACGCTGGCGACCTGGGATGCTTCACCGTATTCGACATGCTCTACCCCTTTGAGAACGCCGCCTACACCACCGAGCCCGGCACTGTGAGCAAGCCCGTGCGCAGCCGCTACGGCTACCACGTGGTGAAGGTGCACGAGCGCGTGCCCTACTACGGCAACGTGAAGCTCTCCCACATCTGGGTGCGCGACGACCAGAACCCCGGCCGCGCCGAAGCCAGAATCAACATGGCCTATGAGGGACTGGAAAGCGGCAAGACATTCATCGACATGGCCCGCCAGCACAGCGACGACATGAACACCAACCAAGGCGGCGGATTCATGGGCGAACTGGAGCTGAAGCAGCTGCCGCCAGACTATGTGGTGCAGCTCTCCAAAGGCCTCAAGGCTGGAGAATACTCCAAGCCCTTCAAGACCAAATACGGCTGGCACATCATCAAGGTGGTGAGCCGCGAAGAGATTCCCTCATACGAGGAGATGGTGTCGATCTACAAGCAGAAGCTGAGCCGCGACCAGCGCAGCAAAGACCCTCGCGCCATCTACGCCGCCAACGCCAAGAAGCGCTACAACTTCGAGGACCTCACCACGACCTATGCCCTCAACAAGAAGGGCAAGCCCACCAAGAACACCTTGGCCTCGCTGGACCAGCTGAAGAGCCTGATTACCGACTCGGTATTCTATAAGCGCTGGACCTTCGACTCTACCCAGATTACCGACCTGCGCCCCATCATGAGGCTGGCCGGCAAGGAATACACCCAGGTGGACCTAGGCAAATACATAGAGATGCGCCAGACCAAAGAGCTGAGATACGACCTGCCCATGTATGTGCAGTATAAGTATAAGGACTACGCCGACGAGGTGGCCATAGAATATGCCAACAGCCACCTGGAAGAGGAGAACGCCGACTTTGCCAACCTGATAGAGGAATACCGCCACGGCATGATGATATTCTCCTACAACGAGCTGATGATCTGGGGCAAGGCCATCAAAGACTCAGTGGGATTCGCCCAGTTCTATGAGCGTCAAAGCAAGACCAAGAGCCTGGACAACGCCGACGACGCCCCATTCTTCTGGAACCTTCGCGCACGCGTGAAGACTATAGATGTTGACGCCGACGCTGCCGCCATGCTGCCACAGGACAAGGCCCTGAAGATCGTGAACAAGAGCATCAAGAAGAACTGGAGCAGCCAGAAGCTGGAAAGCGAACTGGCCGGCAAAGGCACCGCCAAGGCTAAGATAGACCTCAAAGTCGTGGAGCAGGGCAAGCAGAGCCTGCTGGGCGACAACGAATGGAAAGAGGGCGTGATAGTGCACCCATCCGACAAGGGCTACAGCATCGTAGTGGTAGAAAAGATCATGGAGCCCGACCTGAAGAACCTGACCGAGGCTCGCGGATACTACATGAACGAATACCAAAACGAGATAGAGCGCCAGCTGAATCAGAGCCTTCGCAAGAAATACAACGTGAAGATTCATCAAGACGTGGTAGACGGCATCACCTACTAGCACGTGAAAGTAATATTAATGAAATATATAATAATGAAAAGAAACTTCATCATAGCAGTCCTCCTACTGATAGCACTGCCGCTAGGCCTCAAGGCCCAGGACAAGGTGGTGATAGACCAGGTGGTGGGCGTGGTAGGCAAGCATATCGTGAAGCTGTCCGACATTGAGAACAGCTACATACCCATACGCATGAAGCAGGGCTACAGCAATCCATTCGAGAACCGCTGCCAGATATTGGAAGACATGCTGATCACCAAACTGCTTATCCACAAAGGCGAGCAGGACAGCATAGAGGTGACCGACGACGACGTGGAGATGCAGGTGCAATACATCTTAAGGATGCTCGAAAGCCAGTATGGCGGCAAAGAGGGCATCAAGAAGGCCACCGACCATGCCTACGACGAGCTGCACGACCTATACTTCAACATGTATCGCGACCGCCTGATGGCACAGAAAGCTGAATACAAGCTGACCGAAAACGTAAAGGTGACGCCCTCGGAGGTGGCCGCCTACTACAACAACATACCCAAAGACAGCCTGCCCGTGGTGCCCGAGCAGTTTGAGCTGGCCGAAATCACCATACACCCCATCGTGACTGAGGCCGAGCGCGACAACGCTCGCGAACAGCTGGCACGCCTGAGAGAGCGCGTGCTGAATGGCGAGAAGTTCTCGATGCTGGCCACCCTCTACTCGCAAGACCCAGAGTCGGCCAAGAAAGGGGGCGAACTGGGATTCTTCGGACGCGACATGATGGTGCCGGAATTCGAGGCAGCAGCCTTTGCGCTGAAGCCCGGCGAAGTGTCGCCCATCATTGAAACCCAATTCGGATTCCACATCATACAGCTGATAGAGCGCCGCGGCAACACCATCAATGCCCGCCACATACTCATCACCCCAAAGGTTTCGATAGAGGACCAGCTGAGCGCCCGCATGAAGCTAGACAGCATTGCCAACCAGATCAAGCTGGGCAACCTGACCTTCGCCCAAGCCGCCGAGAAATTCTCCGACGGCCCCACCAAGAAGCAGGGCGGCGTGGTATACAAGCAATATACTGGCGACATGCGCTTCACTAAAGATGAATGCAGCCAGCAGTTCCCCGGCATTGGTTTCGCAGCCATGAACGCTGGCGACGTGTCGAACGCCACCGAGATGCAGACTGAAGAGAATAAGACCGTATACCGCCTGATGCAGGTGACAAAGCGCATTCCAGAGCACCAGGCCAACCTGACAGACGACTACGACAACATCTTTAATGCCGCCCTCTCAGAGGCCAAGCATAAAAAGGTGATGGAGTGGTCGGCCAAGATGCTCAAGAACACCTACGTGCGCATCAGTCCAGAATTCAGAGACTGCTCATTCCAACTGCCATGGGTGAAATATAGCGCCCAGTAGACCTAAAAACACTATACATGACCGATACAGAATCACTCAACCTGCTCGTAAAGAAATACCAAGAGCTGAAGTCCGAGATTGCTAAGGTGATCGTGGGCCAGGACCAGGCTGTAGACAGCCTGCTCAACGCCGTATTTACTGGAGGCCACTGCCTGCTGGTAGGCGTTCCCGGATTGGCCAAAACACTGATGATCAACACCCTGTCACGGGCATTAGGACTCAGTTTCTCAAGAATACAGTTTACCCCCGACCTGATGCCATCAGATATCACGGGTAGCGAGATTCTCGACCAGAACCGCCAGTTCAAGTTCATCAAAGGACCTATCTTTGCCAACATAGTGCTGGCCGACGAGATCAACCGCACCCCTCCCAAAACACAGGCAGCCCTGCTCGAGGCCATGCAGGAAAAGATGGTGACCGTGTCGGGCAACAGCTACAAGTTGGAGAAACCGTTCTTTGTGCTGGCCACACAGAACCCTATCGAGCAGGAAGGCACCTATCCCCTACCCGAGGCCCAGCTAGACCGATTCATGTTCAACGTGAAGCTGAACTACCCAACATTCGAGGAAGAGGTGGCCATCGTGAAGGCCACCACGATAGATAGCGACGTGGAGGTGAGATCGATTCTCGGAGCCGAAGAAATCATAGCCATGCAGGCAGTAATAAGGCGCATGCCGGTGACCGACAACGTGCTGGAGGCAGCCGTAAGGCTTACCGCCTCGACCCGTCCGGCAGGAGAATCGGAAATCAGCCGCAAGTACCTCTCGTGGGGTGCAGGCCCAAGAGCCTCGCAATACCTGATAATGGGAGCCAAGACCCATGCTGCCCTCCATGGCAAATACTCACCCGACATAGAAGACCTTTACGCAGTTGCCCACGAGGTGCTTCGTCACCGCATCGTGCGCAACTACTACGCCGAGGCAGAAGGAATAGATACAGACCAGATTATTGACCAGCTAATATCCAGCAGCCGATGAAGAAGATTATTACCCTATCGCTCATTACGCTATTCACCATAGGATTCGCCATGGCCCAAACGGGACTCTATGTACCCGCCAGCAACGCCAAGAAAAAAACGAGCACCAGCTCTAAAAACAAGGCACAGGAGCCTTCATTCCCGAAGCATCCTGAAACCTTCTACATGCTGGTGAAGTATACGCCCGGCGACACGACATACCACACATCCGACCTAGATGTGCTGGATTCGGCCTACAGCATTGCTTTTGCCGACCGCAGCAACCCTATGATGTACACCATGACCATAGAGTCATACAGCGATGCCGACGGCAATGAGGAGGTGAGCCAGTCGAGGGCCAATATGGTGGCCAAGTACTTCTCCGCCCGCTGCCATGCCCCATTCCCCATACGCTACGCCAGCAACAGAATCCATTGCTCATGCCATGGGGACACGACCGAAATACTGCGCTACGAGGTGCCCACTACAACCTTCACCTATAACTACAGCCAGCTGCCAGAAAGCCGCCGACTGCTGAACGGCAATATCCGCCTAGAAGGCAGCGTATTGGTGACCTTCCGCAACAATCCCGACGAATGCCTCGGATATGGACGCGGATGCTTCCTTCCAGGCCAAGACACCACAATCCGCGGATACTACACCTCGCTGCAAATGAACAAAGGCAGCGTGTATGCCGTTGACAATACTATGGACACCTGTCCGCCAGCGCTGAACATCAATATTGAAGAACACTTGGACTATAAGAAGGTGGTAGAGCGCTATGCCCTTATTCCGCACCGCAAGCAGATTCTGCTACAGGTGGGATATGTGGTGCTGCACTCCAATTTCAACCGCGCTTGGGATGAATGCGATGCGCCATTGGTGGACTCCATCTTTATCCAATTCCCAGCCAACCAGACCCAATGGGACAACAAGCTGCGCATCTTTGCAAAAAAATATACCGAAAAAGGGCCAGAGTTCAAGTCCCTTTCTACAAAGAAGATTAAAGGTCCTAAGGGTTCGGACATGATTACCATGCAGGCAGCCATCAGTCCAGCCCAATTCGACACCATCTATCTAGGCAAGCGCATCCAGCCAGAAGAGATCAAAGACTACCTCTACGAGGTGAAGACCAATATGGAGGAGGGTACCATAACCTTGGACGGCAAGTACTACAAAGCTTATAAGATTGGCAACCACGGAGAGTACGAGATAAAGAAACCGCTTCGCGCCTTGATGCGTATCGTTGAAGAACAGGAAGAATTCGACGAACCCAAAGACGCCAAAAACGAAGAAATAGAATAACCCAACCAAACAACCATAAAACTCATACAACCAATATCATGGCCTATCTACAGACTGACGTGACCAAGGTCACCACTAAAGTACTACAGAGCATGAAGATGCGTGGCGAGAAAATCGCTATGATCACAGCATACGACTACTCAATGGCCAGCCTGGTCAACAACACCCAAATCGACGTGGTGCTGGTAGGCGACTCCGCTGCCAACGTTATGCAGGGCCACAAGACTACCCTGCCTATCACCCTCGACGAGATGATCGTATACGCTTCATCGGTAGTACGAGCCCTATCCCGTCCGCTTGTGGTCGTCGACCTCCCGTTCGGCACCTACCAGGGCAACTCTAAGCTGGCACTCGCAAGCGCAATCCGAATAATGAAAGAGACCGGGGCCGACGCTATCAAGCTAGAAGGCGGCGAAGAGGTACTTGAATCCATCAACCGCATACTCTGTGCCGGCATACCCGTAATGGGGCACTTAGGTCTTACCCCACAGAGTATCAACAAATTCGGAACCTATGCCGTTCGTGCCACTAACGACGAAGAGGCCAACCAACTCATCCACAACGCCAAACTGCTTCAAGAGGCTGGCTGCTTCGCAATAGTGCTAGAGAAAATACCTGCCGTGCTGGCCGAACAAGTGTCCAAAGAACTCTCCGTACCAACTATCGGCATTGGAGCCGGATCCGGAGCAGACGGCCAAGTGCTGGTGTTGCAGGACATGCTCGGAATCACCCAGCAGTTCAAACCACGATACCTGCGCACCTATGGATCTTTTGGCGCCGACATCACCAGCGCCATCAGCCAGTATGTCAACGACGTAAAGTCGGGCAGCTTCCCCAACGAGAAAGAACAATACTAGCAACAAGAAAAAAAAGGGACGTCCGATCGGACGTCCCAACATTACACTGCATAACGAAGACCTGATTAGTAATTTATAAAATCAGTCGCACACCTGCAAGACAGGAAAAACCAGGTTGAGGCACGCCGCCATAGTCGCGATAAGTCTGGTTGAGCAGATTGAAACCCTCAACAAAAAGAGTACACTTCCAGAGGTCATATTCTACTCCAGCATTGATGAGGAATACCGGATCATAGTTCCAATAGTCACCATTGATATCGGTATAGCCGCCTTCGCGATAGTGATAGTCGCACATAGCCTTCAATCGCAAGCCCCTGATAGGAGTAAGAAGCACATCTACACCCAATTTGTGGCGCAGATAGTCGAGCACATAGTTAGAAATATAGCCATCAGCCTGCTGCTCAACATTGCAGTAAGAATAGCTTACCCCTACCCTCTTCAACAGATTGCCCCCGCGATAGGCAACTTGAATATCGGAACCAACAGCATCTATGGCAGAATGGTTCATGCTATACCACAAATCATCCGTAGTAGGACGCACCCAATCGATGATATTGGTGCCATGACGGGCATAAAGAGTTGCTTGTGCATTGAAATGAGATTTCACATAACGCAAAGAAACTTCGGCATGCTGACTATGTTCCGACTCTAGGTTAGGATTGCTAACCTGCGTGGCACTCTTGTAGTATAGATCCGTATAGGTTGGAATACGAAGACTGCGACCGAAAGAGCCTCTAAGGTCCAGTGCAGAGGTAATCGGATAGTCAGCAGCAATCGAATAGCCATAATCGAATCCCATCATAGTGTTGTGCGAAAGAAGCAATCCACCCGTCAGCTTCAACTTATTTAGGCTGACAGCATGCTCAACAAAACCATTCGAGGTAAGGCGATTTTTATAGAGGGTATAGTAGTGACCGCTAGGTTCCCAACGTACTTCAATCGGAGTAGACAACGAATCTCCAAGGACGTTACTGAGGATGCCTTCGTCGCGAAGTTCGGCGCCAAAACTAGTGAGTCCCATTATCCAACTACAAGACGCGCGTAGGCGAACTCCAGTATTGGCCGAAAGATGATAATTGTGGTCGGCATACCAAGAAGGCGCCTCAACATATCCATCGCGGAATAATTCAAAACGGTCTTTGTGCAGTCTGCCGTAAATCATAGCGTCGATATTCCAGTCTCGCCATTTGCGTTGACGGGTAATCGAGGCCATAAGCGTTCGGGTAGACTCAAACTGGTCAGGATACTTGATACTATAAAACGCCTGGCTTCCAAAATCTTTTAGTTGTCCCCCAACCTGAAGCAGCCAATCACCTTTGGTATCATGCTGATGAGCTTGAAGATACAGCGAGGCATGATCATAATCCGTATTGGAAATATAGCCATCGCTATGATGATAAGAAGTAGCGGCAGTAAGATTCCAATTACCCACTACTTTGGTAGCGCCCAATGAGGCATGACGCTGAGCATAACTGCCACCCGATACCTGAGCATGCAGACGATCGGAGCGGCCTTCGCCCGTCACGATGTTGATTGCACCACAAAAAGAGGTGACACCATAGTGGATTAAAGCTGAAGCGGGAATGATCTCGACTCGATCAACCATCGTTATATCGATGGGGATGTCGAGGTTGTGATGGCCGGTCTGGGCATCGGTGATGTTGACTCCATTGAGTAATACGGCCATTTGGTCAAAGGAGCCTCCGCGCATAGTGATGTCGCCTTGAACGTCGCCTCCTCCCCTAGTGCGCAGATCTATACCGGGCAGCTGCTCTAGCAATTCCGACACCGAACTAATGGGCAGTCCCTGCAGTTGCGACCTGGTAATGACCGCAGCCGCATCAGGAGATCCTTGGATGGAATCTGCCGGAGCTGTGATGTCGAGCGTGGGCAGCAGATACAGCTCTGGCGTATCGTCAGTCTGGGCTAGAGCATTGCCTGCCAATAAAGGCACTAGCACGCTCACTGCCACTGCAGACTTGCGCAGTTGAAGATCTGCTATATAGGAGGCCAATCGTCCAATGTTGACCACCTGATGCATCGACCGAAATGCAGCATATCCCGCCCGGCAGAATCTACGGAAGCGGAATGCCTTCTCATTGCAAATTGTCTTTGGTTTCATAATGGTTTTTTAAATGAATATTGGTCTTCTGACAGTGTTTTTTTAATTTTATCTATATTGCGAACCCACTGACCGTACTTGATACGGTTGAGGGCTCTATGCTTCACTATTTTACGAAAAGTGGACGCATCCGCATTAGGGAGCCGCTCCAATTGCTGCAATTCCGAATCAGTCATCATAATCTTGGGCAAAGACTGCTGATTATAGGGGCACACCCGTTGGCAGCAGTCGCAACCGAAAGCATATCCCTGAAGATTAAGACTCTCAGTCAAATTCTCCGACCGATTCTCAATCGTATTGTAAGCATTGCAGCGGCAGGCGTTAAGGAGCGGTATTCTCTGGCCATTCTCTAGGGTTTCTCCCACTAAGAGGGCTTGATTAGGGCATGCAACAATACATTTCTGACATTCTCCACAACGATTCTCTATTGGATGGTCGTAGCTATCGCATTCTTCAGCAGTCACCAACTCACCCAAATTCACATAAGACCCCATGGAGGGCGTTACCAACAAGGTATTGCGACCGATCCAGCCCAAACCCGCCTGCGCAGCCCACAACTTATCGCTTATGGGCACAGTATCGACGCAGGGCTTGGCTTCAAAATCAGGATACTCCTCTTTAATGGCAGCTATTAATGCAAAAAGCTTGGCCTTGATAGTTTCGTGGTAATCTTGCTGATAGGCATATTGGGCAATCTTAATCGGCCCATTCATCGTTCGGTCGGGTTTGTACCCCACAGCTACACATATCACCGAGCGGGCATTTTCAACCAAAAGCCCTGGGTTGCAACGCATCTCAACATGCTGCGCCATATATTCCATATCAGCATGGTAGCCTTTCGAGAGCCACAAATTAAGCCTATCAAGCATTTGAGGCATTGACCCTGCACGGGCAATGCCACAAATGTCAAACCCTACTTTGAGGGCCTGCTGCTTGATAAACTCAGATGATATCACCTAGTTTTCCTGATATTTGGCTTTTTTGCTTCCTTCGTAGAGTTCGAATTTAAGCAGACGGCAATCGAGCGAACCATTGAACAGCTGAATCTTCTTAGATGGCTTCAGACCTATATGCTTCATCGCTTCAAAGTCGCTAGTAATCAGCCAAACCTCTACGCCGTCGCCATACTTCTGCTTGAAAGTGTCGCCCAATTTCTCATACATGGCGTTGAGGTCATCAATCTTAATACGCTCGCCATAAGGGGGATTGGTAACCACGATAGTGCGACCTTCTGGGGTTGACTGATCTTCAAACGAGCCGCAATAGAGCATCACGTCTTTGTGGAGCTTGCAGTATTCGAGATTCTTCTCAGCCTGCTCAAGCACATTCATGTCTATATCATTACCCCATATTTCATATTCGAAATCCATGCTGCCAATCTTACGGTTCTCTTCCTCCTTGACGCTCTTCCACACCCCAAGGTTGAACTCTTTCCAACGCTTAAAGGCGAAGCGGTCGCCACGGTAATACTGGGCAGGGATATTGTTAGCCATCATAGCGGCTTCGATAAGGAGGGTGCCCGATCCACACATAGGGTCCATAAAGTTGCAGTCGCACTTCCAGCCGCTAAGCTTGATCATACCGGCAGCAAGAACCTCGTTGATAGGTGCAATACCCACAGCCTGGCGATAGCCGCGCTTGTGGAGAGAGTCACCACTGGAATTCATTAGCAGGGTCACCTTATTGTCGGTAATATGGAGGTTGAACTTGTAGTCTGCATTTTCGGTATCAACACTTGGACGACGGCCAAACATCTTGCGGAAATGGTCTGCAATAGCATCCTTTGTTTTAAGGGCTGCATAGTAAGAATGGGTAAACACCTCGCCACTAGTGGTACTATCAATCATAAAGGTGCCATCCACATCGAGAATCTTTTCCCACTTGATGGCATACACCTGATCATAGAGTTCCTGATCATTATTAGCCTCGAACTCTGCAAAGGGTTTCAAGATGGCCAGCGCAGTACGGCAGGTATAGTTGGCACGATAAAGCACACGCATATCGCCTGTGAATGATACGGCTCTGGTGATTGGCTCAACATCCTCAGCTCCACACTCTCTCAATTCTTCAGCCAACACCTCTTCAAGACCAAACATCGTCTTGGCTATCATCTTAAATCTGTTGGCCGAGCGCTCTTGAGGCACCACTTTGCCGTTTTCTTTCTGAATAATCATATTATTGTGTTATATTAGTTTCTATTATTTCTTTTCTACATTAGATTCCACCGTTGACCATGACCCATCTGGATTCTTACGCAGGGTCAATTCCACGTTGAGAGACAGCCATTCGGGTTTTGCTTCTGCCTTTACCTCAATAGGTTTAGCCGGTTCCGGAATCCGCAATGCCTTATTTCGACGAGCGCGAATCTTAGCCCGGTGCTCCTTTCGCATCACGCGCCATTGTGCCACATCCTGCTGGCTGCGCACCACGCTCACATTAATCTCATATCCTACCAGCATCACATAGCAGTTGGCGAAAAGCCACAGCATCAGCACCAGCACCGTACCGATGGAACCATAAAGGATATTATAATTATTAAAGTTATCAAGATATATTTGGAATGCCCACGTGAGCCCAAAGAATAGCAGCGTGGCAAGCACCGAACCTATCGAGAAAAACCTCACCAGCATTCGTTGGCGCTTGGGCAGAGCACATCGATAGATAGAAGTCAGCACAAACAGCGTGAGCAACACCATGATCACCCAACGCCCGAAATTGAACATCAGCATGCTCAGTTTCGAAGGCGCTATCCAATTCTGATCCATCAGATAGTTGAGGATATTCTGATATTCCACCATCAGTCCCATTGCCACCACCAAAAGAGTGAACAGCAATATCACCAGAAAAAGGCAGACCAAATACCTTTTCACCAGTCCTTGACGAATAATGGTGTCGTGGTTATAGTTCATCGACATCAAGCATCCATGTATACCATTAGCTGCCAATATCAAAGAGGTAAAGAATCCTATCGACATCAGACTGCCATGCTTGCGCCCCATCACGTCGGTTATCAAGTCCGACACCTTAGCGAAGATATTGTCGGGCACAATTCCCTGCAATTCGTTCAAGAGTGCATCTTGCACCTCTTTTACCGGCAGGTAAGCCACCAGCGTAAAGAGGAATATCAACAGCGGCGGCAGTGCCATCAGCAGCGAGTATGCCAGTCCTTTAGCCCTCTGCCACACACGTCCTTGACCGAAACCCACTCCCATATAGTGGATGACTTCGGCCAGAGGCAGGTTCTTGTATCCAGGCATCAACAGCTGATGATAACGAACCAACAGGCGCTTGAACCACCATTGGCCAAACACCTCGTTTTGCAACTGGCAGTTGATTCGGTATCTGACGTTGTCTACTTTAGCGGCCAAGCGTTTCTTGACCACTTTGCTTCGCACATTGATGCCCCACAATAACCGCATGCAAAGACGCTGTTAGAAGTTTGAGACCAAACTAAGATCCAGACTCTTGATATGATGCGTGAGTGCACCTACCGAGATAAAGTCTACATCCGATGAGGCATAGTCCTTGAGGGTCTCTTCGGTAATGCCGCCCGAGGCCTCGGTCTCATACTTGCCGCCAATTCGTTCTACAGCCTTCTTTAGGGTAGGCACATCGAAGTTATCCAGCATGATGCGGTCCACACCGCCATGCTGCATCACGCGCTCAAGTTCCTCCATATTGCGCACCTCTATCTCAATCTTAAGGTCCTTGCCCTTAGCCTTGAGATACTCATGCGTACGATCGATAGCAGACTCCAAACCGCCGGCAAAATCCACATGGTTGTCTTTGAGCATCACCATGTCGTACAGACCGATTCTGTGGTTGGTACCACCGCCGCACTTCACTGCATATTTTTCTAGCAGACGCATATTGGGCGTAGTCTTGCGGGTGTCCAACAGGCGGGTATGCATACCTGCCAGCATGTCCACCATCTTATGGGTCTGGGTAGCAATGCCGCTCAGACGCTGCATGAAATTGAGTGCCGTGCGCTCAGCCGTAAGAATCGATGCTGCTCGACCTTCCACCAACATCACCACATCGCCCACTTCCAATAGGGCGCCGTCCTCCTTGAGTTTCTCCACTTTGAGCTCAGGGTCTACTGCGTGGAACACCCTTTCGCCCACCCCCATACCACAGAGGATTCCTGCTTTTTTAGCCACCATTTTGGCTTTTCCTGTAGCGGTCTGCGGAATGCATGCCAGAGTGCTGTGATCGCCGTCTCCCACATCCTCACGCAGAGCCATGCTTATAATTTCATCTAAGTTGGTTAGATAGGTCATCATGTTTTAGAACTGTTTTTTCAATTTGCAAAATTACACTTTTTTTTACACATCAGCAAATTTTATAGCAAACCCACTGTTTATCATCACCATACAAATACTTTTCTAGTGCTATGTCGTCCGATTTTCACCAGATACATGCCATTTGTGGCCACTCCATAGCGACCGCAACCGCTCTGCATCTCGTCAACCAGCACACGGCCCATCATATCGCATATCTGAACCTGTTCTTCGCCCTCTATCTCAACCACTATGCAGCCATTTTGTGCATAAACCTTTGCACTTTCCTCTTCAGTGAGGCCGATGCCCTCATTCTGCACCTCAAAGTAGGCCGTCATCACTGTGTCGCGATCCACATATACCCATCTATGAGGATTCTCATTGCCATCATTCCATCGCAGGAATCGGTATCCCTCATTGGGAATAGCCTTTATCTGCATATACAGATACACACACTCTGGTTCAGTCATAATTTGCACCGTACCCATAGTTTCGTCAGCACTCACCACGGCATAAGAATACATGTCGGATTCCAACGAACGGATCGTATAGAATCTATCCCAGCCATACTCTGTTTGATAGGCTTGCTCACAGCCGCAGGGCACAGTCACATAGGCACCTCGATCGATATCATCAAAGACAATGCTGTTTGGCACATAAGGCGGCACCGAGGCGCGGCTAATGATTCTTGATACACCTCTCAATCCGCTGAAACAGGAATTCGGCAGCACCTCAACATTGGCGCCAACAATCAATACTCTGATATTGGTATCCAGAGTAAATGGTGGCTGAGAATAGCCGTCGGCGAACGTACAGCTTCTGCAATCAAACTGCAAAGTGTCGAGTCCCGTGCAGCCATGAAAGGCATAGCCGCCCACAGAAATCAGATGCTCTGGCAAGGTTAGCTTGCCTCGCAGACCACTGCACTGAGCAAAAGTATTTGCTCCAATGCTATGAAGACCTTCTGGCAATACTATCTGGTTTATACCTCTGCAATACATGAAGGTAAAGTCCGGCAACTGCTCCACGTAGGGGTCAATTATGATTTTCGAAATATTGTTGCAGCCGGCAAAGATAGTTCTACCGGCGCTTCCGGCATAGCGGCACCTTACTGCCTTATAGTCTACCACGCGCAAGTTTAGACAATTATCAAAAGCGCGATCACCAATATAGCGGATAGAATGAGGAATATTGACACTATCCAGATTGATGCAGAACTTAAAGGTGGCTTCGCCTATCGAATCCAAGGTAGAGGGCAGACTCACGGTTCGCAAGCCTTGATTCCAAGTAAAATGGTAAGGGGGAATGGTACGCATACCTTCAGGAATCACCACATCTGTAACCACCGTATCATAGTTGTGCATCACGCGCGACCATGAGACCGGAGTGGCATTGTCGCCATCAATCTCCATATCCAGCCATTGCTGCATGGTTCCTAAGAAGTTAAAGTAGGTCAGATAGGATACATTGGTATCTCCATTGCTCACAAAGGCCTTTGCGCCGATGCGTTCCACACCGCCATACATCGTCAGCGAATCAAATACCGCATCATAGAAAGCCGAGTCTTGAATCTCATTGATTGTGGCGGGCAGATAGATCGACCGGAATCTAGTTTCCGTAAATGCCCGAGGGCCAATCTTGTTCACCACATAGTTCAATCCCGTCTCGCCATCGCCAACTACCACCGACTGCGGCAGTTCTAGCGTATTGCCCACAAAATGATTCTGAGCCGTACTCAGCGGCTCCACATCAACTAACACCACAGTACTCGAGTCGGCATTAATCTTAAAGAATAGCTCTGCCCTAAACCCGCCAATGTTGGTGTTCCCCGACCCTGTGTCGGACACCAGACTGAAGTCATACACCTGACACCACGACATTGCCATGGTCAGCATAAATCCTGCAAATAATAATATTTTCTTCATATACATAAGTTTTTTTTATTTTCCTTTATAAAATGAGAAGAACACGGCCAAGATTATCAGCACAAACGACACTATATTATTCCACCTGATCGGTTCGCCCTTGAATACCAAGGCTACTATCAGCGTGAATACCGTCAGGCTCACAGCCTCCTGTATCACTTTCAGCTGCATCAGCGTGAATGGGCCGCCCGTTATCTGCGAACCGATTCTGTTGGCCGGCACCATAAACATGTATTCAAATAGCGCTATTCCCCACGAGAAGAGAATGATGGCTATCAATGGCCAGTCGGTCGAAATCTTCATCTCGCTCAACTTCAGATTGCCATACCAGGCAAAGGTCATGAAGATGTTGCTCACCACGAGCAATCCTACTGTCAGCAATCCTTTCATTGTTCTTTGATCATTTTGATTATTGAGGAATAAACCTCATTTACTGTTCTATCAATCGTCTGCGCACGACGGTCGCCATAGTGCATCAGTTTGGTTACTACGCTATCCTTATAGGCCAAGCCTATCCATACCGTTCCCACTGGTTTTTCTTCCGATCCGCCACCAGGGCCTGCAATACCCGTCGTGGCAACTGCAATGTCGGAGCCAAGACGTTCTTTCACTCCCACAACCATCTCCTTCACCGCCTCTTCACTCACAGCGCCATGCGCAGCTAGTGTCTCATGTTTCACCCCCAATGCACATTCTTTCACCTCATTGCTATAAGCCACCACGCCGCCTTTAAAATATACCGACGCACCCGGAATAGCTGTCAGTCGTTGCGCTATAGTGCCGCCCGTACAGCTCTCGGCAGTTGCCAGCGTGAGGCCTTCGCGAGTCAGCACCTGTGCTACCAGTTCCTGAAGATTTTCGCAGTCTTCGCCCACTATATATTGTCCGGCTATGGGATATAGTTCTGCCACACACTTGTCTATCGCCTGCTGAAGCACAGCCTTGTCACTTCCACGAGCTGTCAGGCGCAGTTTCACCATGCCTGCCTGCGGCAGGTAGGCCAGTTTGATGCACTTGGGCAAAGCCAATTCCCACCCTTCTATCATATCGCTCAAGAAGCTCTCCCCAATTCCCTGCACCAGCAGATTCTTATTCACTATATAGCTGGTGTTGAAGTGGTTTCTCAGTCGTTCTACCACCTCGTTGTCCATCAGCCACTCCATCTCGAAGGGCACGCCCGGCATGCTCACCACCACCTTGCCGTCGCGCTCAAACCACATGCATGGCGCGGTACCCACATAGTTGTTCACCATCGTGCAACACTCTGGCACCCAAGCCTGCTGGCGGTTCACCTCAGTCAGTTCGTAGCCGCGAGCATCGAATATGCGCTTCACGTTGGCCAACGCTTCAGCATTCTCCACCAGCCTGCTGCCAAAGAAATCACACAGCGTATGTTTGGTGATATCGTCCTTCGTTGGACCCAGACCGCCAGTCATCAGCACGGCATCACACTTGCCCAAAAGACGTTCCAATCCTTCGCGAATAGCCGTCCCGTCATCAGCGATGGTGCATACCTCCACCACCTCCATTCCGGCAGCTATCAGTTTTTGCGACATACGGCAGGCATTGGTGTTCACCACCTGCCCTATCAGCAGTTCGTCACCAATATTTAATATTCCTACATTCATTTTCTCAATCTTCGTATTCTATAAGATATACTATCTCCTTATTCTTTTTCTGGTACATCCTGCCCTCCTCATCTATATAGATATGGAGGTAGGTATATTTCTTATTATATTTCACGGCAAAGCCCTTATCCGTATAGTAGAACGTGCCATATGGGCTCTCCATCAGGTCGCTATACATGGCCGGCGAGATCACCTCGTTGCCAAACACGTCGCATACTGCCCAATAATTGTGGTCATCCATTCGCGTCCTCACTAACAGGTACCTCGCACCATCTTTCTCCACAGGGCGTATCTTCAGGTACCCTCTTGATGCCGGTATGATGCAGTCGCCAAACACATCGTAGGCAGCCTCGCCCACCACCTGGTCGTCGGCACACGAGTCTGCAATCAGCAATCCTTTGGCATACTGCACATAGCAATAGTCCATCGGCACCAAGATGCTGTCGTCCGAATCCAACGCTCCCACGCGCTGGCCCTCGCCCATCACCTTTACCCAGCTGAATCCGTCGCGCTCATCCATTTCCAATCTCTGTTGGGCATAGATTGAACCACCCATCATCAGCATTAGCGTCCATATCAGCAGATCTCGTATTTTCATACGAGAATCTAACGTTGTTTGTACATTAATTATTGTGCAATAACGCCAAATCAGCACATAATTCTGCACAATTCAAAAAAAACTTGTATTTTTGCACATTCAAAAAAAGAACCATCAAACACCAAACCGCATCATGATCCAGACCCACATCCTCCGCAACGACAACGGCATGGAGGCTCATATCACCAACTTCGGCGGACGTATCCAGCGCCTGCTCATCCCCACCCGCGAGGGCAACAAACTCGACGTAGTGCTCGGTTTCGACAATCTCGATGACTATCGTCCCGAACGCCATCTTCAAGATTTCGGTGCCACCATCGGGCGCTTTGCCAACCGCATCGGCAACGGCAAGTTTTCGCTCAACGGCACTGCCTATCAGCTGCCGCAGAACAACGGCCCTCATTGTCTTCATGGCGGCCCTGATGGCTGGCAATACAAAGAGTTCGCCATCCTAGAATCCAGCGATTCCCACCTGCTCATGCAGTATCTCAGCCCCGATGGCGACAACGGATTCCCCGGCAATATCGACTTCCGCATCCAATTCACACTCAGTCCCGACAACGCCCTTCGCATCGACTACCAAGCCGCATCCGACGCCCCTACCGTGATCAACGTCACCAACCACAGCTATTTCAACCTCAACGGCGATCCCGACCTATCCATACTCAACCACCTGATGCAGATTCATTCCAGTCAGTTCACCCTCAACGATGACACTTGCCTCCCAACAGGCGAAATCTCATCCGTAGAAGGCACTCCTATGGACTTCCGCACTCCCAAAGCCATCGGTCGCGATATCGAACTTCCCGACCAGCAGCTCATCAACGGTCGCGGCTACGACCACAACTGGATTCTCGACACCAAAGGCAGCCTCGACACGCCATGTGCCAGCCTCGACAGTCCGCTCACCCATATCCGTATGGAAGTCTATACCGACCAGCCAGGCATGCAGGTCTATACCGGCAACTTCCTCGATGGCAGCGTCACAGGCAAATATGGCAAGACCTACCAGATGCGCCACGCCGTCTGCCTCGAAACCCAGCACTACCCCGACTCCCCCAACCATCCCGAATGGGCCGAAAGCAACACCACGCTACTACCCGACACACCATTCCACACCACCACAATATTCAAATTCTCACAACAATAACCAAAACAGCCCGACACATAGTTATCGGGCTGTTTCATTATTATCTCCAGAAGCGCTTGCCTTACAGTTCTACGCCAATCGTCTGGAACCTAAGGTCAGTCACGGCCTGCACTTCATGAGCTACGCCAGCAGGTATGCCGATAAAACGACCAGGACCGACCTCCACTTCACGGCCGTCAATCCGCATCCTTCCCTGCCCTTCATAGAAGAGAAAAAACTCCTCCATATCGAGGTGATTATGTTCCTCAGCCACTTCGCCAGCTTTCAGGGTAGTCACCGCAATCTGGGTAATCTTCGACCGAGTTTCCCCTTTTGACAGCAACACACGCTTCAATCCAGCGTTGTGCGAAGTCGGCACCTCGTTCACGTCAGTCAGATCCTTTATCACGAAGCCGTCCATCATGCCTTCTCGCCACTCGACCACTCCTTGATACGCTGTTCCTCGCTACGCTTGCATACAAGAATCTGTCCGTTCTTTTCGCTAACGATATAGCCGTCAAGTCCCTGAAGCACAACCTTCTTGGCATCCTCAGTATGAACCACGCAGTTCTGGCATTCATAGAGGTCCACACGGCCGACGCATCCATTGTTCTGCGAATCCTTCTCCAGTTTTTCATGAAGCGACTGCCAATTTCCAAGATCAGACCACTGCACATCAGCCGGTATCGTGCAGACATTCGGATGCTTCTCCATCACAGCATAGTCGATTGAAATCTTTTCGCAAGTTGGGAAGAGCTCCTCAACCGACTTGCTAGGAACGCCGCCATCAGGCACCATCATATCCATCACGCCGGCAATCTGAGGTGCATACTGGCGTATAGAGTTGATAAGGGTGCCAACATTCCAAACAAAGATTCCCGCATTCCACAAGTAGTTGCCAGCAGACAGATACTGCTTAGCCGTCTCCAAGTTCGGCTTCTCGCGGAAGGCCGCAACCTTATGGACATTGCCGCACAAGACAGCCTCTGACTCAACATAGCCATATCCCGTTTCGGGTCGGTTAGGCACGATGCCCAACGTAACGATAGCGTCAGCCGCGGCAGTGTAGCCGAGAGCCTCATTGATAATAGCGCGGAAAGCCTCCACATTCATGATCACCGCATCAGCAGGAGTCACCACGATGTTAGCACACTCATCCTCCTGCCGTATACGCCAGCCGGCCCAAGCCACGCAAGGAGCCGTATTGCGGGCAGCAGGCTCAGCCAAAATATGGCTTTCAGGGATCGTAGGAATCTGATCCTTCACGATATCCACATACTTCTCGTTGGTCACCACCCAGAAGTTCTCATCCGGGCAGATGCCCTTGAATCTATCCACCGTAAGCTGGATCAGCGTCCTGCCGCAGCCCAAGATGTCGATAAACTGTTTCGGAAATTCCGGCGTACTGAGAGGCCAGAAACGGCTGCCGATGCCGCCGGCCATAATCACAACATGATTCATATTATTAGTCATTAAGTCCAAAAATCTTATCCATAAGCTGCCACTTCTCGTCGCTGCGGGCATCAGCCTTGCATCCCTGGAATTGAGCCACATAAGCCTCCCATTCAGCCTGGCGCGGCAGAGTGGCCAGCCGAGCCATGTCACGCTCCCAGTCAAACCCATCCACCGTGTCGCAGATCATGAAGAGCGTTGTGCCCTTGATGAAAATCTGCATATCCAAGATGCCCACCTCACGCTGGCCATCCTTAATTTCCGGCCACACATGCGCGTGAGCCTCCACATATTTGGCGATCATCTCCGGATCGTCCACAAGCGTCAAAATCTGACAGTAACGTTTCATATATTAAATTTTATTAATAATGCCATCAAAGATACCACGGCACACCCTATCCACAAAACGTCAACAACATCGCAAACACATAATCTACAAACAATTACCGCAACAATCCACATCACAATTCCAAGACAAACAATTTGCAAATATACGCAAATAAATCCAAATCGCCAAATCACGGCACAACAGACAACATCCCTTCCCTACCAATCCCCCCTTTTACAATCACAAACCCACCCCTAGGAAATCAGCCCCCGATTCGTGGGGACGCCGCCAATCCGTTGGCGGTTAGATTCTTGGTAGC
>JAKSMS010000027.1 GCA_024400415.1 Bacteroidales bacterium | reverse complement strand
ATACTTGAACATATTAACTCTGTTTTTAAGAGTCAACTTTTTTCAGTACAAGACAGGCTGGGGGACTTTTTTGGCCAGGGGACGACAAAATGGAGAGGCTGCACACAATATTTCTGTGATGGGAGCGTTCTTAGTACATATTTTTATTTTAAATAGGAAAAAAGAGAAAGTCACACTACAATGAAGAAACTGTTCACACTTGTCGCCTCGCTCGCTCTCATGGCAATGGGCCACAGTGCCTTGGCCCAGGGCAACATGATCAACGGCCAGGTAAACTCTCCTAACTATATCTCTACGGGCATGCCTATAGCGCTGATAGCGCCTGACGCCTTGGCTGCCGCTATGGGCGACGCCGGCGTGGCCTCGACCCCGGACGCCTACTCGGCACACTGGAACAACGCTAAGTTTGCCTTTGCCGAGAACCAGTTCGGCATCAGCACCACTTATACTCCGTGGCTTCGCAACCTGCACGTGAGCGACATGAACCTGCTGTACCTGGGCGGATACTACCGCATCAACAAGCGCAGCGCCGTGGCCGGCTCGATCACCTACTTCTCGCTGGGCGAGATTCAGAGCACCGACGACCAGGGCAACCAGGGCCAGATGATCAACCCTAACGAGTTTATGATGGACGCTACCTATTCGATGAAGCTGAGCGACAACCTCTCGCTGGGCGCCACGGCCAGATACCTGCGCTCGGACCTGACGAACGGCATGAGCGTGAACGACGGAAGCGGCTATGTGCAGACGAAGGCTGCCAACTCGCTGGCCACCGACGTGGGACTCTACTTCCAGCAGGACCTCGACGCCGGACAGCAGTTTGCACTGGGTGCCTTTGTGAGCAACCTGGGCGCTAAGTTCCGCTACTCGGACGACGACACTGAGACGGAGTTCCTCCCTGCCAACCTGCGCGTGGGCGGACGCTACAGCTACGCCGTGGACAACTACAACAGGCTGAACTTCTTGATGGACTTCAACAAGCTGCTGGTGCCTACCCCTCCGGTGACCATAGACGGCGAGACCTACGGCAGCTATGACAACCTGACGGACTATCACCAGACGGGTGTGATGCAGGGGGCGCTGATGTCGTTCTACGATGCCCCTGGCGGACTGAAGGAGGAGCTGCAGGAGGTGCAGATCTCGGCTGGCGCCGAATACTGGTATAACGACATGATTGCTGCTCGCGCCGGCTACTTCTACGAGCATGCCAACAAGGGCGGCCGCCAGTATGCAACACTCGGATTCGGATTTAACTACAGCCGCATCCAGGTGGACTTTGCCT
The DNA here is from genome assembly GCA_024400415.1 of Bacteroidales bacterium. Classification (GTDB taxonomy): domain Bacteria; phylum Bacteroidota; class Bacteroidia; order Bacteroidales; family P3; genus Colimorpha. The sequence continues at coordinate 23,019 of JAKSMS010000027.1, read as the reverse complement.
ACCTCATCCCTACCGCTCGCTTCAGCAACAACCCGCTCTCGAACACGATACGCATCTCGCTGACCCTCAACATGGGCAAAGTGAAATAATGTGTTGGTGGCTTTGCCACATGTGTTGATGTGTTGATGTGTTATGTGTTACTGGCCGCCCTGCGGCTTTGAACCTTGAACCTTGAACTTTGAACTTTTTGAACCAGCCGCCCTGCGGCTTTGAACCTTGAACCTTGAACTTTGAACCCCATGATACGAACCGGAATAGGATATGACGTGCACAAGCTGGAGGAGGGACTTCCTCTCTGGCTGGGCGGCATAAGGATAGAGCACACCAAGGGACTGGTGGGCCACAGCGACGCCGACGTGCTGATCCACGCTATCTGCGACGCGCTGCTGGGTGCTGCGGCCTTGGGCGACATAGGGAAGCACTTCCCCGACACCGACCCGAAATATAAGGGCATAGACTCGAAGCTGCTGCTGCGCCACGTGACGGAGCTGCTGCAGGAGAAGGGCTACCGCATAGTGAACGCCGACTCGATAATCTGCGCCCAGAGGCCTAAGCTGGCGCCCCACATAGAGGAGATGCGCCAATGCCTGGCCGAGGTGATGGGGATAGAGGCGGACTGCGTATCGGTGAAGGCCACCACCACGGAACGGCTCGGATTTGAGGGTCGCGAGGAGGGCATAAGTGCCTTTGCCACCGTATTAATAGAAAAATAAGGACTATGGACCAGCATAAGATTCAAACCCAGGAAGAGCAGGACGTGGCCACCCTCAGCGACGAGGGCTGCCGCCTGGTGCTCTACAACGACGACGTGCACAGCTTCGACTATGTGATAAAGGCGCTGGTGGACATCTGCCGCCACTCACTGGACCAGGCTGAGCAATGCACCATACTCGTGCACTGCCGCGGCAAGTGTGCCGTGAAGAACGGCAGCTACGAGGAGCTGCTGCCCATGCACACCGCCATGCTGAACAAACAATTGACAACCGAAATAGTAAAATAATATGAATTGGACAATCATCATCATAGCGCTGCTCGTAGGGCTGGTGCTGCTCACGCTGGAGATAGTGGCGCTGCCTGGCGGCATAGCCGGATTCTTCGGACTAGGACTCATCGCATTCTCGGTATGGGAGAGCTACGCCATCTACGGCAACCAGGCCGGCACGATAGTGCTGCTGTGCTCGATGGCCCTATGCATCGGGATGCTGGTATGGTTTATGAAGGCTAAGACTTGGAAGCGCTTCAGCAACGACGAGGAGTCGGACTCGAAGGTGAACCAGGAGTCGCTCGGCGTGGCCGTAGGCGCTAAGGGAACCACCATAGCCCGACTGGCTCCCACCGGCAAGGCGCTCATAGACGGCAAACAATATGAGGTGCACGCCATCAACAAGTTTATCGACCCCGACCGCCCAATAGTGGTGGTGGAGGTGGAAGGCTACCGCATCGACGTGAAAGAGGCGGAGGACGACAGATTCTAACCCGAGTAACCCAATTACAAAAATTAAAATATTATGCCATCAACAACAATCTTTATCGTAGCATTATGCTTCATCCTGCTGGTGCTGTTCCTCTACCTGGTGCCTGTAGGAATATGGTTCCAGGCATTGGTGAGCGGCGTGCATACCTCGCTGATACAGCTGATCTTCATGAGATTCCGCAAGGTGCCTCCAACCGTAATCGTGAAGAATATGATCACTGCCTCGAAGGCAGGTCTGAAGATCACGCAGAACCAGCTTGAGTCGCACTACATGGCCGGCGGCCGCGTGAACTCGGTAGTGAACGCGCTGATCAGCGCCGACAAGGCTAACATCAACCTGGACTTCAACACTGCCACCGCCATCGACCTGGCAGGCCGCGACGTGCTGAAGGCCGTGCAGACCTCGGTGAACCCTAAGGTGATAGACACCCCACCGGTAGCCGCCGTTGCCAAAGACGGAATCCAGCTGATAGCCAAGGCCCGCGTGACCGTGCGCACGAATATCAAGCAGCTTGTGGGCGGCGCTGGAGAAGAGACCATCCTGGCCCGCGTAGGCGAAGGCATCGTGACCTCCATCGGCTCGGCTGCCAACCACAAACAGGTGCTAGAGAACCCCGACAGCATCTCGAAGGTGGTGCTTGCCAAAGGCTTGGACTCGGGTTCAGCCTTTGAGATTCTCTCCATCGACATCGCCGACATCGACGTGGGCAAGAACATTGGCGCCCACCTGCAGATGGACCAGGCCAACGCCGACAAGAACATTGCGCAGGCTAAGGCCGAAGAGCGCAGAGCCATGGCCGTTGCCCAGGAGCAGGAAATGAAGGCAAAGGCCCAAGAGGCCCGCGCCAAGGTGATCCTGGCCGAGGCAGAGATTCCTCTGGCTATGGCAGAAGCATTCCGCAACGGAAACCTGGGAATCATGGACTACTATCGCATGAAGAACATCCAGGCAGACACCGACATGCGCGAATCCATCTCGAAGCCTGCCACTGCCAAGGCTACCCAGAAACCCTTGACCGACAAATAGGAAAAAAAACGATAGCATAATCCCTGTGAACGAGAGGACGCAGGGATTTTTTTGTACCCAATAGAAACCCAACACTATGAACGCAGACCAGATAATAGAAATATTCAAGAATAAGTTTGGCTCCGACGAGGCACGCATATACGCCGCCCCAGGACGCATCAACCTCATAGGCGAGCACACCGACTACAACGGCGGATTCGTGTTCCCCGGAGCCGTGACCCAGGGCATCATGGCCGCCATACGCGCCAACGGCACCAACGAGGTAAGGCTCTATGCCGCCGACGTGGACGAATACGGCACCTACATGGCTGACGACCCCGAGGGTCCCGCACAGCGCCACTTCCGCTACGTATACGGCGTAGGGCGCGAACTGATGGAGAAGGGCGTGGAGGTAAAGGGATTCGACGCTGTGTACGCTGGCGACGTTCCGCTAGGAGCCGGCATGAGTTCTTCGGCAGCCCTATCGTGCTGCTTTGCCTACGCGCTGACCGACCTTTTCGGCAGCCTGGACAAATTCAGCAAGATGGACCTTGCCAAGGCAGGCCAAGCCACCGAGCATAAATACATAGGGGTGAACTGCGGCATCATGGACCAGTTTGCCTCGATGCACGGCCGCGAGGGTTCGCTGATGAGGCTGGATTGCCGCAGCGGCGAGTTCCGCTACTACCCTTGGAACCCCAAAGGATACAGACTGATGCTCATCAACTCTTGCGTGAAGCACGAACTGGTAGGATCGCCCTACAACGACCGCCGACGCAGCTGCGAGCACGTGGCCCAGCTGGCGGGGGTTGAGACCCTGAGAGACTGCACCTGGGAGCAACTGGAGGCCATAAGGCAGCAGGCTGGCGAAGAGGACTACCGCAGAGCCCGCTACGTATTGGGCGAGGCCGACAGAGTGCAGGCCGTATGCGACGCCTTGGAACGCGACGACTACAAGATGGTAGGAAAGCAGATGTATCTCACCCACAAGGGGCTGAGCGAAGACTACGAGGTGAGCTGCGAGGAATTGGACTTCCTAGTAGAGGAGGCGCAGAAGAACGGCGTTACCGGCGCACGCATCATGGGCGGCGGATTCGGCGGATGCTGCATCTGCCTGATAGAAGAGCAGAAATACTGCGAATTTGCCGACTATATCCAGAAAGCCTACAAGGCGCGGTTCGACACCGAATGCAAGATTATCGACGTAGAGATCGGCAACGGGGCTAGAAGAGTGAGATAACAGCATCAGATCTTCACACCCATAAGGCGCGCCTGCTGCACCATAGTGCGACGGGCGCGTTCCCATCTATAGCGGTCGATATCGGCCGCAATGGCCTCGTCGCATAGGCGTATCATCTCCATCCAGGCCTCATGGTCGAGGGGATTCAGCTGCACTTTCTTCTGCAGCTTGGATATCATTTCATCATAAGTAGACATAGGAAATTTTTTTTATTGTTGAAGATCTAGCACTTTGCAGCACCGGAGTCAATCGTTTATTCTTTGGGTTGGCTTGGGGATCTTGATGGAGAACCAGCGCTTGAGCGGCATTTCGAGACCGATCTCATTCATATAGTTATAGGTGGCGAAACGGAGCGCATCGCCGACAGCCTCGATGTCGTAGTCGAACTGAGGGCTGTCCTCCTGGGACTGAAGGGGAGCCCAGTCTACCTCGTTGTTGCAGAAGGGATAGGGCTGCTGCTGTAGGCGCCGAGCGCCGTAATCCTGGGCATGCTGTCCGCTCTCACTATGGCAGGTCATAGCATAACGATGCCAGAAAGCGCTTTGCACGATACCTTCATCGAACATGGAGCGCACCACTTCTAGGGCATTGACCGTCTCTTGGAGCGTTTCGGTAGGGAACCCATACATGAGATAGGTGTGAACCATGATGCCAGCCTGCTTGAAGTGGCGGCAGGCATTCACCGTCTGGCCGATAGTGACACCTTTGTTGATGAGCTTGAGCAGTCGGTCGGAGGCCAGTTCGAGGCCGCCGCTGACGGCCACGCAGCCTGCATCGGCCATAAGGTCGGCCAACTCTTGGGTGTAGGCCTTTTCGAAGCGGATATTGCCCCACCAGGTGACGGCAAGGCCGCGACGCAGAATCTCCTGGCTGACCTCGCGGAGGAGCTGGGGAGGAAGAGCCTCATCCACAAAATGGAATCCGCTCACGCCGGTCTGAGCCATGATGCGTTCCATGCGGTCGACCACCACATCGGCACGAGGAGCCTCGTAGCGTCCGATATAGTCGAGGGTAGTATCGCAGAAGGCGCACTTGTGCCAATAGCATCCGTGGGCCATCATCAGCTTGTTCCAGCGGCCGTTGCTCCAAAGGCGGTGCATAGGATTGGTCATCTCGGCCAGAGAGATATACTGATCGAGAGGAAGTCCCGAAAAATCGGGGGTGCCCTTCTCGTTTTCGTTCACCTGGGCCGACTCATTGCCAGAGAAGCATACTCGGCCTTCGCGGCAGAGATAGGTGCGCACGAGCTGATCCTCCCCTACCCTGCCCTCGAGCCACTCGGCCAGACGGAGCATCGGGAGTTCGCCATCGTCGATAGACACCGAATCAGCGAAATCGAAGAGGCGTGGCTCGCTCAGCTGGCGCCACTCCGTGTTGGGGAATCCGCCGCCAAGATTGATGTGCACCGAAGGGTAGTTGGCCTTGATCCACTGGCCACAGCGCAACGCGCCATAGAGACAGCCCGGGAATGGGATGGAGAGGCCCACAATATCGGGATGGCACTGATCCATATGACCTTTCAGGAGCGAAAGCATCACCTCGTCGACCAGGGATAGGGGTGCCCGCAAGGCAGCATCAAACTCGTCGAAGGTAGGTGCAAAATTGGCAATCTGCTCGGCGTAGCGGATGAGGTCGAAATGGTCGTCGGCCACCTCGCGCACAAAGTCGGCCACGTCCTCCATCATCAGCGTGGCCAGGTAACGGGCCTTGTCCTCGGACCCCGAGGTGCCGAAAGCCCACTCCATATCAGCCAGATTGTCGAACCTAGGGCCCTCAGGCAGCAGGCTGCGGTTGACGATGCGCGGAGCCAGGGTATTGTCTTTGCCTTGGAGGAAGAGGACTACCCGTTCCACACAATTAAGATACTGCTGGCGCTGGGCGTAGATGCGGTCGAGTCCCTTAGCCAGACGGCCCTTATAGTTGTCGCGATTGGCGGCATAAGCATCAAACACGCCCGAGAGGAACTCTTGGGTATAGATGCGATTGACGAGTTCGATTCCAAGGTCGGCCTGACAGACCGAATGGCCGTGCTGAGTAAGGAATCCCTTGAGGGCAGCCGTAGCAGGATAAGGGGTGTTGAGCTGAGTAAGCGGAGGCGTAACGAGGAGGTATTTCATCAGCAAGAGGGGTATTAGTGAATAATGGAGAATCCGACGCCGAGGCTCGCATTCCAGTCGCCATAGCGGGTATCACGGCCGAGGCTGCCGGTCACATACCAGCGGCTGCGGGTCTTGAAGGCCAGGCGCAGAAGAGGGGTATCATAGGTGGCGCTATAGCCCAAGCCGGCCAACAGACGGCACTCGCCAGGGAGGCGCCAGCCGGCCAGCACGCCAGCATCCCACATATAGAATGAGGAACCCGCAAAGGCGCCCAAGGACAGGCGCTTGGTGCAAGGAATGAGCAATTCGGAACCTACATGCCAAAGAGGTTCAGGCTGAGGCTCGAGCCACATGGACGCGTCAACTGAAATGCCCAACACAGGGCGGTTTTCGAACACGCCCTTTGATAGATTCTTAGATACGTTGCCGGCCAACGAGACTCCGCAGAGGGCAGCAGCCAGCATACAGAAACAGACAAACCTCTTCATAACTTGGTGTTTTTTGACAAATAACGGAACTACGTCCCTTTTATTGCCCCTTCAGTCTTCGGCAAGCGGATAAACGGACAATAGCGACTCTTTGGCTGGCGGAGAAAAAAGAAAGGCGGCCCGAAGGCCGCCTTAGACCGGGTGGAGGATGTTTGTCCGAAAGGAGTGCCCTCTCACGAGGGGAACACCTACCTGCCACCTAAAGTATAACCAAAATGTAAATCAAAAAAACGGCAGTTAAAGGATGATGACCAGCACTTGTGCCAATAGCACACGCATGAACATGGTAAGGGGATAGACCGTGGAATAGGCGATGCTAGCCTGCTGGTCGGAACAGAGGGAGTTGCTATAGGCCAACGCTGGAGGATCGGTATGGGCGCCAGAGATAAGGCCAGCAATGGTATAGTAGCTGAGGTGGCAGCAATAGCGGGCTATGAGGCCTACTACGAGGCAAGGCACCACGGTGATGATGAATCCGTAGACCACCCACATATAGCCTCCGCCAAGGATGGTCTGTATAAATCCCTGGCCGGCCCCGATGCCTACGGCGGCCATGAAGAGGCTGATGCCGATCTCGCGAATCATCAAGTTGGCAGACTTGGTGGTATGGGTTGGGATATGGATGCGGGGTCCGAAGTGGGAAATAAGGATAGAGACGATAAGCGGACCGCCAGCCAGGCCAAGGCGAATAGGTACGGGAATGCCAGGGATGGTAAGAGGCACCATGCCGAGCACAACGCCCAAGGCAATGCCTAGGAAGATGAAGAAGAGGTGAGGCTTGTTGTCGACAGCCTGTGGGGCACTTTGGGCAGCAGTGCGCTGCTCGTTCTGACGCTGAAGGTTGGCGCCATTGCGGTCGGCGTTGGCCTCGAAGAGAGAATCTTCGGCAGCCTTGTCGACGCGGAAGAATGTCTTAAGGAAGGTGATGCTGAGGATGATACCCACAACAGCGAGCGGATAGGCCACAGCATAGCCTTGAGCATAGAGGGGATTGGCAGCGCCGGCATTGATATCGGAGAAGGTCTGCTGGGCAGCGCCGAGGCCGGGGGTGTTGGTGACGGCGCCATAAAGCACGCCGATCATCGAGGCTGGATTTTCGCCCGTGAGCCGGAGGATAAGCACCATGATGCCGCAGCCGAGAAGCACGATGGCTAGGGCAAGGAGGTTGAGCAGGACGCCTCCTTTCTTGAAGGATTGGAAGAATCCTGGCCCCACCTCGATACCAATAGAATAGATAAACAATATAAGGCCGAACTCTTTGGCGAAATGGGAGATTTCGCTGTCTAACTGAAGACCAAGCTGGCCGACGAGGATTCCGACAAAGAGAATCCAGGTAACTCCGAAGGAGATATTCTTGATGTGCAGATGGCTGAGTATGAGGCCCACTGCGATGACAAAGGATAGGAGCAGCACAGAATGTGCCACGCTGGGTTGGTACAATAATACCTCAAACCAATTCATGGTTGTAATGTTCTTTACTTTTTTGGGGTGTGTTGATAACTGATGGTTTAGACAGGACGTCGTAAGAGAACCGGATCAGAAGGCCAGCTTGCGCAAAGTAAGGTCTTTGTTCTCGTTGGTGATACGCACAAACTCGCGAGCTGCATACTTCATATAGACTCCGTTCTTGATATGATAGCATCCGTCCATGCGGCAGCCGGTGCCCTCGATAGGGATGGACACTAGGCCCTGGCCATTCTTGATGGTGGCGTGGGACACTAGCGTAACCATGTGGGAGGAAGCCACCAAATCGAGGAGCATAGAGATCTCGTTGACCTCGATCTGGATTTTGAAATGGTCGCTGCGGTTGGAGGTCATGGAATCAAACACGTTGCGAGCCTGCATTCCGGCGGCCGGAAGAGCAAGGGTGCAGCGGGTGAGGTCGCTCAAGTAAAGGGACTTGCGCGAGGAGAGCGGATGGGTATCGGCCATTACGGCAGAGAGTCGGTTGTAGAACAGCGAGTAGGACTCGATATTCTCATACACTTCCAGAGGCCGATAGCTGAAGACGATGTCCAGTTCCTGATGGTCGAGCATCTGCATGAGGTCGTCTACAGGATGGCAGCAGATATTGATATGCACGCCTGGGAACTGCTTAGTATACGCGAGCACCATCTCGCCCAGGATGGGAGAGAAGGTATATGTGGTACCTATGTTGAGTGTGCCGGAAACAAGGCCTTTGACATTGCGTATAAGGTCGAGACTTTGGTCGGCATCAGCCAGTATCTTCTGAGCCGTGGGCAGATAAGCCTGACCCACATCGGTGAGGGTCACATGACGGCTGTCGCGAATGAAGAGAGCAGACTCAAGTTCGTCCTCCAGCTGCTTGATCTGCTGCGAGAGGGTGCTTTGGGTAACGTTGAGGGCTTTTGAGGCTTCAGAGAAGCTCGCCATCTCGGCCACCTTGACGAAGTATTTGAGTTTTCTCAGTTCCATTACTATTTACGGTTGATATCCTGCTGATGGTTTGCGACTTCTACAATCTTACAATAGGCCTTCCAAACAAAGGCGCCCACTAGGAGGGCTAAGATAAGATACCATGCGTTGATTGATAATAACATCATAACTTGATTTCTTTTTTTTTATTGTGTTGATGACTCATTATTACAGAGGCAGGCTCTGAAATCGGCGGCAAAAGTACTACTCTTAGGATGAGTGGATGACGAGAATTATTGGATTTTTTCAATACTTATTATCGATTTGCCTAATCGACCATGATTTTCAGTTCTTTAAAATGGCTTTCACACACATGCAGACAACGCCACAAACGGATTCTACACCCCTAGCAAGCTCGCAAAACCGGGATGGAATGGGAAACAATAAGCCTTTTTTGAACAAAGAAAAAAAACATCAGCGCTGCGCGTCAAAAGGAATAACGCATCGCTGATAAGACAACATAACAACAAAAAAAAGGACGTGCGCGCTACCTAGCCTGGGCAGGAACCGACACCTCTACCCTCTCCACAACTCCAGACTCTACGAAGGCGACAAAGCGACGGGTGGGAATAGCAACAGTAAAGAGGTTTCCAGCGCGGCTGTTCACCTTGACGCCATAATGAGAAAGCACAGACTCGTCAAAGTCGGCAGGCACCTTGATGGCGGCGGCCACATGATAGCGGCATCTGCTGCGATAGAGCGAATACGTTGAAATGAGGGACGAATCGCGCTTTCGCACATCGCGACCTAACTGGATGAGGTCGGCTTTGAGCTGCAGGGCCTGGGCCGAAAGGGCTGCGTCTGTCGAGGCACCCTGATGGGTAGGCTGAGCCACTTGGGATGGCGGGAACACCACGTTCTGAGACCAAAGAGCAGGCATGGAAGCCATAAGTGCTAATAATAGGAATAATGATTTTCTATTCATAATAACGCGCGTGGGATATGAAAAAAAGGGCCGGCACTTTACCGGCCCCTATATGGATAGAAAGGGGATTTATTTATTTATTTCTTGCCTTTCTTGGTTGCCTTAGCATTGCTGTCGGCGATGCCGAGCTTAGCCTTGATAGCAGCAGGGATAGCATCCTTGTGAACAACATAGTTCATGGTCTTGTAGCGAACGAAAGCCTTGCTAGCATAGAACATACCGTTGATAGATACGTCGGTGCCCCAAGAGTTCTTAACCATGTAGTATTCGTTGCCCATCTGGTCCTTAGCGGTGCCGTAGATCACCATGCCGTGGTCGTCGGTGGTCTCGCGGTTGTCGTAAGCAGCCTGACGCTCTTCCTGGCTTACCCAGCGCTGTGGGGTTGGGTGCTTAGCAGCCTCTTCGGCGATGCCCTTAGCGCTCATGCCGGTCCAGTGTGCCATATCGCTTCCCTGGAGAGAAGCGGCGGTCTTAGCATCAGCAGGAAGCACGCAGAAGCCCTTGCGAACGCCCATGCGGAAACCATTCTCTGATACGTCGCTGCCCCATGCTACTGGGTAGCCGTTCTCGATAGCGTAGTCGAGGATTTCCATCATCTCGTCGATAGGCACATTGTAGGTGAGGCTGTGACGCCAGTTGTCCTGGATCTCGAGTACGAAGCGCTCGTAGAATGGATGGTGGGTGTAAGAGGTGATGCTCACATAGTCATCTGGGTTGAGGCCGAGGCTCTCGAAGAATGACATTGGAGTGTACTCTTTGCCATTGTAGTTGAATTTCTCAGGACGTGGTCCGAGATATACGTCGTGAACGGCAGCGATAGCCTTCTTGCAGAGGAGCTCGCCTTCTGGAGAAGCCTGGAGCTTCTTGAGCTTGTCGTTCTTAGCGATGGCAGCAACCATAGCGTCGGTGAGGGCGCTGAGCTCGTTGTGGTTGGAGAGTGAGTCGCCGTACATAACGCCTGGGCGCATGCACTCCTCAGGAACGAGGCCGAAGTGCTTCATGCCATAGAGCACATCGCTGAAAGCGCCGCCCTGGCTGAAAGATACGTCGCCATTGGTGCGGATAGCAGCCATAGCGCGGTCGTTGTAGGTGTTAGAAACGAGGTACATCTCAGAGAAATCGTACTCGCCCTTACCCATGCGGAGGAGTTCGGCCTCGATGAATCCGAGACCGCTGTAGCACCAGCAGGTACCGGCCTGAGCCTGGTTCTTAACGGAGGTAACTGGGAGGACCTTCACGTCGGTGAATTTGTAGCCCTCGTCCTCTTTCTGCTCTTGAGCGAATGCAGGCACGCACATGAGTGCAGCTGCGAGGATTGCGAAAGTTTTCTTCATTGTTTTTTATGTGTTTTTTTTTGGTTTATTATTCTTTTTTTTCAACAGTCAACGGCTGTGGGTCTGATACTATTCCTCTGGCTGGAACATCGGGTCCCAAGCTGGCAACTGGATAGGCTTCTGGTTGAAGAGGGCCTTTACGTCGGCAGGCATATATTTCTCTTCAATCACCACGCGGAACATATACTCGTTGAACCAGTTGTTGGTCATGATAAGGCAGCCCTGATAGCCCCAGGTGTTGCTCCATGAGTTTTCAACCATCCACTTCAGTGGGTTGCCGTCCTTGTCGAGGTCAACGGCGCAGAGGGTCATGGCGTGGCTCGAACCGCTGGCGTGGGTCATCACGCGCTGCTTCTTGTCCATGCCGAAGGTGGTGCCGAGAAGTGAGCCGTAGTCGTAGTTGTCGGGATCAGAGAAGCCCTTCTCGCTGTTGAGGAATTTTCCTACGTCGCAGCTGAAGTACATCATGGTGCTGTCCTTGATGGAGGCGATGCACATAGGTGCGATCTTGTCCATAGGCAGGTTGACATACTTCCAGTTGTCGCCGTCATACACGTGGCGGTCGTACTGGATCTCATAGATCTTGTAGTATTCGCGGCTAGGGTCGTTCATCACCATGTAGTAGGTGCTGAAGTCCTGCTTGGCGTATTTCTCATAGAAGCTCATAGGGGTGTAGGTCTCGGTGGACACGGTCTCGCCCTTAGCGTTCTTCTGGCTCCAGGTGAACTCTGCAGGAGGTTCGCCAAAGGTGAGGGCCAGCATGCGGTATATGGTGCCGAGCATCTCAGTCTTGCGGGTCTGGAGCTTCTCAGGCTTCATGCCCTTCTGAGCTGCCATCTCGCGGAGTTCGAGGCCGTCCTCGCGAAGCTTCATCTTCACCAAGCCGGTGATGCCGGAGGTATTGTTGGTGTTGTAGGTCTCGGGCATGATATCGGCAGGCACGAGGCCATATTTGCTTACCAGGTTGCTCACGCCGGTGAAGGTGCCGCCGTCCGAGAGCGGGTTCTGGAACAGCCAGTCCACTTCCTGGTCGGTCATCGGCTTCTTGTAGGTGTCGATGCAGGCCTGGAGGAAGAGGTTGCTCTTCTCAAGCTGGTCGTAGAAGAAGAGATAGGCCTGGGAGAACTGGAAGTTGGCAGGCATATTGAACTTGCGGATAGCCTTGTTGCGGAGCACGTTGAGTCCGGTGAACATCCAGCAGCGGCCCGAAGACTTCTGGTCAGTAATGGCCGAGGTGTTGACCTTGTTGCTGAAATGAGAGTCAAACTTGCCGGCATTCTCGAAGTTGAGGGCGAGCTTGGCAGGGTTGTTGTTCACAAGGATGCTGCGCAGAGCCTTGTCGGTGGGGTTGTTGACGTCGAAGGACTTCTTCATCTGCTGCATCATCTCGGGAGAGATGCCGCCATTGTTTTGAGCCATGGCAGACACCGAGAGGGTGAGAGCAGCTGCAATTGCAAGAAATTTCAGTTTCATATTCTAACTATTATATTAATTCAATCATTGGATTTTCAAATAATTGAGCATCGATACCCCAAGTTGTCGCCTTGACGGGTATCGATGCAAAGATACAAATATTTTTTGAATAGCAAAGCTATAGAGCAGATATTTTTATCGAAAAACAATAATTTTTTTCATTGAGACAGACGAGCCGACACAGAACCAGGGCTATTTCCCCACTATCAGATTCCGAGCTGCCACTCCCCTCTCGGACTCAACCTTCACCACATAGGTTCCGCCCGGGAGGCCCGACACGTCAATTTCGACATTTCTACCGCTTGCAGCAACCGCCAAGACCTCCTTGCCAGCCATGTCGTAGACGGCCACCTGCCTCATCGGCTCCTCGGCGCTCACCTTCACCCTGCCGCTCGTGGGGTTGGGGCTGAGGGTGATTGCGTTGGAGGGTTCTATGTCGGCTATGCCCACTTCGGGGCAGAGGGTTACGGGGTCGCTCCAGGGGCTGGTGGCCTCGCGGCGGCCGTCGCAGAGGCCGCGGATGCGGAATTGGTAGCAGTGGTCGTCGGGCAGGTCGAGGGTGGCGGCATTGCCGGTGACTTCGAGGGTAGCGGCGTTGTCCCAACTTCCGCCGTCGGGGATGTAGGCCAGTTCGTAGCCGGCATGGGAGAAGGTGCTGCCCCAATAGAGTGCGGCCGACTGCTGGCTGATGCCGCCCCACAGCGAGTCCACCTGCGGACAGGGCTTGATGCGCATATCCAACGAGGAGTCGTAGAAGAAGGTCATGATGGATGTTCTTACAGTGGGACTCACGGGAATGCTGTCAAACACGCGCGCACCTTCGCCTGTCGACGCACGAAACACCCAGCCGCTGCTGTTAATCGACATGCTTTCAGAATGAAGATTTGTCCAGCCATAGGTTATTGGCATTGACTTTGTCACCACTTTAGAGTATTTGTTAATCTTACGCAATTCTGTCTTTTTTAGCAAATAAAAAGCTGCATCCAATATTATTTCATCCCCCAAGATCGTGAATGATCCCGCCTGGTTTCTATCTACAGTATCCACATAATAGTATTCAACTGGAGCACCCGATATTTTATTATAGCTCGTTATGATGACATATTCACCTACACGATTCGCCGCTAATGGCAAAGTATGAGCGCTATCTAGATAGTATATTGCACAGTTGCTGCAATCTCGGGTGTAAGGATTGTAATGATCCAGAGCATAATATTTTGTGTACACATTATTGTCCTCAATGACAATACCGCCACCATCAGGCGTATAGAAGTTAATTCTATCATCATTGGGACTATCTGTATAAAACTGTCGAACCCAGGCAATCTCGCCATTCTTGTTGAGTTTCATCAGGAACGGCAAAGATCCAAAATCTCGAGTGTTCTCAGCCTTTAAATAGTGAACGGAGTCCAGAAAGATTGTTGCGGAGAACGTACTTGTGTCTGACATGGTTTCAGCAATGTCAATTGCTTCGTATCTGCCATCAAAATACCCATTGACATACAGATCGCCCCCATCGATAAGCACACTCTCTAAACAAAGGTAAACGAAAGAGTATTCATCCACAGGCTGCCATCCCACAATGGTGTCGATCATATAGTGAAAATCAAGCAGGTGCCAATCGCTACTCATCTTAAAATATATATTGAAACAGTAATGGCTATTATGATCGAGTATGTTCAAAGGATATTTTCGATTCGTGTCGCCATCCACAATGATATAAGCCTTATGCAACGAATCTTCGCTGAGTATTGCCCCCTGAATACTTGTGAAAATATGAATGCTGCCATCGTCATCAATTCCAAAGCGACTATAGCCATAGCCCGCAAGTATACAGCTCGCAAAAATTTGATATTCATAACTTTGCTTGGCACACATTATTAGATCGTGAACATCAATTCTGTTCCCATTCAAGTCAAATGTAACAAAATAGGTAACGGACTCATTTTTATAAAAATGATCGCCCGAGGTCCTGATCAATGTATCACAAAAATAGAGCCAACAGTCTGGTTCAGCAGTAGTACTATAGGGATTGCCATGAAAATAGGTATCGAATGCGATGGTAATTCTATCGCCTCTTACCACCATATTCCATGGCATAGTCACATCGTTTCGAGTTGCACCTCGCACGGATCTGCACCAAAGGATTGTACCTGCAGAATCAATCTTGGCCAAATAGACGCCAAAAACATTACCCACCACGTAGCCCGAAATCGAATCCATCGGACAGATATAGGGGCCATTCTCACCGAGGCGTGCATCTTTGCCAAATTTACCGAAAATATAGGTGTTGCCCACGCTGTCCACATAGGAGTCAACGACTTTGTCCGGCATACCACCTCCGCCGCTAACATCTTGTCCCTTCGACCACTTGCCCCATCGAAACTCCTGCCCTTGAGAATGGACGCTGCCGAATAGCATCGTGCAGAGAAAAATTAGAGAGAGGATTATTACATTGTTATTCTTTATTGCTTTCATGTCTGGATATTTTAAATGTTCCATATTCCGAGCATTTTTTTGTTCTAAGATTGAAGCCCTTTTATATATAAGTGTAAAAAATATGAGGTTTGTGACAACTGGGGTGAAAATTTAACACAATTTAATAGATTTTGGCTATACTGGCAAAAGCACCCAACCTCGTCCTCTTATTCGGCGAGGCTACTCCACTATCAGCTTGCGGGTGGTGGTGCGGGTCTTGGTGGTGACCTTCACTATATAGGAGCCGGACGGGAGGCTGCTTAGGTCGAGGTCCCACTCCGACTGAGGCACCACGGCCTTCACGGCGAAGACCTCCTTGCCAGCCATGTCGTAGACGGCCACCTGCCTCATCGGCTCCTCGGCGCTCACCTTCACCCTGCCGCTCGTGGGGTTGGGGCTGAGGGTGATTGCGTTGGAGGGTTCTATGTCGGCTATGCCCACTTCGGGGCAGAGGGTTACGGGGTCGCTCCAGGGGCTGGTGGCCTCGCGGCGGCCGTCGCAGAGGCCGCGGATGCGGAATTGGTAGCAGTGGTCGTCGGGCAGGTCGAGGGTGGCGGCATTGCCGGTGACTTCGAGGGTAGCGGCGTTGTCCCAACTTCCGCCGTCGGGGATGTAGGCCAGTTCGTAGCCGGCATGGGAGAAGGTGCTGCCCCAATAGAGTGCGGCCGACTGCTGGCTGATGCCGCCCCACAGCGAGTCCACCTGCGGACAGGGCTTGATGCGCATATCCAACGAGGAGTCGTAGAAGAAGGTCATGATGGATGTTCTTACAGTGGGACTCACGGGAATGCTGTCAAACACGCGCGCACCTTCGCCTGTCGACGCACGAAACACCCAGCCGCTGCTGTTAATCGACATGCTTTCAGAATGAAGATTTGTCCAGCCATAGGTTATTGGCATTGACTTTGTCACCACTTTAGAGTATTTGTTAATCTTACGCAATTCTGTCTTTTTTAGCAAATAAAAAGCTGCATCCAATATTATTTCATCCCCCAAGATCGTGAATGATCCCGCCTGGTTTCTATCTACAGTATCCACATAATAGTATTCAACTGGAGCACCCGATATTTTATTATAGCTCGTTATGATGACATATTCACCTACACGATTCGCCGCTAATGGCAAAGTATGAGCGCTATCTAGATAGTATATTGCACAGTTGCTGCAATCTCGGGTGTAAGGATTGTAATGATCCAGAGCATAATATTTTGTGTACACATTATTGTCCTCAATGACAATACCGCCACCATCAGGCGTATAGAAGTTAATTCTATCATCATTGGGACTATCTGTATAAAACTGTCGAACCCAGGCAATCTCGCCATTCTTGTTGAGTTTCATCAGGAACGGCAAAGATCCAAAATCTCGAGTGTTCTCAGCCTTTAAATAGTGAACGGAGTCCAGAAAGATTGTTGCAGAGAATGTGCTCGTGTCCGTCATAGTCTGTGAAATTAAATATGCATCGTAGCTGCAATCAAAATACCCATTGAGATATAGGCCATCTTCTTCGACAAGTACATTCTTAATTTTTAGTGTGGCCAAAGAATAATATCCTATGCCAGGCTGCCATCCCACGACTGTGTCAATCATATAGTGACAATCAAGCAACTGCCAGTCACTACTCATTTTGTAGTATACATTGGGAAAACAATATTGACCATTCTGTGTGTGTATGTTCAATGGATATTTTCTATTTGTGTCACCATCCACAATGATATATGCCTTCTGCACCGAGTCCTCACTAATTGTCCATCCAGTCGTACATGAGAAAATGTGAATGCATCCATCATTATCAATCCCAAAACGACCATCCGCAAGACCTCCAAGTCCATAAGCAAAAAAAATCGGACTATCAGGTCTCGAAAGTGCCCACAATCTTACATCATGAACATCAATCATATTTCCTTCAAAGTCAAAAGTCACAAAGTATGTTGCCAGATAAGATACACGAGGTTGTCCGGGTCGCACTGGCTCAACCAGCATAGTGTCGAAAAAGTAGTACCAATTCCACCACTCGCTTCCGACCCTCACATCGAAAGCAATGGTAATGCCAGAATCTTTAACCACCATATTCCATTCTAGGGCAAGTGAGTTTTTTGATCCTCCTCGAGTGGACTTGCACCACATTATATTACCCAACGAATCTATCTTGGCCAAGTATACGCCTTGAGAATTTTCAATGAGATATCCGGCAGAAACCGCAGCCGAATCCATCGGACAAATATAGGGGCCATTCTCACCGAGGCGTGCATCCATACCAAATTTACCGAAAATATAGGTGTTGCCCATATTGTCAACATACGAGTCAATTACTTTGTCCACCAAACTCCCTGATCCGTCGTATCCTTGTCCCTCAGACCATTTGCTCCAGCGCAAGCCCTGCTCTTGGGCGTGGGCGCTGCCGAATAGCATCGTGCAGAGAAAAAATAGAGAGAGGATTATTATATTGTTATTCTTTATTGCTTTCATGTCTGGATATTTTAAATGTTCTAAATAAGTAAACGTGTCCCATGCTGGTTTATTGTTTGATGAGCTTTAGGTACTCCTGACGGCCTGCCGTCGTGACCACCTTGACAATGTAGGCTCCGCTTGTTGCGCATAGCCACCAAAGACAGATGTCGCCAGCATCGCTAACAATAATAGTTCGATTTTTATCATAGACCATACATTTTTTTAGTTCGGCTTCAGTGAGCCCTTTTATATATTAGAGGCGAAAAAGTTGAGGTTTGTGACAATTGGGGTGAAATTTTAACTCAATTTAATAATTTTTAACCATATTGGCAGCAGCAGTCGGCCAGTCATCTCTTTCGAAGTCCTCTATATATGTTAGATGCAAAAATAACAAAAAAGTAACACAAAAAAATGATTTTTTTTGATTTTTTATAGATACCCATGATTGTCAGTACGATAGAAATGCGATTTTTTTCAGACCGTACGTATTAATTGAACATCGCGCAGCATCCCAAGGTTCATTTTTGCACTTCTTGATACTAACTTTAGCTAACTTGCTATAGAATACTAAGTTGACAAAAGCCGAATGTGGATTCTTCAAAAAGAATTCTTTGCGTAATGAGGCATGCATCTAAGCCCGATAGACACATGGGGTTCGGGCAAGTCTATGTTTGTCGAAAAAAATGGCGGCTTAAAGTCTGGCCCTCAGATAGAGGCCGAAGGCTCTTTTTGCTTGGGTGTGGCAACAAGAATGCCTACAGCAAAAAGGAGTGCCATAATGCTGATCATCAGTTCGCGATAGGTGAACCACCAATGCTCGTATGAATGGTTGGCCGCAAAGAGGAACCATCCTATAGGAATAAGGGACACCAGAAGCAGGAGCAATGAGCTGCGCCATCGGCCTGACCAGCCACGCACCAGCATCATTACAGCCAAAACCACCAAGGTGATTATCAAATACTGCCAGGGCATAAAATCGAGATTCTTCATCACGGCATCCAGTCGGGAATAATCGTCGAGTCCCGATGACCTGACGGCTACCTGGCCCACAGCATCTTCTACAGCATTGAATCGGGTCAGTGCTCCGGCAATCAGCCATTTGCCGATCCAGGTAGCGCCATAGCCTACGGCCCACATGAATCCCGTTTCTGCCCCAAGAAGCAATTGGCGAGTCCAGCCGACTGTTCCGATTGAGGACTTGATGGCAAAAAGGCAGCAGAGCGGAATTCCCAAGGTGATGAGAGGGGTGGTAAGCAGGTCGAAATAAGCCGTCAAGGATCCTATGACGAATAGGGCGACTGTGAGCCGCCGGCTGTCATCATGGAGCCGACAGACCAACACAACGCCTATCAGCGCCAAGGCGAGGACTGGGAAAAACTGTATCGAAAACATCATCACATGGACGTTCATCACCGCAAGGGACAACACCATCAGCAGGGCCAAGAGCGGGTTGGCCGCCTTGGCAAACCCGTATGCTGCCCACAGCAGCAGAAGCATGGACACTACGAACATAAGCATACGGATGGAGGTGTAGTTGGTGAAGAGCAGCATGATGCGCATCAGGAAGGTGCTTCCGTGCCAGTATCGGGGATAGGGGCACGTAGACTCTACGCGACCCTCAGTCTCGTTGCGGAGCACATCGACATAGGCACAACGATCTGTTGCACGCCAAACCTCCAGCATCGACACCAACAGGCTGTCCTTGCTGCATCGGTATGCCTGGTTGAGAATGAGGGCGTCGGTGAAATTGTCCATCTGGCATTGCTTTTTGGGAAGCACCGCCCGCGGATAATCCTCTTGAAGGTCGCCTTGATGGACAGATTGATAGATATGCTCCTGCACGGGCTTGTCCGGCACCAGGCAGGCCACGCAGGCAAACGCCAGATAGGCAACAACCAGTAGGAGGAAGACCTTAAGGCACCCCAATGCATATTTGGTACTATTTCTGTTCATACTCAATCACTTTTAATTCGTAGGCCTTGCGGTCTTTGCATACGATCACGTCCAGGCACAAGCCGGTAAACAACGACATCAATGCTGCCAAAAGAAGAAACACCGAAACGATGAGGGTAGGGAATCGGGGAACCAGTCCGGTCTGGAAATACTCGACAAGCACAGGAATGAAGAACCCTATGCCCATGAGGGCCGTTATGGCCGACAGCCAGCCGAAAAATTGCATCGGGCGGTATTCTTTAAACAGAATAACGATGGTCTTGAGCACTTGAAGCCCGTCACTGAAAGTGTTCAGTTTGGAGACACTCCCCTGTGGCCGGTCGCGATATTCCACTGGGACAGAACCCACGAGAAACCTCTTGTCGAGGGCGTGGATGGTCATCTCGGTTTCGATTTCGAAATTGCCGCTCATCACGGGGAAGAGTTTTACAAATCGGCGACTCATCACGCGAAGGCCAGTCATGATGTCTTCAATATCGGTGTGCCAGAAGCGGCGGATGAGGCCACGCACAAGCCTGTTTCCCGAATTGTGGAACGGACGCTTGTTTTCGGTGAAATAGGTAGCAGAGAGTCGGTCGCCAATCACCATGTCGTAGTGTTTTTCGGTCACCAACTCCACCATCTCGGCAAGGCGGTCTGGCGGGTAGGTGTCGTCGCCGTCCACCATCACATAGCAGTCGGCATCCACCTCGCGGAACATTCTCCGCATCACATTTCCTTTGCCCTGTAGGGGTTCGTTTCGCAGCGTGGCGCCGGCTCGCAGTGCCTCTTCACAGGTGTTGTCTGTGGAATTGTTGTCGTAGACAAAGACCTCCAGATCATAGGGGGTACTAGAAATGAGCGAGTTACGATAATCCTCCACCACTTTGGCAATGGTGGATCCTTCGTTGAAACACGGTATCAGTATTGCGATTTTCATGGCTCTTGATTTATAGTTTTGCCCTCATGTAGAGGCCGAAGGCGCAGTCGGTCTGGGCGTGGTTGAGGTCGTGGTACACCTCGAGGTCGGCTCCGAAGGTCATGCGGCCCTGGTAGCGCTCGTAGGCTATGCGGCCTGTGGCCATGCGGCGGGTGGGGTCGAGATAGTCGGCTCGGTGCCACGACACGCTCTGGAAATGATAGCTGCCCACGGGGGCAATCCACTGGCTGCCATGCCAGTAGCCCACCTGGGCCGTAAGGCGGTCCCACTTGCCGTCGGCGTCTTCGGACTTGGAGTCGAAGAAATGCTGATAGGTGATCTGCGGAAAGAAGCCCTGGCCCGAAGCGTAGGGCGTGGTCCCCTTGCCGCTGCCCGGCGAGGCATTCTGATAGTAGAACCACGGGAGGTCGATGGTGAGCCAGCTGCCCTTGTAGAACGAGAAATGATTTTTGGAAAGGAACATGTCCAACGACAGTCCTACGCTCTCGTTGAAGAGGGAGGTGACGCAGGTGTCGAGCGCCGAAAACTGGCCGCCATGGTGCTGGCCCACGAACGAGAAGGGGATGCTGATGCGGTAAGGCACCTTGAGGTGTATCATCCGCATGGGTTCCCACGAGAGGCGCTGGCTGGTGCCGGCCGTAAACACCTCCTGCTCCGGCTCCCAAGGCTCGAGGAAGTTCTGCCAGTTGAGCCAAGTGTCGCCCACGAGGCGCGAGCGGCCGAGAATGCCTTTAAAGTTATGGGAATTAAAGATTTCCAATCCTTGTTCGGTATGGTCGAGGAAGGTGTTTTCGATGCACCACATAGGCTCGTAGAGGTGGTGGCTGTTGCCGCCATAGAGGGTGCCCATCACGAAGGTCCAGTGGGCGAAGGGCTGATACTCGATGCGCACCAGCGGACGTGCCTTCCAAAAGCCCTCCTGGCCGGCAATGCCGGTGAGGTCGGCGCCGAGGGTCACCTGGGCATTCGCCTGAAGAAGATAGCTGACATGGGGCGTGAGGAAATAGCCCACGGCAGTGTAGCCGCGGGTGAGCTGGGTAGCGAACTCGGCATCGCGGAAGAAGGCGGTGACATCGGCCCCGATGCGCCATGTATGGAGACAGCCGTCGTCGTTGAGAAGCACCAGGTCGGCAGGCCTCTCGGCGAGCAGGTTGAGGAACGGATAGTCCGGATTCCAGGTAAAGGGACTGGGATCCCATTCCACACGCTCCACCTCTATAGTATCGTTCGGAATGGATATGCTCTCATAGACGGGCCACCACGGGCGCTGTGCCCGAAGACCCGACAACACAAAAATGGCAGCAATAAGCAACAGAAATTTTCGCATATTTAGATTCTATGTGGTCTCCAAAAATTTATTCGCCAAGCACTTCCAGCAGCGCCTCCTCGATGGCTGGGCCGCGCAGGTCGCGGGCCGCCACACGGCCATCCTTGTCGATGAGCACCACCAGCGGAATAGACTCAATGCCATAATACTGCATAGCCTGGCCATTGACGTCGAGCAGCTGGGGATAGGTGATGCCGAGCTCCTTGGTGACGGCATCGTGGCGAACCACATCGTCGTTCACTGCCACGCCCACCACAGCCACGCCGCGGGACTTGTACTTTTCGTAGATGCGCACCAAGTTTTGAGATATCTCGTGGCGGCATGGGCCGCACCAGCTGGCCCAGAAGTCCACCAGCGCCACGCGGCCCTCGATGAGGTGCGAGAGGCTGTCGGTCTGGGGCGTGCCGTAGAGCCAGCCTTCGAAGTCGGGATAAGGGCTGCCCACTTCAAAAATTGGCGCCTCCGGTGCCGACGACTGCACGGCGGCAGGGGTGTCGGCCGCCTCTTGATCGGCAGATTGAGGATTTCCGGCACAAGCAGCAAATAGAGCTACCGAAATAGTTACCAGTATGTTAGAAAGTTTTTTCATTCTTATGAAGCTATTTAATGACCTACAAAGATAACAAAAAAAATCATATCCGCCAAACCCACATCCCTCGCCCACCAAACCCACCTCCCCCGCCTCGGCGGCCAAAACCGCCATCACCCGTGCCATATCCGTATCTAATGGGGCGCATATGTGCTATATATGTGCTATATATGTGCTATATTTGTGCTATGCTATAGAAATAGCAGATATATAGCACATATATAGCACACATAAGCCAGTTAGGAAGGCGCTATGCGCTATCTGTCAGCGCATTTGACCACATCTCGATGCTGCGCGCAGCCATTAGGGTCCAACGGTTGGGACTGAAGTATTGGGGACAGGCAGCGCAAGTGGCGAATGGCAGGGCAATAAAGGTAAAAAAACAGTACAACGGCGGCAAAAGATAGGGACGAAAAACCACCTGTCGGGCGCAAAAGGCGCCAATAAGTATATAAGATTCAGCGACGTGCACAATAATATAAAAAATATTTTACCGATAAAGAAAATTTTCGTATCTTTGCAGAAATTTTATAATCCGAAAAAAAACACACATACTATGTACACAGATACCACAAAATTCATTGGCGAAGGACTCACTTATGATGACGTCCTGCTCGTACCGGCTTACTCAGACGTGCTGCCACGCGAGGTCAGCACCAAGACTCGTTTTTCGAAGAATATCACCCTTAACATCCCACTCGTATCGGCCGCTATGGACACCGTGACCGAGGCTGCCATGGCTATCGGCATGGCCCAGGAAGGTGGTATCGGAGTACTGCACAAGAACATGAGCATCGAGCGCCAGGCCGCCGAGGTGCGCAAGGTGA
>JAKSMS010000026.1 GCA_024400415.1 Bacteroidales bacterium | reverse complement strand
CAAGGAGCGCGGATTCACCATCGTGCCCACCATGCTGTTTGTCAACCCCAAGGGCCTGGCCAAGCTCACCATCTACCTGGCAAGGGGCAAGAAATTCTTCGACAAGCGCGAGACTATCAAGGAAAAGGATCAGAAGCGCGACCTGGCACGCGAGCTGGCCAGATAATAGTTAAGGTAACAACATGAAGGTTTTTAAGTTCGGAGGCGCTTCCGTGAACAGCGCACAGGCCGTCAGCAACATGTCGAAGATTCTCAAGTCGCACCTCGACGGGAATCCGCTCGTGGTGGTAGTGTCGGCTATGGGCAAGACCACCAACAAACTGGAACAGCTGGTGCCGGGCGTGAAGCCTGCCATAGAGCAGAGGTTCATACTTCAGGAGCTGGTTGCCTACCATCAGGAGATTGTGCTCGACCTTATCCCCAATTCCGAAGACCCCATCTATGCCCAGCTGGACGACCTCTTTGCCCAACTTGAGCAACGATGCTCCCTGAAGCCGACCGACTATAACTTCGACTACGACCAGGTGGTCTCCTTTGGCGAAATCATCTCCACCACCATCATCAGCCACTACCTCAACTCCATAGGCATAAAGAACGATTGGGTAGATGTGCGCTCGCTCATAGCCACCGACACCAACTACCGCGAAGGCCACGTGGACTGGCAGAAGACCCAAGAGAATGTGGATGCCCGTTTTGCCAACCTCGACTCGCAACTCGTCGTCACCCAAGGATTTATTGCAGGTACGCCTTATGGCACCACTACCACGCTGGGCCGTGAGGGCTCCGACTATTCGGCAGCCATTCTCAGCTACTGCCTCAATGCCGAAAGCATGACCATTTGGAAGGACGTGCCCGGATTCCTCAACGCCGACCCGAAATACTTCAAAAATACCGTCAAGATTCAGCAGATTCCCTACAACGAGGCTATCGAGCTGGCCTACTATGGCGCATCAGTCATCCACCCCAAGACGGTGAAGCCTATACAGAACAAGAACATCGAGCTGCACATCAAGTCGTTCATCACCCCCGAGTGCGAGGGCTCGGTGATCGGTCCCTGCCGCCACATCATACCGCAGACGCCCCTCTACATCTTCAAGAACAACCAGGTGCTGCTTTCCATCATGCCCAAGGACTTCTCCTTCATTGCTGAGGACAATCTGCAGATCATCTTCGGCTATCTCGCCCAACTGGGAATCCGGGTGAATCTGATGCAGAACTCAGCACTCAGCTTCTCGGTATGTATCGACAATAATCCTGTGCTGCTGCCCAAGCTTCGCAAACTGCTGCAAGCCAACTTCAAAGTGCGCTACAACGAGGGTCTGCAGCTCATCACCATCCGCTACTATACGCAAGAGATTATTGATAGCATCGTAGGCGGCCGCAAGATACTCCTCGAGCAGCGCAGCCGCTCTACCGAACAGATTATTGTAAAGGCATAATCCCACATAGCTGCTATGCATTACGATTTCTTCAACCACCAGCATACCCTTACCGACGACCAGCGCGCCGCCTGGCTGCGTGAGCAGTACGAGAACCTTCTCACTCAGGCCTTTGCTGAGTACGGCCGCAAAGGCCGGAAGGTGATGCGCTTCCTGCGCGAATCCGACTTCTATACCGTGCCCTGCCGCCACCACAACTTCGTGGGCGGCAACGCCTGGCACCAGCTCGAGACCCTTGTCTACGCCCTTGGCAGCGAATGCCCCGACGCTGAACTATCGGCCGACTTCGCCCGGTGGCAGCCGCTATGGAAGGACTGCTTTCAGATGAGCATCGCCGTGGCCTGTCTGCTTCACGACATCTGCAATGCCGGATACGGCGGCTCCGTCAAGGTCACCTACCCCGACCGCATTCGCCCACGCCACGGCCGCAAGTCCACCTATGTGCTGGCCGAGTTCCTCAAGTTTGAGCTGATGTTCGACGAGAATATGGCCATCATCCACCACCAGCACAAGACCGAAGACGACCTCCGCCTCAACACTCGTTCCGAGGAAGATTTCCGGAAAGTGTGGGAGATGCCCCTCTACCACATGACCACCATCTGCGACGAGCTCAGCATCCGCTGTCCCCTCACCGAGGCGCAGCTTCGCCAATCGGTCTCATCCTTATTAGGTTCGGCTTCTGACGAGAAATAAGAATCAGATCATCAGTCTGATTCTGCCTTCCTCTTTGACAAACATCTGCGGGAAGTGGCACACAATGGCATAGACCTGCCTCCCGCTCACCGGCTGCCCGTCCTTCCTGAGGTGCAGTCCCAGGCGGTTGATCTCGGCCGCTATCTGCTCCGTGTTCAGTCCGTTGCCCCGCGTGGCCAGCACGCACACTATTGCCTCTTCAATCTTCATTGTTTATTTTGTTTTTCGAGAAATTGGCGCTCCTTCTCTTTCCTATAATCGTCGTCCCAATCCTGAGGCCCTATGGCTCCGCCTTCAAAGAGGAAGAATGTGCTGTCGTTGTATCGGATAGGCCTTCCAAAAGTGCAGGTTACCTCCTCAAGTTGAGCTTTGTCGTAGAGCATGAAGCTGTACAATCCCATCCCTCTGCGCTGGAAATTGATCGTGTGGGCAACTCGGTTGTATCTTCCATATTCGTCTATCTCATCGGCCTCAATGCGCTTGTCTATCTCTATCCCTATGCAGTTGCAGCGCTTCACCAGTTTGCGAATGGTCTCAAATTCTTCACGAGTGATGCCAGCCATCTGCATTATTTCCGATTTCCCTCTTGCAGTATGGCTACAAGTATCCTTATAGGCTGATGAAGATGAGCCCAATGTCCCGTGCTCCCATTCGAGGCGGAGATGGCAGTTGGAGTCGCAGGCATCGCTGGTGTAGCGGATAAGCTCCTTCATGTCGGCCTCGTGTTGTTCGTAGGTCTTGGCCATATAGTCGGCAATGTCGCGATTGTTAGGACTGTAGCATGCTGATACCAAGAGGAGTATGGTGGCTACGCATGCCCATCTCAGCCTCTTCCACGCCTTCTCTTTTTGGAACCACGACATCACGAATCCTACAATCCAAATTATGACACATGGAATGATAATCCAGATGAACATGATAAAAGCGAAGAGAATCACAAGGTCATCTATCGCCTCGCACCATTCAAGTAGGCTGTAAAGGTCAAGCAATATGGTGATGACCCAAGTGGGATAGAGCAAGAATATGAGCCATCCGTTCTTAGTCTTGTCAGATGTCTGGGAATCAGGATTATTGGATTTGTGCTCCGCTCTGTATTGGCTCCATTTCATAGGCTACTTGCTGATGTTGAGAAGGGTGTCGCGAATCTCGTTTTCATCCACCGCCACGTCGATCACCGGCACGCCTACTTCTTGCAGCAACACGCATAGTATCAGTCCGTCGCGGTTCTTCTTGTCCTGTCGCATCAGGGCAAGGATGGCCTCCGTGTCCTTCAGCGAATATTTGGGTGGGGCCAGCAGTTTCTTGAGGGCGTTGCGGTAGCGGTCATAGATTTCCATATTCAGTCCCATCTTCTTTACACTCAGATACATGGCGCAGAGCATACCTACGCCCACAGCCTCGCCGTGGCGCAGCTGGCTGTGCACCTCTATGGCGTGGCCGAAAGTGTGGCCG
Organism: Bacteroidales bacterium; assembly: GCA_024400415.1. Taxonomy (GTDB): domain Bacteria; phylum Bacteroidota; class Bacteroidia; order Bacteroidales; family P3; genus Colimorpha. The sequence continues at coordinate 20,946 of JAKSMS010000026.1, read as the reverse complement.
AAATTGAGTATATGCCTGATACCATGGTCGTTGGGGTCTTGCTTTACTACGGCCGACTTGATCTCGGCGCAGGTGGTGATGAGTTCATTGCTGAGGTCTACATTGCCTGATTCTATGGTAGTTATCAGTTGGTAGTACATCTCTGGGTCGGCCACGGCGAGCGTCTTGACCACCTCGTAGAGTCCGTTGATGAGTTCCTCATCGGGCAGAGAGTCAGTCAGTTCCGGACAGATGCACACCAGCTCGGGCATGTGGAAGAATCCCACCTGGTTCTTGCTGCCTTCGAGGTTCACGGCCGTCTTGCCTCCTATGGCGGCGTCCACCATGCCGATGAGGGTGGTAGGGATGTTGATGTGGCGTATGCCGCGCTTGTAACCCGCTGCAACCAAGCCACCTAGGTCGCTAACGCAGCCGCCTCCGATGCACACGAGTATGGTGTTGCGGTCGGCGCCGCTCTCCAGCAGTGCGCCCCACACCTGTGCGGCAATCTCAAGGCTTTTGCACTCCTCGCCCACGGGCACCTCGAGGAATTCGGCGTTCTCGAAGGCGGTCACCCGCGAGAGCACTACGGGCAGGCAGTTCTCGTAGCTGTTTTCGTCCACGAGGAGGAAGAATTTCGATCCCTTGTAGCGTGGACCGCTGAGGATTCGGTTGAGGTTGCTCAGGGCGTTGGTCCTGCCCGGCAGAATGAGTCTGGTTTTGGTCATAGCGATCTGGATTTTTAATCTATTAACTCAGTTTGCCATTTTTTAGTATTTCGACGCCTTCTCTTGTGTGGTCTTTTTCAAGCACTTCTGTGCTATATCTCCTTTTTATCTCCATATTAACTCCTTTTTATCTGTTTCTCATGAAAAGAGATAATAAGGAGATAAAAAGGAGAATAAAAGGAGATATACTAGAGAATGGGCTGAATGACAACGTATTATGGTTGGCGTAAGGGATGGGTTTGGCCGACAGTCGAAGACTGATTGATAATTGGCTGGTTGTCAGTGGTTAACAGATTTGCTGCAAATTCTTGGTGTTGTGGTGGATTTTTTTGTTTAAAAATATTACGATTTCATTTTGCTGTTTCGTTCATTTTTCGTATTTTTGCAGCATGAAACAGATAACTGATTTTAGAATTGTGGAGCGCCTGCAGCTGGGTGAACATTACTTTATGCTGAAGGTGCAACACCCTGATACCATGCAGCCTATACAGCCCGGCCAGTTCGTGGAAGTGGAGGTGAAAGACTCTCGCGAAGTGATGCTTCGCCGCCCAATTTCGATTCACGATGTGGACGCAATGGCCAATACGATGTCGCTGCTGATCCAGATCGTGGGCAACGGAACCCGCAAGCTGGCTGAACTCAAAGTGGGCGATAAGCTCAATATTATCTATCCGCTCGGCAACGGGTTCTCTGTTGAGGGCAAGCGTCCGCTGCTGGTGGGCGGCGGTGCTGGTACGGCTCCTCTGCTGCACCTGGCCAAGTGCTACAACGAGAAGGGCGTCCGCCCCGTGATTCTGCTGGGAGGCCGCACGGCCGACCTCATCCCTGTGAAGGAGCCTTTTGCCCAGTATGGCGAGCTGCTCATCGCCACCGACGACGGCTCGATGGGAGAGAAGGGCATGGTGACTCAGCACAGCCGCTTTGCCGACGACTACGACCACATTGCCACCTGCGGCCCTACCCCGATGATGAAGGCTGTGGCCCGCCACGCCAAGGAGAAGGGCATCGCCTGCGAGGTGTCGCTGGAGAACATGATGGCTTGCGGCATCGGCGCCTGCCTGTGCTGCGTGCAAGACACTCAGGAGGGTCATAAGTGCGTGTGCAAGGATGGCCCCGTTTTTGATCCACTAACCCTTAACAACTGGATGTAATGCTTGAAACTAAGATACATAACCTCACTCTGAAGAATCCTGTGATGACCGCCAGCGGCACTTTTGGCTATGGCGAGGAGTTTGCTGACTTCATAGACCTGAACCGCTTGGGCGGCATCGTGGTGAAGGGCACCACTGGCGAGCGTCGCCAGGGCAACGCCTATCCCCGCATGGCTGAGACTCCGTCGGGCATGCTCAACGCTGTTGGTCTGCAAAACGTGGGCGTGGATACCTTCTGCGAGAAGGTCTACGACCGCATCAAGGACTTGGACACCAACGTGATAGTGAACGTGAGCGGCTCTTCAATAGAAGAGTACTGCACCGTGGCCGAGAAGATCAATGCCTTGGAGAATATTCCTGCCATTGAACTGAATATCAGCTGTCCCAACGTGAAGAAGGGCGGCATGGGCTTCGGCACCAATCCGGACATGGCCGCACAGGTGGTGAGCGAGGTGAGAAAAGTTTATGACAAGACCCTCATCGTGAAGCTGACTCCCAACGTGACCAGCGTGGTGGACATTGCCAAGGCGGTGGAACAGGCTGGCGCAGATAGCGTTTCGCTGATCAACACGATGCTTGGCATGGCCATAGACGTGGAGAGGCAGCGTCCTTACCTGAGCACCATCACCGGCGGACTGAGCGGCCCCTGCGTGAAGCCAGTGGCTGTGAGAATGGTGTGGCAGGTGGCTCACGCCGTACAGATTCCAGTGATCGGCTTGGGCGGCATCACATGTGCTGCCGATGCTTTGGAATTCCTGATGGCAGGTGCCAAGGCTGTGGAGGTGGGCACCGCCAACTTCATGGACCCAACCGTCACCATCAAGATCATAGAAGGTCTCGAGGACTATTGCAAGAGACATAAAATCAACGATATTAACGAAATTATTGGAATAATATGATTATCATTGCAGACAGCGGTTCAACCAAGACCAATTGGACCATTATCAGTAACAAGAAAGAGGCCGACGGCCGTCACATGATGGATACGATCCGCACCCAGGGATTGAACCCATTCTTCACCTCGAGAGAGGGATTGATTGAGGCCTATGAGGCTGTGAAGAACGTGTGCCAGAACATGCAGCCTGGCTTTGATTCCAAAGATATAAGAGTCTATTTCTATGGTGCCGGCATGGATAGCGACGAGGCTTTCGAGCGTATTCGCAAACCTCTCTTGGAGGTATTCCCTGGCGCCTATACCGACATACAGAGCGACCTTTTGGCCAGCTGCCGCGCCACTTGCGGCGACGAGCCCGGCATGGTGGCCATCTTCGGCACCGGCAGCAACTCGTGCCTCTACGACGGCAAGAAGATGGTGGCCAACGTGACCGCCCTCGGCAACGCCCTCGACTGCGACGAAGGCTCGGGCAACGCCATCGGCCGCAAGCTGATCTACGGATATCTGCGTCACCGCATGCCCAAGGAGCTGGCAGAGGAGTTCCACAAGGAATATCCGCTGACTCAGGACGACTTCCTCACCGGCGTTTACAACAAACCTAACCCCAACCGCTTCATGGCCAGCTTTGCGCCATTTGCCGTGCACCGTCAGGACAATGAGTGGATCAAGAACATGCTCCACGACGTATATAGCCTCTTCTTCCGCGAGCAGATAGCCTACTACGAGAATGCGCCTAAGGTGCTTCACGCCACCGGCAGCATCGCCTACTACTGCAAGCCTACGATCGAGAAGGTGGCCGAGGAATTCGGCTATAAGATGGGCGTGGTGATTGCCGACCCGATGGAGGGCCTGATCCAGTACCATATCAATCAGAATTTTCAAGATTAACCTATTATAATTAAAACCATTAAACGTATCAATGGAACTTTCAACAATCCTAGTAATCTCGGGTAAGCCCGATATCAGCGAACTTGTTTCTCAGACCAAAGGTGGCGCTATCGTGATGAACCTCGTCACTGGTCAGAAATTCCCCGTATTCCGCAACGACCGAATCAGCTCTCTGAGCGAGATCCGCATTTATACCACTGTAGACGAGCGCCCACTGGCCGACGTATTCCAGTCCATCTACGACCACGAGCAGGGCAAGGAGCTCGGCTTCGACCCCAAGAAGGCCAGCAATGCTGAATTGTTCGACTATTTCGGCATCGTGCTTCCCGACTACGACACCGAGCGCGTACACGCCAGCGACATCAAGAAGGTGCTCTACTGGTACAACATCCTGCTAAAAGCAGGCAAGCTTGAGCCTAAGGCCGAGGAAGCCGCTCCTGTAGAAGAGAAATAAAAAGTAATGATAACTCAGGGGGCTTCGGTCCCCTGATTTTTTAAATACCAGCGTTTATGAAAAAGATAATGATGGCCGCAATGGCCGTGGCATTGATTCTCGGAACCACATCTTGCAAGAAAGACAAGGATAATGATCGTCCAAATGGCGATGAGGCAGAATATGTGACCGGAATATTCAATCCAAGCAAGCATATCAAGACTGTAAGCGGACCTTCGGTGGCGCAGCGTTGGAATTGGGACGGATCGTCGCTTAATAGCATCAGCGACAATGAGAACCTGGTCAACTACACGTTTGTCTACAAAGGCAGCGGCCGCCAGGGCGTGGTGAACTACCAGGACGCCGAGCAGACCCGCCGCTACACCTACAGCTACGACGAGGGCACGTTGGACAACATCGAGTTCCGCGAAAACGACCAGCTGATGTACAATGGTCAAGCCTTCTATCAGTCGGGCAAGCTGAGCCACATGAACTATACCAACCTCTCGACCAAGTTTATGCTCCAGACGGCCAACCGCCAGCTGGGCCTCAACCTCCCCACCGAGAGCACCATCAGCATGCCTAATCCGTCGTTTACGGTGGACTATACGTGGACTGGCAATAATATCTCGAGCGAGAAGATCAACGTGACGCTCAACGGCACGGTGGGCGTGCAGGAACTCTTCGACCTTTTCGGGAGCCAGTTGGGTGGCAACATGGGGTCTTATGCCGCCATACTGCCGCTGATCATACAGAGCATGGGCGACATGACGGCCGACTTCACCATCACCATCAATCGCAACGAGGCCTATACTTACGACTCCAAGAAGAATCCGTTCTACGGCTATTGGGGCGACGGCCTGCTGTTCAACACCAAGGTGTTGTCGAAGAACAACGTGCTGACTGCCAAGACCACTGGCACCGCCCGATTCCAGTCGCAGATCAGGATCACGCTGCCAGAGCAGTGCCCAGAATGGCTGTCGCAGTATGCCTCGATGTGGACCATTGTAAGGGCATTCCTCAACAACAGGGAACTGCCTGTGGACCAGACCATCCAGCTGGACAACAATCAGTCGTTCACCTTCAAGTACAACGGCGATAACTATCCTACCCAGATGACCAACTCCGACGGCCAGACATTCAGCTACGGATACTGATGTCGGCTGATAACACATTCATAAATGAATATTGTGGTAAGAATTCATGCGTTAGTCATCAGGATGATCTTTGTTCTGATGCTAACGCTTTGGGTGTCTGATGCAATGGCTCAATCGGGCTATTTCATGATGCAGTGCCAGGGTGGTTCCTTTGTCGAGAACTATTATGGCAAGGGCATCCGTTCAGTGATAAACACCAGGAGATACTTGCCGGATAACTCTATTTCGAGAGATACTATTCTTTTTGATAGTGATGGTAAGTATGTTCAGCGGTTGGGATGGAAACCTGTTGAGTCCTATTACGATACTGTCACCGGCGAGGATGTGAAGACTTTTGTAGATGAACAGGATTGGAGACTCGAAGAGAGAGATAGGATCGACTCGGTGAATAATATCCATTTTTCGTCAAGTACTATCTACAAAAAGGGACGTTCGAGAACTAGATGTCAAAAGGTTCATCGGGGGGCTGGCATAAAAGTGGATACGATCTTCTCCAGATATGTAAACCTTAATGATGACCGTGGCGGTGACACTATAGATTGGAAAATAGATGAAATCTTGGATTCTTCCAATGTAGACACAATAGTCCGTTATCAGTTTGGATCTGAAGACTTGCGTTCTAAGAGCAAATCTTGGCATGTGGGAGACACTGATATTGTGACAAAGGTGGAATATTGTGGCACTTCTTCTGCAAGGAAACCATGCATTTACGAGCTATACCGAAACTATCCGGGAAGAACGGAGACATTCTCATATTGGATTGAAGACAGCACGCTGATTGAGTCTCAGATTGTGGAATATGGCCAAGATGGGTTGGTGAGACAGGTTACGGACTACAAGAAAGCATCGAGAAGATGCAAAGATTATACTTGCATCACTACCCACAAGTATCGTTTCAACCGCAAGCACATCTGGAAGCAAGAGCGGGTTTATTTTGATGGGGTATTAGTTTCAATAACCAAGCGAAAACTTAGTTACTACAAATAAGAAAGCCGAAGTCCATAGACCTCGGCTTCCTTATTATTTAAAAAGTCTGGATTATTTCAGACCGAGTTTCTTCTTTACGAGGGGAAGGAGGTCGTCGCTGTCCTGCTGATAGAGGAGAGTGCCGTTGCTGGAGTCGAACACGTAGGTGTAGCCGCCTTCCTTAGCCACGTCCTCAATAGCCTTCTTGGCCTTGTCGATGATGGGCTGGAGGAGTTCCTGTTGGCGCTTCTGAAGCTGCTCCTGAGCTCCTGCCTGGAATTCCTGAGCGCGTGCCTGCATATCCTGGAGTTCGCGCTGCTTGGTCTGCTTGATCAGGTCTGACCAGCCGGCCTGCTTCTCCTGGTACTCGTTGTAGCGCTGCTGAAGTTCAGCCTCGAGAGCCTTGAGGTTGTTCTCAAGTTCTGCCACCTCGTTTTGGAGTACGGTTTGTACGGAATCTTTGCCTGGCATAATCTGCATGAGGTCTGCAGAGCTGATGTGTCCAAGTTTCACGGTCTTCTGAGCCATGGCGCTGCCGCTCATGGCAAGAAATGCGATCAAAACTACGATAAGTGTCTTTTTCATCTTGTTATTGTACTTTTTATTATTTATTATTATTCAATTATATTGTTTTCTGCCTAATATTTCTTGTTCATCTCGGAATTGGTGGCTTTGCTTCGTCCGCCGCCCTTGCCTAAAGAGGGGCCAGATTGCTGGTCGGCATCGTTGGCGTTGTCCTGTGGCTTGTATCCTAGGATTTCGAGCACTTGGTCGCTGATGTCGTATTTGGAGTTTACGAAAATCACCGTTGACGAGGCCGATTTGTCGAACACGAAGGCGTAGCCCTTCTCGTGGGCGATACGCTCTATGGCGCTGTATATGCGGTCTTGAACGGGGCGTGTCAGTTCCTCGCGCTTCTTATCGAGGTCGCCTCCTGTGCCAAAACGCTGGCGCTGCAGCGTGCGCACCTCTTCCTCTTTGGTCTTGATGTCGTCCTGGCGGCGCTTCTTCAGCCCCTCGGGTAGGAGGTAGGCCTCTTGCTGGTAAGCCTTCTTGAGGTTGTCCAGTTCGGTGAATTTAGCGTCGAGTTCCTTCTGCCACTCCTCTATGTATTTGGCGATGCGCTTCTCTGCCTGCTGGAAGTCGGGCACATTGGCGGTCACGTACTCGGTATTCACGCAAGCATATTTCTGGCCGAAAGCAAAGTGCGCACTTGCCAGTATGAGCAGCAATATGGAGAGGGTCTTCTTCATGGATTAGTCGAGGGATTGTCCGATTGAGAAATGAATGTGGCTGCCGCCGTCGATGCCGTCAAATCCGTAGCCCCAGTCGATACCGATGAGTCCGAACATAGGCATGTAGAGTCTCACGCCGAGTCCGGCCGAGTTGTATACCTTGAAGGGTTGGAATTCTTTGATCTTCGACCATGAGTTGCCGCCTTCGAGGAATCCGAGCACAAAGATGGTTGCGCTGGCGCTTTCGATGATCGGCTGGCGCAGCTCCATCGTGAATCTGTCGAATACTGCACCGCCGGCACTAGGATTCAGCGAGTTGTTCTCGTAGCCGCGCAGAGGGATTACCTCGCGGCCGTCGAGCATCCAGGTGTTCAGGCCGTCGCCGCCCACATAGTAGCGGCCGAATGGGGACAGTCCGATGTCATTGTTGTACGAGCCCATGAATCCGAAACGGAAGCGGGCATTGAGCACCACGTCGCCTACCAGGTTGAGCATCCATGATCCGCGGAGGTTTAGCTTGTAGTATTCTACCCATTTGTAGCGTTCCTGGTTCATCTGGGCGGTGGTGGTATATCCTGCATCCATCATGGCGTCGGTCGAGTAGTCTTTGCCGCTGATGAGCGAGTAGGGCGGAGTGATATAGCCGGCAATGGATACTTCAGAGCCGCTGCGTGGATAGATAGGCGAGTCGAGCGAGTTGCGGCCGAAGGTGATGCCGTAAGACAGCTCGTTGGCCACGCCGTCGGTAAATCCGTTGCCTAGGTGGGTATAGTTGGTCAGGTTGTAGCGCTTGTAGGAGAGCGCCTGTGAGAGGGTGAAGTAGTCGTCGGGCCACTTGAGGCGCTTGGCTATGCTCAAGGCGCCGCCGCCGATGCTCATGCTGTAATATGACGGGTCTTCTTTGTTGAAATAGAACCCGTTGCTGTAGAGGTTCTTGTATACGGTCACGGTGAGGGCCTGTGCTCTCTTGCCGCCAAGCCAAGGTTCGGTGAACGAACCGCTGAGGGCGTAGTAGTGCGTGCCGTTGGTCACGGCGTTGATGCCCAGCTTCTGGCCGTCGCCGGCTGGCAGAGGCTGCCATGCGCTCTTGTTGAAGATGTTGCGTGCCGAGAAGTTGTTGAGCTGTACGCCGATCTGTCCTATCAGCATGCCGCTGCCGTAGCCGCCCTGCAGCTGCAGCTGGCTTGTCGATCCTTCTTCCACCTTGTAGACGATGTCCACGGTGCCGTCTTTGGGGTTAGGACGCGGTATTGGCTGGATGGACTCCTGCTTGAAATAGCCCAAGGTCACCAGCTCGCGCTGGCTGCGGATGAGCGCATCGCGGCTGAACAGGTCGCCCGGACGGGTATGCAGCTCTCGCATGATGATCTTGTCGTTGGTTACCGTGTTGCCTTCCACGATAACGTTCTTGATGCGGGCCTGCTCGCCCTCGTAGATGCGTATCTCGATATCGATGGAGTCGCCCTCAACGCCCACCTCGGTAGGAGTGGCTCTGAAGAAGAGGTATCCGTTGTCCATATACATCGACGAGATGTCGGTGCCGCTAGGGTTGTAGTTGAGGTTGGTCTCGAGCGTGGTCTTGTTGTAAGGGTCGCCCTTTTCGATGCGGAGGTGCTTGGAAAGATTTTCTGACGTGTAGATGGTGTTGCCCGAGAAGGTGATGTTGCGGAAGTAGAACTGCTGTCCTTCATACACCTTCACCTTCACCTTCACGCGCTCCTGCTTGGCCTTCTTCTTGGCGCTCATCTTGGTCTGGTCGGCGCTAATGGGCCACATCGTATCCATCACGATGCGGGCGTCGCGATAGCCCTGCTCGTTGTAGTAGTCGATGATTCCTGCAAGGTCTTCTGAGAGGTCTGCCTCGATGTATTTCGACTGTTTCCAGAATCCAGGCGTCCAGAAGCATAAGTTCTTGGCGTAGTGCACGTCGTGGGTCTTGGCCATCTTTTTCTTGAGGGTCTTAGTGGCAATGTTGGTATTGCCTTCGAAGATCAGCGAGTCGATCTTCACCTTTTTGCCAACGTTCACCTTCAGGTTCACAATCACGCGGTCTGTACGTCCTCCAGTAGTGTCAGGACGGGTGGTCGGATTCACCTCCACATTGGTGTAGCCCTTCTGGATGTAGTAGCTGAGAATCTTGTTGCGGCAGGTGTTGAGCATATTCTCGGTCACCACCTCGCCACTCTTGATATTCATCTCTCCGCGCAGCTTCTCCACCTCGTTCTTCCTTACTCCGCGGCTGCCTTCAAAAGAGAATTTCGACAGCTTAGGGCGGGTCACTACGGCAATCTCAAGGAAGATGTTGCGTCCCTGGATCTTGGTAGCGCTGATTTTCACGTCCTCAAACATGCCTTGGTTCCAAAGGTTTTCGATGGCGGTGGTGATGCGGTCGCCAGGCACCTTGATCACGTCGCCCACGTGCAGGCCGCAAACGAGCAGCACCATACGCGTGTCGAGGCTTTCGGCGCCAACAAAGTTGATGCCGCCGATTTCGTATTCCTTGGGGGTAAGATAGTCAATGTCATAGTCTTGAGAGCCTCCGATATGCACTTGGGCAGAGCCCATAAGAGGCATCAGGCACAGCATTGAGAGCAGTATGATAGCAATTTTCTTCTTCATATTGAGTCTTAGTTTCGCGGCATTACTACGCCTACAGAACATATTAACTCCTAATTGCAAAATTTATTATATACTTCTATAAAAAAAACATTGAGTTCATTGCAAAAAATATCTCCACTTTCCCCCTAAAGCACCATTGACGGCATTAGCCTAGTGGCGTCCTAAGGCTGTATTATCTGACTTATATGTGCTATATGTGTGCTATATATGTGCTATATATCTGCTATCCTATAGAATAGGACAAATATAGCACATATATAGCACACATATAGCACATATGAACCATTTTATACACATCTATAAGGGATTAAGGTGTCACAAGAGGCACTCCTACACGTTCATAGCCATACACAACGGCACTATGCCGGCACCATCCCATAGGATGGCCGGCAGAAAAGAAGGCAGGCAATAATCAAGGTGCTACTGCTCCGATGGCGGTATGATGCCCTCAGCCTGGAGGTGCTTGTAGGTCTTCTCGGCTGCCAATTGCTCGGCTGCCTTGATAGAGAATTCGATAGCCGACTGCTGAGGCTCTCCGTCGATCAGCACGCGGCTCTCATATTGGCGACGGCTGCCATGGCCTTGATAGGTTACGTTCACCACCTCGAAAGAGACCTTGCGGTGGTTCTTCTGGCCCCAGTCGATGATCTTGCTCTTGTAGTTCCATTCGGTGTGCGACATAGAGTCGATGTCGAGGTACGTGTTGAGCATCTTGTCTATGATGATGTGGCGGGTAAACTTGAATCCCTTTTCCAGATATATGGCGCCTATCAGTGCCTCGAAGGCGTCGCCGTCCATCGATTTAAACATGCCTTGCGACTCCTTGTCGTACTTTATCAGTTCCGTGAGGCCTATCTTGTGTGCCAGCTTGTTAAGGTTGGCGCGGCTTACCAGCTTGCTGCGCAGCTCGGTGAGGAAGCCTTCTCCCTGGAATGGGTATTTCTTGTAGAGATATTCTGCCACCACGGCGCTCAGCACCGCATCGCCCAGATATTCGAGGCGTTCGTTGTTGATTTTGTGGCCGTTGTTGTCGAGGGTCTTGGATTTATGTATGAAGGCAATCTGGTAGATCTCGGTACGTCGAGGAACATAGCCTAATACATTCTTGAAGAAGTTGTAGAATGCTTCGTCTTTCTTCTTATGGCAGAATCTCCAGAACATAATGATTCGTAGTTACCGACCCGTGAATTTCCGGAAGGCTAGGCATACGTTGTGTCCTCCAAATCCGAAGGCGTTGCTGAGGGCAAAGTCGATATCCCTGTGGCGAGCCTTGTTGAATGTGAAGTCCAGGTCCGGTATGTCTGGGTCGTCGTTGAAGTGGTTGATTGTGGGAGGTATGATGCCGTTCTTTATGGCCAGCACTGTGGCCACGGCCTCAATGGCTCCGGCAGCACCAAGGGTGTGGCCGGTCATGGATTTGGTGGAGTTCAGCGAGATGTTTTTGGCGTGCTCTCCAAAGAGTGCTGCCACCGCTTTGGGCTCCGAGATGTCTCCGATGGGGGTAGAGGTGCCATGCGTGTTGATATGCTGCACGTCGGTGAGTCTCATGCCCGAGTCCTCTACTGCCAGCCTCATGGCTTCTAGCGCGCCTTTGCCCTCTGGATGCGAGGCGGTTATGTGATAGGCGTCCGCCGTTAGGCCGCAGCCGGTCACTTCTGCATATATCTTGGCTCCGCGCGCCAAGGCATGGTCCATCTCCTCCAAGATAATGGCCGCAGCGCCTTCCCCGAGCACGAAGCCGTCGCGATCTCGGTCGAAAGGTCTCGAGGCAGTGTGAGGGTCGTCGTTGCGAGTCGATAAGGCCTGCATCGAGGCAAAACCGCCTATTCCGCCTTCCGTGATGGCTGCTTCCGATCCTCCTGTCACCACAGCCGTCGCTCTCCCTAGCCTGATCAGGTCTAGCGCGTTGGCTATAGCGGCAGCCGATGAGGCACAAGCCGCCACTGTGGCATAGTTGGCTCCCCGGTATCCGTGCTTGATAGAGATATGGCCGGGCACTATGTCCACAATCATCTTGGGCACAAAGAATGGGCTGAATCTGGGAGTGAACCCAGAACTGCCAAAATCCAGTATCTGTTCTTGGAAGTTGCGCACTCCGCCTACTCCCGATCCCCAGATTACCGCTACGCGGTCCTTGTCTGTGCCGCCATCGTCGAGATGGGCGTCAGCAATGGCCTCTTCGGCAGCGATGATGCCATACTGGGTAAAGGGGTCGATCTTTCTCGACTCCTTGCGGTCAAAATAATTCTGGGGGTCATACCCCTTTAGCTCGCATGCTATCTGGCACTTGAACTTGGCGGGGTCAAAATACGTAATCACCTCGGTTCCACTTACTCCATTTAGCATGGAATTCCAGGTTTCTTCAACCGTGTTCCCAATTGGAGTAAGTGACCCGAGGCCAGTGATTACGACACGTTTCAAATTCACTCTAAGATGAATATTGAAAGGTAGGTGTTATTTCTTTGCGTTCTCGATGAAAGCGATGGCGTCGCCAACGGTAGCAATTTTCTCGGCTTCCTCTTCTGGGATCTGGATGTCGAACTCTTTCTCGAGGTCCATGATCAGCTCAACGGTGTCCAAAGAGTCAGCGCCAAGGTCGTTAGTGAAGCTTGCCTCTGGAGTAACACGATTCTCGTCAACAGCAAGTTTATCAACGATGATTTCTTTTACTTTGGTTGCAATTTCAGACATTTTTCTTCGATTTTAATTGGTTTTACGAATTGCAAAGAAACGAAAAAAAAACCATATAGAGGTAGTTTTTAACAAAAAATATTTTAACATTTCAATCTATGTGTCTATATTTCAATTGTATATGTTTATCTATTTTGCTTCCTATAGGCGTGTCTGAAGAGCCATATATTGGACTTTTTACCTCATTTTCGTAAAAAATTCTTAATTTTGCACCCGTTAAGAATTGTCAGAAAGTCATAATTTTTCTGCAATGTAATGATTATCAATTATTAATGTGAATTTATGAAAAAAATCCGCATAGCAATTTTTGCCTCAGGCAATGGTACCAATGCTCAGCGTATTATTGAATATTATGCCCACCATGCCTCTATCGAGGTTGCCTGCGTGATATATAATAGGAGAGAGGCCTTCGTGGCCCAGCGCGCCGCTGCCTTAGGGGTGGAGGCATTCTATGTCAATCGTGCCGGCTTCGCCGATCAAGAGTCCGTCAAGGCCCTGCTTCATGGCCAGCATATCGACTATATCATCCTGGCAGGATTCCTGCTGCAGGTGCCCGACTATATAATAAATATGTATGAAGCCCGTATCCTCAATATCCATCCCTCGCTGCTGCCCCGCCACGGCGGATTAGGCATGTACGGCAGCCGAGTACATCAGTCGGTGCTCGATAGCGGCGATACCAAGAGCGGCATCACCATCCACCTGGTCGACGGCCAGCTCGATACCGGCGCCATTGTATTCCAAGCCGAGTGCCCAGTGCTCGACGGCGATACCGCCGACACCCTCGCAGACCGCGTCCATGAGCTCGAGCATCGCCATTTCCCACATGTGATCGAAGATTATATCCTCTCTCGCCCATAGACCGCCACCCATGCGCATCGCCATCAATACACGACTCCTCATCGCCGGCAAGATGGACGGAATAGGGTTCTTTACAGCCGAGACCACTCGCCGAATGGTGCAGCTCCATCCCGAGCACGAGTTCTATCTCCTATTCGACCGCCATCCCCAGCTCGACTTCCCGCTGCCGGCCAATGCCCACATCGTAGTGCTCGCTCCTCCGGCCCGTCATCCGGTGCTCTGGTATATCTTCTTCGAGTGGAGCGTCACCTATGCCCTGCGCCGATATCGTATCGATCTCTTCCTGTCCCCTGACGGCTGGATGTCGCTGCGCACCAAAGTGCCCACCCTTGCCGTCATCCACGATATCAACTTCGAGCATTCCGGCGGCAACCTCAGGCCCTCCCACCAGCGCTATATGTCCCACTACTTTCCCCTGTTCGCCCGCCAGGCCGCCCGCATCGCCACCGTGAGCGACTTCTCGCGCAACGATATCGCCAACACCTACCACATACCCACATCCAAAATCGACGTGGTATACGATGGCGCCCATTCCGAATACAGGCCCCTGCCCCAATCCGAACAGGCACAAGTCCGCAACAAATATACCCAAGGCAGCCCCTACTTCCTCTTCGTCAGCACCATCATCCGACGCAAGAACCTCACCAATCTGCTCCTAGCCTTCGACCGCTTCAAAGATGCCGACGCCTCGAGCACCAAGCTCGTCGTGGCCGGAGCAAGAGTGTGGTGGCAAGACGAGCTCAAGCAAGCCTACGACCACATGCGCCATCAGTCCGACGTAGTCTTCGTCGGCCGCATAGACACCCCCCAGCTGGCCCGCCTCATGGCCTCAGCCCAGGCACTCGTATATCCATCCCTCTTCGAAGGATTCGGCATGCCCATACTCGAAGCCTTCTATTCCGATACCCCAGTGGTCACCAGCAATCTCACCTCCATGCCCGAGGTGGCAGGCGATGCCGCCCTGCTCGTCGACCCCACCCGCGTCGACGAAATACAGTCTGCCCTCCACCGCATAGATGCCGAACCGGCGCTGCGAGAATCCCTCATCCAGCGCGGACGCATCCAGCGCCAACACTTCAGCTGGGACATCACCACCCAGCGCCTATGGTCAAGCCTAATACAACTGTCTCAACATGAAGCGTAGCCTCAGCATCCTCTTGATCCTTGCAGCGTCCATCAGCGCCAGTGCCCAAGACACCCTCTTCAATTGGCTCTACAACCCCTCGTTCGAGGACCACATGGAGTGCCCCAGGAAAATCGACGCCCTCGGCACCCTCACCATCGTCGACGGATGGTACCAGCCCACCAAAGGCAGCGCCGACTACTACAACGTCTGCGGCTCCCGCGAATGCGGCATCCCCAAGAATAAGCTCGGCATCCAATCCGTCAAAGACGGCGACGGCTACTGCGGCATCTACTGCTCCAAGACCGACTACCGCGAATACCTCCAGACCCAGCTCCGACAGCCCCTGCTGCCCAACCGCACCTACCGTCTCAGCTTCTACGTCAGCCTCTCCGAATATTCCCCCCACAAGGTAGCCACCATCGGCGGTCTCTTCACACGCCACCGCATCACCGACACCGTCTTCAGCCTCCTCATGGACAAGCAGGTGCGCCGCGTAGCCGGCCACGTCAGCCAGACCATCGCCACCTACTACCACCCACAAGTAGTCAACCCCGTCGACCGCCTCCTCGACGACACCGACAACTGGACACTCATCAGCGGCGAATTCGTGGCCGAAGGCGGCGAACAGTTCCTCACCATCGGCAACTTCAATCCCGCCTCCACCTCCAATTTCGTAGAGATCCCAGGCGACCATCTCCTCCCAGGCGCCTACTACTATATCGACGACGTCTCCCTCATCTGCCTCGACTGCCTCGACACCACAACGGCATCCCCCGTCCCAGCCCCCGCGGCACAGCATCCCGACACCGCCGCCTACCAGGTAGGCACCACCATCGTCCTTCGAGACCTCTACTTCGACTTCGATAAGTCCAACCTCCTGCAGCAGTCCTACCACGAGCTCATCCAGCTCATCACCCTCCTCAACCGATACCCCAAGATGAAGATCGAGATCAGCGGCCATACCGACAACCGCGGCACCTCAGAATACAACCAGCGCCTCTCCGAAGACCGCGCCCGCGCCGTCACCAACTACCTCATCGACCACGGCATCGACGGCCGTCGCCTCTCCTACTCCGGCTACGGCAAGTCTCGCCCCATCGCCACCAACGACACCGAAGAAGGCCGCGCCGCCAACCGCCGCGTCGAAGTGAAGATCGTATCCATGTAAAAACAAGAGCCGTCACACAATAATTCGGCCATTTCCGCGTAATACACTAAAAATAGGTACGAACACAAATAACACCATAACCATGAACATAGATGCATTGAAAATCGACGAGTCAGCCAAGCGCAACATCCAGACCTGGCTCGACGGAGACTACGACCAGCCCACCAAGCAAGCCATCCTTCAGATGATAGACGGCGACCCCAACGAACTCAACGAAGCCTTCTACCGCAGCCTCGAGTTCGGCACCGGCGGCCTGCGCGGCATCATGGGCGTAGGCACCAACCGCATGAATAAATACACCGTAGCCATGGCCACCCAAGGCCTCGCCAACTACGTCAAGAAATCCTTCCCCAGCATAGCAGCCCCCAAGGCCGCCATCGCCCACGACTCCCGCAACCACAGCCGCGAGTTCGCCGAGATCACCGCGCGCGTCCTCGCCGCCAACGGCTTCAAGGTATTCCTCTTCGAAGACCTCCGTCCCACCCCCGAACTCTCCTTCGCAGTGCGGCAGCTCGGCTGCCAGACCGGCGTCATGCTCACCGCCAGCCACAACCCCAAGGAATACAACGGCTATAAAGCCTACTGGGACGACGGCTGCCAGCTCACCGAGCCACACGACGTCAACGTCATCGACGAAGTCAACAAGATCCAGACCCTCGCCGACGTACACATGCAGGAAACCCTCGACAACATCCAGATCATCGGCAACGACCTCGACACCGTCTACCTCGACCGCGTGATGCAGAACAGCATCCATCCCGAGTCCATCAAGCGCCACGGCGACATCAAGATTGTCTACACCCCACTCCACGGCACCGGCATTACCATGATCCCACGCGCCCTCAAGCAGCTCGGATTCACCAACGTCAACATCGTGGAAGAACAAGCCACCCCCGACGGCAACTTCCCCACCACCCCCAGCCCCAACCCAGAAGAGCAGGCAGCCATGAAGATGGCCGTAGACCTCGCCAAGAAGATCGACGCCGACATCGTCTTCGCCTCCGACCCCGACGCCGACCGCGTAGGCGTGGCCGTCAAGCGCCCCGACGGCGAGTGGATGCTCCTCAACGGCAACCAGACCATGAGCGTCATCATCTACTACCTCACCAAAGCCTGGAAAGAGACCGGCCGCCTCACCGGCAAAGAATACATCGTCAAGACCATCGTCACCTCCGAACTCCCAGCCGACATCGCCAAGCGCCTCGGCATCAAAGTCTACGACGTCCTCACCGGATTCAAGTGGATCGGAGCCAAAATCCGCGAACTCGAAGGCCGCGAGACCTTCATCGGCGGCGGCGAAGAAAGCTACGGCTATATGGTAGGCGACTTCGTACGCGACAAAGACGCCGTCTCCGCATGCTCCATGATCGCCGAGATCACCGCCTGGGCAGCCGACCAGGGCAAGACCTTCTTCGACGTCCTCTGCGACCTCTACACCGAATACGGATTCTACAAGGAAGGCCTCCTCTCCGTAGTCCGCAAAGGCAAGTCAGGCGCCGAAGAAATCCAGGAAATGATGCGCCAGTACCGCCAAAACCCACCCAAGGAAATCGACGGCAGCCCAGTCATCCGCATCAACGACATCAAGGCCCACACCTCCACCGACATGCTCACCGGCAAGGTCGACACCATCGACCTCCCGTCCAGCAACGTCCTCCAGTTCTTCACCCAGGACGGATGCAAAGTCACCGTGCGCCCCTCCGGCACCGAACCCAAGATCAAGTTCTACTTCGGCGTCAAAGGCCAGCTCAAGAGCAAAGCCGACTTCGACAGCGCCATCCAGGCACTCGACGCCAAGATCGAGTCCATCAAGAAGTCCATGCAGCTCATATAACCAGCATCCATCCAGCAACATACACGATAGAGGGCGGCCATTGCGCCGCCCTCTTCGTTACCCCACAGCATCGCAACGACAACGCCCATAGACCCTTGTCAAAAAGATAAAAAAGCAAAAACATTTTGCTATTTATAAAAAAAAGTGTAACTTTGCACCATCAACTATGGCAGCCACTGCAACCCATATCACACTGATACAGCGCTATATCAATATCAAAAAGCGCGACATCTTCGGCTACTAGCCGGGGAGGCATTCCCCATTCCGAGGTATGCATAGGCCGCATCCAAGGCCGCAAGACCCTCAACATCATTATCTTTTTTTAGCAATCCACAGTCCCAGCGTCGGCCCCCGACCACAGATTGTAGCACATAGAACAATAGTAAAAAAAATAAAAACCAAAAACACACAACATTATGGAACTCCCATTTGCAGAAGCGTGGAAAATCAAAATGGTAGAACCCATTAAGAAATCCACCCGCGAACAACGCGAACAGTGGCTCAAAGAAGCCCACTACAATGTATTCATGCTCGAATCAGAGAAGATCTACATCGACTGCCTCACCGACTCCGGTACCGGCGCCATGAGCGACCGCCAGTGGGCAGCCATGATGACCGGCGACGAGAGCTATGCAGGCGCACGCTCATTCTACGAGCTCAAAGCAGCCATCAAAGACATCACCGGTTTCGACTACGTAATCCCAACCCACCAGGGCCGCGCCGCTGAGAACGTGATGTTCTCCGCCATCCTCACCAAGCAGGGCATGGTAGTTCCCGGCAACGCACACTTCGACACCACCAAGGGCCACATCGAGTTCCGCAAGTGCACCGCCATCGACGTAACCATCCCAGAGGCAAAGAACACCCAGCTCGAGATCCCATTCAAGGGCGAAGTAAGCCTCGAACTCCTCGAGAAAGTCCTCAAAGAGAACCAGGGCAACATCCCATGCATGGTGCTCACCGTCACCAACAACACCGTAGGCGGCCAGCCAGTATCCATGAAGAACATCCGCGAGACCTGCGAACTCTGCCACAAATACGGCGTACGCGTCAACATCGACTCCGCCCGCTTCGTAGAGAACGCCTACTTCATCAAGATGCGCGAAGAAGGCTACGCCGACAAGACCATCCGCGAGATCTGCAAGGAAATGTTCTCCTACGCCGACTCCATGACCATGTCAGCCAAGAAGGACGGTCTCGTAAACATGGGCGGCTTCATCGCCACCCGCCACGAAGACCTCTATGAGGCCTGCAAGGCATTCTGCATCCCATTCGAAGGCTTCCTCACCTATGGCGGTATGAACGGCCGCGATATGGCAGCCCTCGCCGTAGGCCTCCGCGAAAACACCGAGTTCGAGATGGTAGAGACCCGCGTAAAGCAGGTTGAATACCTTGCCAAGAAACTCGACGAGTACGGCATTCCTTACCAGCGCCCAGTAGGCGGTCACGCCATCTTCGTAGACGCCCAGAAGATCCTCACCAAAGTGCCAAAAGAGGAATTCCCAGCACAGACCCTCACCTGCGAGCTCTACCTCGAGGCAGGCGTACGCGGCTGCGAGATCGGCTACATCCTCGCCGACCGCGACCCCGTTACCCGCGAGAACCGCTTCGGCGGCCTTGACCTCCTCCGCCTCTGCATCTGCCGCCGCACCTACACCAACAACCACATGGACGTGATCGCAGCAGCACTCAAGAACGTTTACGACCGCCGCGACAGCATCACCCACGGCGTAAAGATCACCTGGGAGGCCGAGCTCATGCGCCACTTCACCGTACAGCTCGACAGAGTGAAATAATCCCCACTGCCCTAGGCAGAACATACAAGACAAAGGGTGCCCCAGGCACCCTTTTCTTCTTTTCAGCACCATCAAACAACTCTATTCTCAAAGCCAAAGCCGTTCAAGAGGCGGGCCTTCTCTGGGCCATAGTGTCGGAGTTGACCTAGAGAAAACACGGAGAAAGGCGCCAGTTAACCCGTAGCAAAATTCATCCTTGGTAGATGAAAAGTGATTTGTCGATCCAAAAATATTGTAGAATGATCCAGATTGAAGGCGCATCAAAGAAGCTGCACCTATATACATATTATTATAATAGTCAGAAAATGGGGCGTGGATGGTCGATTTGGCGGTGTCGCAGGAGGGTGAAATTTGCGAAAAAGTGGGGTCGGAAGACCTGTTTTGCAGGTGTGTTCTGCGTGTGCGGACGCTCTTTTGTTAAAAATAATTATGTTGAAATACAGATGTTTAGTGATAAAATGCAATATTTTTTTCAAAAAAACTTGGTCAGTATGAGAAATAGTTGTACTTTTGCATCGCTTTTCCAGAGGGAATGGCAAGAAACAGAGAGTTGTTTGAAAGACTGTTAAAAGCCGATGTAACTCAGTTGGTAGAGTAGCTGATTTGTAATCAGCCTGTCGGGGGTTCGAGTCCCTTCATCGGCTCGGATCTTCAAAAACCAACCTTCGTCGGTTGAGAAGAATGGGGAAGTCGCATAGTGGCAATTGCAACAGACTGTAAATCTGTCCTCTTCGGAGTTCAGTGGTTCGAGTCCACTCTTCCCCACAACCCACAGAGAAGCGGAAGTAGCTCATTTGGTAGAGCGATAGCCTTCCAAGCTATAGGTGGCGGGTTCGAGCCCCGTCTTCCGCTCAACAGAAAGCGGGGGCAAGAGTCTAGCCAAACGCTGAAGTTAAAAAGCTGCAGTAGCTCAGTTGGTAGAGCGCATCCTTGGTAAGGATGAGGTCGCCGGTTCAAATCCGGCCTGTAGCTCTCACTTTTTTATAGTGAATCAAGAGGACGAGGTCAATCGCCCTCTTTGAATGTGAATTATAAATTATTGTTAACATAATACGTATTAAACAATGGCAAAAGAAAAATTCGATCGTTCCAAACCGCACGTAAACATCGGTACTATTGGACACGTTGACCACGGTAAGACTACTCTGACCGCTGCTATCACCAAAGTTCTCGCTGAGAAAGGTCTCTCTGAGGTAAAATCTTTCGATTCTATCGACTCTGCTCCTGAGGAGAAAGAGCGTGGTATCACCATCAACACTGCTCACGTTGAGTATCAGACTGAAACCCGTCACTACGCACACGTTGACTGCCCTGGTCACGCTGACTACGTAAAGAACATGGTTACTGGTGCTGCTCAGATGGACGGTGCTATCCTCGTTGTAGCTGCTACCGATGGTCCTATGCCACAGACCCGCGAGC
>JAKSMS010000025.1 GCA_024400415.1 Bacteroidales bacterium | reverse complement strand
AATGGTTGTTAAGGGTTGGTCTATTGTATTTTCTTATGCACTGCCTCTATTCCCGCTACTCCACAATCAGCTTGCGGGTGGCGGTGCGGGACTTGGTGGTGATCTTCACTATATAGGAGCCCGACGGGAGGCTGCTTAGGTCGAGGTCCCACTCCGTCTTCGGCACCACGGCCTTGGCGCTGAAGACTTCCTTGCCGGCCATGTCGTAGACGGCCGCCTGCCTCATCGGCTCGCTGGCGGACACCCTCACCTTGCCGCTCGTGGGGTTGGGGCTGAGGGTGGCTGAGAAGGCGTCGGGAGTCTGGAGCCCCAAGGTGGCAGAGTCTGGCGTCGAGAAAGGAACGTTGCGCCAATCGGTACGCACCGTGTCGCCCTCATAGATGCAGATGCCTCTCACATAGGCCATATAGTCTGCCTGCAGGTCGAGGCCCGACATCAGGAACGATGTGGTGTCGCACCATACGGCGGCATCATCCGACAGGGTGTCGCCCGCACTGATCACAAGTGCCTCCCATGCCACATTGTCGTCGCCCGACCACACAAGTTCATACGAGGTGGAATCCACCATCCTTACCTCTAGTGCGGAAGGCTCGCTGCACACCACCTCCACGATGGGGAATATCAGCATGAAACGGTCAGATGTTGAACGCTGCCATTCGTATGGCATGATATATGTTACAGTATCCCAGTCGTCATACCAGTAGCGATGCTCAACAGTGTCAGAATAGCGGTAGAGATACCTGGTAAACCCTATCGGGGGACAGTCTGAAGGGGAAGCAGAGTTTCCCTTATAACACCATACGTTGGTGTACGTAAGCAATGAAGTAGGTGTCTCGCGGGGTGCATTATCGGAGTGCTGGGTGGTCCCTACATAGAACGAATCCTGCACAGAACAGGGTTTCTGGAAGTAATACTCATACATCTTCACATATTTGTTCCTCAGATAGAACCCTTCGCATTCGCCCCACGGCCATTCTTGCAGATGCAGCGGAAACTCTAGGATGCGATGAGGATCCCTCAAATTCCACACCACGCTGTCGATCCCATGATAGCCATTCGGATCTGCTTCATAAAGCAGCAGATATTCCGGGTAGAGTGTGCTGTCTATTTCATCATCCCATATATTGACACTCAGCATGGCGCCAGCCAGGCCCACGATGTTCAGAGGCTTGTCGGTGTAGTTGTATCTCAACAAGACATCCGTATATGCTTTTGGGGGCTGATTTGTACATTCAAGTTGTACCGAATCTGCTATTGCCTGCTCATTCCACCAGTCGTAGAAGTAGATGGGTGAGCGGCCTACGATGGTATCGCCCACATGGTGGTAGAGATTCTCTTGGGCAAGTGCGCCTACTCCCAAAATAACAAGGCATACTGCTATTAAAAATGATTTTGTTTTCATGACTTTTGATTATTGGTTGTTACTATCGACAAATATTATTGATGGCCTTCACCTCTATTTCGGGGCCAATATATTTTGCTCTTATGGAGTCACCCACAGGGTCTTCTGTTTTATGGCCTATTTTCTGCTTATATTGTATTGGCGTCACGTTGACCGCATGTGACGGCAAGCAAGTACTTATTGGTAGTGTATAGTCGACATTGATGTATCTCAAAGGAGCTGCATCATAGGCATAGCTGATTCCCAAAATATGGAACCCGACAGAACCATCATTGTCAAGAGCAGCCAGCCAGGAGCCAGCCATGTCAATCCGGGTCGCACTTGCTGCCACAAGGTCCACATGATAATACTTCGAAGAAAGATTTCTCCCCACTCCATTTAATAATAGTCCCACGTTCTTTGCATCCTTTGCATAGCGCATATCGTGCAGGGCATACTGCATAGGAATATCCGGATTGGCAATGCTGCTCAATGAGATAATATTTGAAGCCAGTACTGGGTAGGATATGCTCAGATGCGCAATCCGCACATCGGAACCATTCTGGTAAGACAATGCAAATTTGTTGGCGTCCATCGCAGACACAAAAACCTTGCCATTGGCCGACCTCTCACCCTCCAGCCGATAGGAGATGTGGGCCGATCCTGCAACGCCCCAGTCTAGAAATGAAGGAGTCTGATGGTAGACATGGTAGGTGACCACGCTGTCTGTCAGGGATCGGCCTGCCACCACGACATGGTCTGCGGTGGCTGCAACGTCAAGAAACTCGTCCCAGTTGTCCTTGTTGTAGAGCATCTTGTAGTGCCAATTCAGGCTCTCGTCGTAATACACATCGAACACCGTAGACCGCTCATCTGGCTGGTCGGTATGCATGCGTCCCACACCGGCAACATGGACGAAACCGTCATCTGCCAAAAAGAGCGCTATACGCTGAGGCTCCTCCAATCCATAGTTGAGAGCCCCTTCACTAACAGATGGCGGAAGAAGGCAGAAATTGTAGTCTCCACTCCCAGAGAACAGCGGCACCACGTCGAAGCGGCCTATCATAGCCTTGCGCACCTCTCCTTCGTAGGCTACGCCACAAAAATAGACAGTGCCCCTAGTCAGTTCGAAGTCTGTAACCCTGACATTCTTTGGGGCCGATGCGAATACCAGCTGGCCCGAGGCTTCTTTGTGGAGAACGAAATAGTTGCGGTCTTCCTGCTGAATGAATGCCACCTGGTCTCCATTCCAGTATTCGCGGATGATTGCATCTCTGGCGTTGCATCCCAGCCATTCGTCTAGCCTCGTGGCCTGGGCATTCACTGATGCCGCTAGCAGGACCGATACGATAAATAGATAAGCTTTCTTCATGATCATAATATTTTTATTTTTTATTGTTTTTTTTCTGAATGTAATTAAGGTGTTGTCCGTTACTCCACAATCAGCTTGCGGGTGGCGGTGCGGGACTTGGTGGTGATCTTCACAATATAGGAGCCCGATGGGAGGCTGCTTAGGTCGAGGTCCCACTCCGTCTTCGGCACCACGGCCTTGGCGCTGAATACCTCCTTGCCGGCCATGTCGTAGACGGCCGCCTGCCTCATCGGCTCGCTGGCGCTCACCCTCACCTTGCCGCTCGTGGGGTTGGGGCTGAGGGTGATGCGGGCAGACTCTGCCTCCGCTATCGACTCCTGGCTCTCGCCCACGAAGTAGGCGGTGAATGCCGTGTCGCTCACCACCACGATATTACGCGGATTAGCGGTGTCGCCGTCGTTCCAGCGGTCGAAGACATAATGGCTGTTGGCCGTGGCCGAGATCGTGGCCACCTCGCTGGGCGCGTATATGCCGCCGCCGTTCACCGTGCCCTTGAGGCTGTTCTCGGTATATACTTCCAGGCGGTACTCCTCAGTTGGCTCAAAATAAGCACGCAGCATCGTATCCTGCGTCACCAGTATCTGGCGAGTGCTGTTGGTGTCGTGGTCTCCCCATTCCAAGAACCGATAGCCGAAATTGGGAACTGCTCGCAGTGTGACCCGCGTCGAGTCTTCATAGTATCCGGCCCCATATACGCTGCCGCTGACGGAGTCGTCCACACTTGTGCGCAGATAGTACTGCGGTATGATGATTGGCAAGAAAGCACCTACCTGATAGGTGACCGAGTCTGACCAAGTGTTCAACCTCCAATGATGTCCCTGGGGATCAGATACTCTGCCCAAATACTCGAATATATGCTGGTGGTGAGGAGGCATCTTGTCGTAAGGATTGCATATGACCATCTGATAACGAAATCTCTTGCGCTGCTGAAGGTTGGTTGTTCCTTCCACATACTCTTGACTATTGCATGTGCCATACATGCAGTATGTTGAGTCGACCAGGATCTCCTTGCCAAAATAGGCTTCGTACACCGGCCTATACTCTATAGCCCTATCAGCTCCGTGGTGGAGATTGACATCGGCAGCCAGCCTGAATTCCATGACTTTGGGCGTTAAGGTATCCCATCTTGCCATCTCCCAGGTGGTCATGATGGTGTCACGGAAGTTCATTACGCCGATTCCTACGAAGTCTGGAACAGAGGGCAGATGCAGGGTTGAGGAGTCCACGTTCACCATTACAGCTATGCCGATTATCTTTAGCGGCCTGTCTGTGTACCGCTCAACGCAGAATTTTCCGCCATAATGACTACAACGTCCGATAGGCATATAAAGTCCGCTATTGTGGAGATATGTGGGCAGCGTGTCGTACCATTCGTCGTAATAGTAGTTTTTCACGCGGTGTCGGATGGTGTCGCTAGTCTGCGCATTGGCATAGATAAGTCCGGCCAGCAAAGCCGCAAAAATAAGAATCTTTTTCATATTCATAACTATTCGGTTTCTTCTATTTCATGGATTCCAGGCGTGATGGGGCTGGATTCAAGGCATTGTGTTGTTTTCTGGCAATTTCGGCTATTTAATCTCGGTGAAACCCACGTTGCAGTCTCACTATCGATAAACGAAATTTGAGATTCAAGACTAACAGCTTCGATATTAGGCAGTCTTTTGTAGATGATATTGTCCCATTCATTGCAAAGACTATAATACATCCTTGCACTCTGAATGTCTTCAATGATTTTTCCATCACTATTGGTGCCGCTAACCATCCAGTACCCATCTCTAAGGCGTGCGGCTGAATGAATATCCTTATCAATAAAAACATGAAGGTGCGCACTAGTGTCGTTCACGCCCCATTCTGATGTCGGCGTTACGAATAGCGCATCGTGCGAACCATGGAAATGATTTGTAAAATCTTTTGTCAATACTGCCATCTGATCTGTGGCCGGAATATAGAATGCATCCTTTATGGTCTGGCCGTTGCATGTAAGCTGCTGCATCCTCCTTATATGGCTGGAATAGGCATCCATGCTAATGGTTGCCAGTATCATATACTCATAGTACTGATCGACGAAAAAGCACAATTCGTTCTGGCTGCTGCCATATGGCACTAGGCGCATTCCCTTTTGCGGATAATAATGCGTCGCATTGTTGCCCTCAACCTCGATATCCCCAACATAGTACTTGTCAACCTGCCTTGAAGTATTAAATGCGCTGGAATAGAAATAAGGCTCCGTTTCTTTGATATATCTCAGTCCAAAGAATCTGTCATCTATAGAGCGGCCGCCCACACTATTAGTGACATAGAATTGCGAAACCGTCATTATCATTCCCGCATTCACAACCAAGTCCACAAACGACTCATTTCTGTCGGACGGGCTCTCAAGAGCGTATTGACCTGTCGACAGGTTTAGATGTACCAAGTAGGACCTGGCGACATCTGAACCTATCATGGTCAGCACAGGAGCGTTGTCTGGATCAACACGTCGGTATACAATTCTTCTCAAATCTTGCACTTCGGGAACTTCGATATATTTCAAGTCGCTGATCGTACACCCTATAGCGTTGATTGTGCACATGCCGACTATGCCCTTATATCCTAATACATAAACGCCGCCTTGAGATACATATCCGTTATCCGTGTTTCTAATATATCCACAAAAATAGCATTTCTCTCCTACTATGCACATGTCCAAAACCCGTATAGAGTCTAATCCTAGCTGTACATTATTAGGTAGCTGGTTGACGCTCTTCGAGGTTGCAGAATTGGCATAGTTATGGAGGATAAATCGGCTGGGGCTGTTGGAATTGGATTTAAAGAGGTATATCAGCGATAGGTTATCGTTGACAGCCTTAATTATTGAAGTGTCTCCAACCTCGGAAAACTCATATATGGCATTTTGAGGAAGTTGTAGGAGCAACGAGCTTTGTCCCAAAGAATGGTAACAAACCAACGTCAATAGTAACATGTTCAACATCTTTCTTTTCATGGTATCTGCTTCTTTATTCTTATGTTTTTGATATTATAGACGCAAAATGATTTTGATTGCGTGGCGATCGGACGCGGTTTTGACAAAATCTATCCGCATCTTCCGCCCGCCTACTCCACAATCAGCTTGCGGGTGGCGGTGCGGGACTTGGTGGTGATCTTCACAATATAGGAGCCCGATGGGAGGCTGCTTAGGTCGAGGTCCCACTCCGTCTTCGGCACCACGGCCTTGGCGCTGAATACCTCCTTGCCGGCCATGTCGTAGACGGCCGCCTGCCTCATCGGCTCGCTGGCGCTCACCTTTACCTTGCCGCTCGTGGGGTTGGGGCTGAGGGTGATATGGGCAGCCTCTGCCTCCGCTATCGACTCCTGGCTCTCGCCCACGAAGTAAGCGGTGAATGCCGTGTCGCTCACCACCACGATATTGCTCGGATTGGCGGTGCAGCCGTCGTTCCCAGGTATTCCTCTCCGTTGATTTGAACGGCACATTTCTCCTCGCTAGAGCTGTTGGGAAGATTCATCTCCACGATAGTGCTTGTCGTCTGTCCTGCCGCAATGGATGCCGCCAGGACTATGATCGGTAGCGTTAATATGTTTCGTTTCATAGTATTTGATATTTTTGTAGGCTCTAAGAACTAACCTGTACGATGAAGATCATATTTTAATCTGGGCTTGAATTAGTTTTTTACTTTATTGCATGGCAGGTGTATGTATTCTCTTTTTCATCGTATAGAATTGTTACTGAATAACCTGCTTTGTGCATTTTTTCCGCCCAGGTATAGGCCTCGTCTTTGCTGGTTGTGGAGTAGGTGACGGCCTCTTTGGCGGCAGCGGTACTTGCAGCGGTCTCCACGTTGCGGAAGCTGACTACATGTCCCTCTTCGGCCAGAGCGAATATGTGGTTCAAGAAATCGTGCCAAGTATCTTCGCCAATGAGCGTGACGGTGTGCGACTCGCCGTCGATGGCGTATTGTACTGTGTAGGTGGCGCTGCCTGCCGAGACGATGGCAGGCTGATCGATGATGTATTCTTTCTGGCAGCTGACAGCCATAGATGCGAGAATTACGATGACGGCAATGGTAGTAAATGTTTTACTCATAAGATTAATTAGAACTTTTTCCAGTAGATTGGTCTAAGTTGTGATAGAATATTGCAAGATTTTCTTGATCATTCTTGGCGTGGAATATGGTTAACCTATGGAAATGGTGAGAAATGGCAAGTTCGTCAAATATCATTGTATCCGAGGAGACGGTAATCGGGTAATTTTCTCTGGTAAGTAGACTAGTACCTACCGCCCTCTCGTTATTGTCTAATCTTGCTTGCCACTCGGGAGTCAATTCAGGTATCGAGAAGTCGTGTTTCAATGTGGCCCAGCTGGCGGAGTCCTTGGCCTCAAGCAGGGTGACATCGACAAAGAGCGTGTCGTTGATCTTGAAATCCTTGATGAAGGACGCGTCGATGCCCTCTATGCCGGCATAATGCCTGTAGATGGCGCTGCACCGGTCGAAGGGGACGGTGCGGGGCCACAATTTGACGGCTAGCGTGCCGATGACTATCAGCATGCCGACGACAATCAGCTCAGGCCAAGATGTCAGTTTATGTATTCTCATAGCTGGTTGATGACGTTGGATACTGTTTCGATGGTGGCAGTTCGTCCGAGGTGGTTCTGTGTGATGAAGCAATCGTCGATGCCCGTAATGGTGCAGGATGCCACCGTTAGTGCAATGACAGCAGCAATGCAGGCCACGACAGGCCGACGCATCTGCAACATAGGAGTCTTGTCCTGCATGTGGGTGCGGCGATAGTGTCGCGACATGCGGAGGGTGCCGACGCGAGTGGGACTGAGGATGATGAGGCTGACGGCCTCGTAGAGGCACTCGGCAACGAGGAGAATGTAGATCAACTCAATGACGAGGCTGACAACGAGGGCGAGGGCATTAAAGGCGAGCGACGGAATGAGGAAACCCCAATAGGCGGCAGCTGCGACAGATACCACGAAGAGGACCACATAGACGGCAAGCATCCTGATGCGGAGGGGCACAGAGGGGCGCGGCTTCATTGGAAGCTCTTTCATAATAGCGACGTCGGATGCGGCAAGGGCTCTATCGATGCGTACCGACTGCTCGTCCCAGCGCGACTGAAGGTCGGCGAAGAGGGAATCAGCTTCAATTGCGCAGATGTCAGACTGTTTGATTGAGAGTTTGCCTTTATCTGTCATATTCTTGTTTATGTAATTGAATTAATTTTTGACGTATTCTGTAGATGTGCTGCTTTACAGCGTTTTCGGATGTGCCAGCAATCTGGGCGATCTGGGCGTAGGAGAGGTGGTCAAGGTAGAGGAACAGCAGTTTCTTCTCCTCATCGGGCAGGAGGTCTATGAGTTCGTAGAGCTCCTCTATTCGAGGGTCAGGGTCTTCGGCAAGGCTAGCCACAAAGCTTTCGTCCATAGGGTACGTTTTAAGCCATCCCCATCTTCTACGCTTTCGTAGTTCCATGCCAGCGGTATTGAGAGCAATGCGGTAGACCCAAGTGGCAGGACTGCTTTCGTTGTGGAACTTGGGCCAGCCATGCCAGAGGTTGGCAACGATTTCCATATAGAGGTCGTTGATGCTGTCGGGCTTGCGGTCCGTAAAGGCAAGGCACACGCTATACAGGATACGGCGGGAGCTGCGCACCAACTGTTCAAATTCTATATGTTCTGCCTTCTTTTGGGTCATTATGCCTGCTTCTTTTTTTGAAGTGATATATATGTTAGATGCAAAAATAGCAAAAAAGTAACACTAAAAATATAATTTTTTTAATTATCACCCAAAAAAACACTGATAGCCAATACGATAAAAATTCGTATTTTCTGGCAGCCGCAAACACACAAACCCATCCATCAATCCTCCAACTACCATCAGCCATCCAACATCTGTCCTCCGCCATCGGCCGGCCGTTACTCCACAATCAGCTTGCGGGTGGAGGTGCGAGGCTTGGTGTTAATCTTTACAATACAGGAGCCCGACAAGCAGGCTCCTGTATTATCTCAAATGGGGTGCATTGGCGGCATTTGTTATCAGCCGCACTTCGACCAGCCGCAGTTGGGGCAGCTCTTGCATCCGCCGGTGTATACCAGCGGCTTGCCGCAGTCTGGGCAGAGCTCGCCAGTCTCCTGTCCCTCCTTGATGTAGCGCTTCAGCGCACGCTGAACGCCATTCTTCCAGGTGGTGATGGTGTCGGCGTCGAAAGTCAGCTTGCTAATCAAGTCCACCACGTTAGGGATAGGCATGCCCTGGCGCAGCACGCCGCTGATCAGCTTGGCGTAGTTCCAATACTCCTTGTTGAACATGCGCGACAGGCCGGCAAAGGTCTGGGTGAATCCGTCGGCATCTACATACTGGAAGTCGTAGCGTGCATGCTCGGCACCCTGCTCCTTGATGCGGATCACATGGCCCTTCTCCACACTCTTTGGCACAATGAAGCTCTCTGCCTTGCCGGTGAAGATCTCGTAGGGGCGGCCCTCATACATGCCCACCACGGCTATCCAGTCTTCGCGGTCGTTGCGGAAGCGCAGGATCTCGGCCTCCAGCTTCTTTGGGCGCTTAGGAGCCTTGGTCTCGTGGAATTCGGCGCAGTCGCACTTCTTCTCGCTCTTGGCCACCAGCACGCCGTTGCGCGAGCCGTCGCGGTAGATGGTGCAGCCCTTGCAGCCGTGCTGCCATGCGGTCAGGTATATCTGGCTCACCACCTCCTTGGTGGTCTCCTTAGGAATGTTCACGGTAACGCTGATCGAGTGGTCTACCCACTTCTGGATAGCGCCCTGCATCTTCACCTTGTTCACCCAGTCGATATCCTGGGCGGTGCTCAGGTTGTAGGGCGAGGCCTCTATCACCTTGGCCAGGTCGGCGTCGTTCATGTTCAGCACCTCCTCCACGTTGTAGCCGCTTACCTTCAGCCAGTCGATGAACTTGGGGTGGAACACGTTGTATTCCTCGAAGTAGTCGCCGCTCTCATCCTTGATCACGGTATGCTTCGATGAGTCCTTATCGTTGGGGTTGATCTTCTTGCGGCGCTTGTAGCTTACCATGAATACTGGCTCGATGCCCGAAGTGGTCTGGGTGCAGATGCTTACCGATCCGGTAGGGGCGATGGTCAGCAGCGCGATGTTGCGGCGGCCATGCTGGCGCATCTGCGAGTAGAGCTCTGGGTCGGCTTTGGCAATGCGCTGTATCATGGGGTTCTGGGCCTCGCGCGCAGCATCGTAGATAGGGAATGCGCCACGCTCTTGGGCCATCACCACCGATGAGCGGTAGGCGTTGCAGGCCAGCGTGCGGTGCACGCCTACGCTGAACTCCGTAGCCTCCTCGCTGCCGTATCTCAAGCCCATGGCCGCCAGCATGTCGCCCTCGGCGGTGATTCCGAATCCCGTGCGACGGCCTTCGAGGCACTTCATCTTGATGTTCAGCCACAGGTTCTTCTCCACGCGCTTGATCTCCTCGTCTTCAGGGTCGGAATCGATCTTCTCCAGTATCTTCTCCACCTTCTCCAGCTCCAGGTCTATCAGGTCGTCCATCAGGCGCTGGCCCATCATCACGTGCTGCTTGAAAAGCGTGTAGTCGAATTCGGCCTCCTTGGTGAAGGGGTTCTTCACATAGCTGTAGAGGTTGATGGCCAGCAGGCGGCAGCTGTCGTAGGGGCACAGCGGTATCTCGCCGCAGGGGTTGGTGCTCACGGTGCGGTAGCCGAAGTCGGCATAGCAGTCTGGCACCGACTCGCGGGTGATGGTGTCCCAGAAGAGCACGCCCGGCTCGGCCGAGGCCCATGCGTTGGCAATAATCTTGTTCCACAGGGCGCGGGCGTCGATCTCCTTCTTCACCATAGGGTTGGGACTGTCCACCGGATACTGCTGCACGAAAGGCTCTCCGCTCTCCACGCAGCGCATAAACTCGTCGGTAATCTTCACGCTCACGTTGGCGCCGGTAATCTTGCCCTGCTCCAGCTTTGCATCTATGAACTTCTCGCTGTCGGGGTGCTTGATCGAGATTGAGAGCATCAGCGCTCCGCGACGGCCGCCTTGAGCCACCTCGCGGGTAGTGTTGCTATAGCGCTCCATAAAGGGCACGATGCCCGTAGAGGTCAGCGCGCTGTTCTTCACAGGGCTGCCGCCCGGACGTATGTGGGTCAGGTCGTGGCCTACGCCGCCGCGGCGCTTCATCAGCTGCACCTGCTCCTGGTCTATCTTCATGATGCCGCCATAGCTGTCGCTGCAGCCGTTGTTGCCGATCACGAAGCAGTTCGACAGCGACACCACCTGGAAGTCGTTGCCGATGCCCGACATGGGGCTTCCCTGAGGAATGATATACTTAAAGTCCTTCATCAGCTGATAGATCTCCTCCTCCGACATGGGGTTAGGATACTTCTGCTCGATGCGGGCAAACTCGCCTGCCAGGCGGCGGTGCATCATGTCAGGGTTCAGCTCGTAGATGTTCTCGCCATCGCGCAGGGCATATTTATTCATCCACACGTTGGCAGCCAGTTCATCACCACCGAAGTAGTCAACCGACGACTTCATGATCTCTTCAGGGGTATAGACCTTGTACTCTTTTTTCATAGATGTTTCAAAAATGGGCTAATATGTTGGTACTATTTTTTTTATTATTCTCTGCAAATGTCAGCGAATCGGGATTTCGCACCTCCCGCCATCCTATGCCATGCAATCAAAGTATAGATTAATAGCAAATTATGCCGAAAGGGGTCCACCCTTTTCAATCTGCTAAATTACAAAGTATTTTTGTAATTGTGCGCATAAGTTTTCAACACTCCGTGGGGGCGGCCGCCTAACCCGCTGTCATTCATATCATCTTAAGATGAAAAGTTGTCCGCCCACAAAAAAAAAGCAGCCCCGTCCGGGCTGCTTTCATTATGCGATAGTGTCGAAGTCGAACCTAGCGTACCACCACCTTCTGGCTGCCGGTCACCTGGCCGCCCTGAAGCGTATTCAGCATATAGATGCCGTTGGCAAGGCCCTCAACGTTGATCTGGGCGTTGCCGTTCACGCGCTGGCGCAGCACGGTCTTGCCGCTGAGGTCGGTGAGGCAGATCTCGTCAGCATTCTCGCTGCAGATGTTGATCAGCGAGGTGGCAGGGTTAGGATACACCTTAACGGCCAGCTGCTCTGCGCCCTCGATGCCCAGAGGATTCTCATAGGTGAGCGCGATATAGGTGGTGTTGATAATCTCGCCAGAGCGGGTGTTTCTAACCTCCAGCTTGGCGGTGGCGGTGCCCTCAGCGTTCATGTGGGCAGGGTCCAGATTGAACTCAGGGTAGATCCAGTCGGAAAGCTCGCCAGCGTTCACGGTGAAGGCAGGGCAGGTTGTGCCAGGCTGGCAGGTGCCGCCTGCGCAGAAGCTTTCCACCTCATAGCCTTCGCCCTCCTCGATGGAGGCAGTGATGTCGATAGTGAGGGCGTTGTCGGAGGTGTTGAGCACCTTCATCTTCACCATCAGCACGCCATCATACATCTCATAGTCAGCCTGAGTCAGCAGTGCAGGAATCGATTCGCCGTCGTTGTATTCAACGTTGTTGTAGACAAGTTTTACTTGGGCCTGGGCGGCAATCATAGAGCCGCATAGAGCCAAAAAGAATAATACTTTCTTCATTTTATGATACTTATGGTTATGGTTATACAAATAATCTAACCGCAAAGATACAACATTTTTTTGATTCCGCCAAACTTCCCCTCAAAATCGGCCGCCCAACCCGCCTCCACCTCTGGCCTTTAACCTTCGATACGTCCCCCCGCCTAATCCTCCTTACCCCACACCCAGCTGGCCCCTTACTGGCCCTTAACTGGATCCTATCTGGTTCATATGTGCTATATTTGTGCTATATATGTGCTATATATGTCCTATTCTATAGAGATAGCAGAAATATAGCACATATATAGCACAAATATAGCACATATGCGCCGATTGGGATTGAGATAGCGCCCGCATATGGCTTTCTGTCAGCTGATTACGCGGATGGCGGCGGATTACGGAAGGTGGGATAATAATAAAGGCAACTATATACGTGTTGTCCAAACACACCCTCGTTTTGCAATGCAAAACATTAGGACTGAAAGAAATGTCCAGAAATTATCCAGAAATAGACCTATGCGAACATTATTTCTGATTGATTTCTGATAATTTCTTTCAGTCTCAATTCTTTGCGCAAGCAAAGAGAGAGTATTTGCTATTGTTGTGGACAACTTGTATATAATCACCATAATAAAAGGCATGGATGACCATGCCTTTTTATGTTGGAATCAAGAGTTGAAGCTGCCGGCGGTACCACAAGCCTGATACCCAGCTGGGGCAGATGTAGTGGCGGTTGTATACCTCGATGATTACTTGGTTGTGCTCCTTCTCGGATAGAATAGGCAGCCGAGCTGATTAAGATGTAATCTGTATCTGGTGATTCGATGAAAGAAAGCATCTCTATGACACAATTTTAGCGATTTGTGTTTTTAGGCGGCACTTCAAGTGTGGCGCACTAATAATCTACTATACAACAGATTATAAATATAATAATATTTTTTTTGAGAAAGATGGCCGACAATTGCAAAAAAAATCGTAACTTTGCAGTGCTTTTAATAGTGTAAACTGCGTTATTATGTTCGATTACGAAGCTACCCTTGCGGGCATAGAATATAAGGTCAGGAAACTGATAGAGGAGAACGAGCGTCTGCGTCGGGAGGTGGAGTCGTTGAATGATAGTCGGGAGGCACTTGAGGAAGCGATAGAGAATAAAAATATTGAAATTAATAATTTAAAGGAAGAAACTAAAGTATTAAAACTAAGGAATGCGCTGGCTGAAAAGGGCGATTCTGCGGAAATAAAACTAAAGATCAATCAGTTGATAAGAACTATAGATAAGAGCCTGGCCTTGCTGAACAAGACTGAAATCGGCGAGGTATGATATGATGATAGGGCTGGCCTGGGCGGCCGGCCGATGTGAAAGAGGGCTCGATATAATACTTTGAATCATGGAAGAGAGTGTGCTGGCTACTGTAAACATCTTGGGAAGGCCTTACCGCCTGAAGATCCCGACCACCGACGAGGAATTCCTTCGCAGGGCGGCGGATGCTATCAACAACCAGGCTAAGGTGTACGGCAAGAACTTTGCCTACAAGGACCATCAGGACTTGCTGTCGATGGTGGCACTGACCCAAATAACCCAGCTGATGAAGATTCAGGAGAACCTGAAATTCAAAGACACTGAACTCGAATCCAGACTGACCACCATCAAGGGTCTGCTTGATGGCGAAAAGCTATAAAAGAAACTGGATTGACTCTAAAGGAATTCCTGCATCAGGCCTGAAACAGTTTGTAAACTCAACACTTTTCACTTACCGAGTTTGCTCATGGGTGGGTAGGCTGTATGGCTGAGACACCCGGCGCTCAAATCCTATCATCGCAGAGTTTATCAAGACTCCCGGAGGGTTTGGTGCAGGATATTTTTTTGCGAGTGGCCTTGTGGCACAGCACGTTCCAACTAACTATTTTTCTACACAACATGATAATAACAATTGTATTTGCAAGCGTGGGCATCCTTGTAGGCGGCGGCATAGGCATGCTGCTGACCACCAAGGTGCTAAGCAACAGACTGCTGGCTAAGAGCCAGCAAGTGCTCAAAGACGCCGAAGCCAAGGGCGAGGTGATCAAGAAAGAGAAGGAGCTGCAGGCTAAGGAGAAGTATCTCCAGCTGAAGAGCGACTATGACAAGAAAGTGAACGAGCAGAACAACAAGCTGCGCGAGGTGGAAAACAAGCTCAAGCAGCGCGAGCAGACTCTGGCCCAGAAGGTGGAAGAACTGCAGAAGAAGAGCAACGAGCTGAAGTCGGCCTCAGAGAACCTGAACAACCAGATTGAGCAGCTCCACAAGCGCCAAGGCGAGGTGGAGAAACTCTACCAAGAAAGCATCACCAAACTGGAGCACATTGCCGGCATGACCGCCGACGAGGCTAAGCAGCAGCTGGTGGAGTCGATGACTGACGAGGCTAAGGCTGAGGCTGCCAACACCATCGTGGATATCGTGGAAGAGGCTAAGATCACTGCTAATGAGCAGGCCAAGAAGATCGTGATCCAGAGCATCCAGCGCACCGCCACCGAGCACGCTGTGGAGAACACCGTGTCGGTATTCAACCTTGAGAACGAGGAGGTGAAGGGCCGCATCATCGGCCGTGAGGGCCGCAATATCCGCACCCTCGAATCGCTCACCGGCGTGGAGGTGATCATCGATGATTCGCCTGACGCTATCATCCTCTCGGGCTTCGACCCAGTGCGCCGCGAGATAGCACGCCTGTCGCTGCATAAGCTGGTGACAGACGGCCGCATACACCCTGCCCGCATCGAGGAGGTGGTAAGCAAGACCCGCAAGCAGGTGGAGCAGGAGATCGTGGAGATTGGCAAGCGCACCTGCATTGACCTTGGAATCCTGAACATGAACCATGAGCTGATGCGCATGGTGGGAAGAATGAAATATCGCTCAAGCTACGGACAGAACCTGCTGCAGCACAGCCGCGAGGTGGCCAATCTGGCTGCCACAATGGCTGCCGAGCTGGGCCTGAACCCCAAACTGGCCAAACGTGCCGGCCTGCTGCACGATATAGGCAAGGTGCCTGATACTGAGCCTGAGCTGCCACACGCACTGCTGGGCATGCAGCTGGCCGAGAAGTATAAGGAACACCCTGACGTAGTGAACGCTATCGGCGCACACCACGACGAGCATGAGATGAAGAGCCTCATAGCTCCAATCATCCAGGTGTGCGACGCCATCAGCGGTGCTCGCCCTGGCGCACGCCGCGAAGTGGTGGAGGCCTACATCAACCGCCTCAACAAGCTGGAGCAGATGGCCATGACCTACCCAGGAGTGGTGAAGACCTATGCTATCCAGGCCGGTAGAGAGCTGCGCGTGATAGTGGGCGCAGACAAGATCAACGATGTAGAGGCCAACAAGATAAGCTATGACCTCTCTCGCCAGATCCAGAACGAGATGACTTATCCGGGACAGATCAAGGTGACCGTGATTCGTGAAACCCGCTCAATCAACTATGCTAAGTAATGACTGAACTGTTCATACATTGGAATGTGGATCCCGTGATGCTTCATCTGGGGTCCCTTCCCATTAGGTGGTATTCCTTTGGTTTTTTGTTTGCGTTCCTGTTTGGGTACATCGTCCTCAACAGCTACTACAAGAAGGCTAAGGTGGACGTGGCCTTGCTAGACAGCCTGGTGATCTATATCTTCGTGGCAGTGCTGGTAGGTGCACGTCTAGGACACTGCCTGTTCTACGAGCCAGGCTACTACCTGACCAGCCAGCATTGGTGGGAAATAGTGGTGCCGTTCAATGCTCAGGGCCAGTTTACCGGCTATGAGGGCTTGGCTAGCCATGGTGCCGCTATAGGCATACTGCTCTCGCTGGCGCTTTATTCCCGCAAGTTCAAGACCAACGTGTGGTGGGTGCTAGACCGATTGGTGATAGTGGTGGCCCTGGGAGGCGCCTTTATCAGACTGGGCAACCTGATGAATTCGGAGATCTACGGCGTGGAGACAAGCCTGCCATGGGGATTCGTGTATGAGCGCAACGGCGAAACGGTGCCTAAACATCCAACCCAACTGTACGAATCGATTTCTTACTTCATCATCTTCCTAGTGTGCTTCCTGGTGTATCGCAAAAAGGATGGCCATCTGCACGCAGGACGCCTGTTCGGGTGGTGGCTTATAGCCTTGTTCGGGATGAGGTTCCTGATTGAATTCGTGAAGAACCCCCAAGTGGGTTTCGAAAAGGGGATGCTGATAGACATGGGCCAGCTGCTGAGCCTGCCGTTCATCGTAGGAGGCGTGGTGGTAGTGGTGCTGTCTTACAAGCTCAACCTGCCGCAAGGACCATTCCTTGACAGCAAAGCAAAGAAATAATTAATAAGGAAATATAATATATAAAAAATATGAAAAGACTGATTTTAGTTCGCCACGGCGAAAGCGAGTGGAACAAGCTGAACCTCTTCACCGGCTGGACCGATGTGGACCTTACCGAAAATGGCTGCAAAGAGGCTTTTGAAGCAGGCAAACTGCTCAAGGCAGAAGGATTCCGTCCTTCAATCTGCTTCACCTCATATCTGAAGCGTGCAGTAAAGACCCTCAACAACATCTTGGATGCTATGAATATGGACTACCTGCCCGTACAGAAGAGCTGGCGTCTGAACGAGAAGAGCTATGGCGCAATCCAGGGTCTCAACAAGGCTGATACCGCTGCCAAGTATGGCGACGACCAGGTGCTGCTGTGGCGCAGAAGCTTCGACGTACAGCCACCAGCACTCGATATGCACGAGGAGCGCAGCCCACGCATGGATGCCCGCTACAACGAGCTTAGCGATGCTGAGATTCCACTGACCGAATCGCTGAAAGACACCATCGCACGTCTCATGCCTTACTACAATGATGTGATCATGCCAGCCCTCGACACAAACGACGATGTACTGGTAGTGGCACACGGAAACAGCCTTCGCGGCATCGTAAAAGAGCTTAGAGGAATGACCAACGAGGAGATTATCAAGTTCAATATTCCTACCGCAACACCCTATATTTTTGAGTTTGACGACCAGAAAAAGCTCCAAAAAGAGTACTTTTTGGGCGATCCTGACGTGATTGCAGCAAAAATGCAGAGCGTTGCTAATCAGGCAAAAAAGAAGTAAAAAGTAAAAAAAATGAGTGCAAAAGTAAAAAAAATTTGCTCAGTTTGCAAAAAAGTAGTACTTTTGCACTCGATTTCAACGCTAGACAGCGGAGACTAGAAATCAAAATTTAGTCACGGAGAGGTGGGTGAGTGGCTGAAACCAACAGTTTGCTAAACTGTCGTACTCGATTAGGGTACCGGGGGTTCGAATCCCCCCTTCTCCGCAAAAGAAAAGAACCTACGAAGGAGGTGAGACTCGGGATATAGCGTAGTCCGGTTATCGCGCCTGCTTTGGGAGCAGGAGGTCGCAAGTTCGAATCTTGCTATCCCGACCAAGAAAAAGAGACGAGCTCAAGTTCGTCTTTTTTTATAAGGACTTTGAAAGGCCTTGTGCCAAATGGTTCCGTAGCTCAGCTGGATAGAGCATCTGCCTTCTAAGCAGACGGTCCTGCGTTCGAGTCGCAGCGGAATCACCACTTTTTTTCATATTTTTTGATTTAGTTGTTTGGGACCTCTGTTGGGAAACATGGGTCCTTTTTTACATTATTTTTTTGCTATATCAATTTTTTTTCGTATCTTTGAAGGTCTTTTTAAGGCACCTAATTCTGTAAAAAAATAAAAATATTAGTAAATATCAACACATTATGAAAATTCTTGTACTTAACTGCGGTAGTTCATCAATCAAGTATCAGCTGATTGACATGGACAACAATGCCGCTGTGATGGCCAAAGGCCTCTTGGAGCGTATCGGTCTTGAGATGGGTGAGTTCACACACAAATACAATGGTGAGAAGCACTATGAGCAGCTTCCTATTCCAGATCATACTGCTGGTATCAATATCGTTCTTAAGGCTCTCGTTGATCCTAAGATTGGCGTGATCAAAGACCTCAAAGAGATTGGCGCAGTCGGCAACCGCGTTGCCCACGGCGGCGAGGCTTTCAAAGAGAGCGTGCTCGTTGACGACAGCGTTATCGAGAAAATCAAGGGTCTCACTGACCTCGCTCCTCTCCACACTCCTGGCAATCTTGCCGGCATCTATGCTATGCAGAACTGCCTCCCTGGCGTTCCTCAGGTAGCAGTGTTTGACACTGCCTTCCACAGCACTCTTGAACCTAAGGCCTTCCTCTATGGACTGCCTTACGAGTGGTATGAGAAATACGGCGTTCGCCGCTATGGATTCCACGGCACCAGCCATCTCTTCGTTGCACAGAAGGCTGCTAAGATGGTAGGCAAAGATTGGAAAGACCTCAAGATTATCAGCTGCCACCTTGGTTCCGGCGCCTCTATCGCCGCTATCGACCACGGCAAGTCTGTAGACACCACCCTTGGTATGACCCCGCTTGAGGGCCTCATCATGGGCAGCCGTCCAGGTGATGTTGACCCAGGCGCACTCCTCTATATCGGCAAGAAACTCAACCTCTCTTACGACGAACTCTCTGTTATCCTCAACAAGAAATCTGGCCTCGTAGGCATCAGCGGAGGCAAGCAGGATATGCGCGATATCCGCGCCGGTCGTGACGAAGGCGACGTTCGCTGCACCTACGCATTCGATATGTTTGCCCTCAAGGTTAAGAAGTACATCGGCGCCTATATGGCAGAGATGAATGGTTGCGACATCCTCCTCTTCACTGGCGGCATTGGCGAGAACGCTTGGTTTATGCGTCACCCAATCCTCGAGAACATGGAGTTCCTCGGCATCAAGGTGGACATGAGCCTCAACGATGGCATGATGGGCGAAGACAAGGTTATCTCTACCCCAGACTCAAAGGTTACCACCGTTGTGGTTACTACCGACGAGGAATACATGATTGCTAGCGACACCTTCCGCTTGGTTACCAAATAATCATCAAGGTATCTATATGAATAAGGGGGCTCGACCGAGTCCCCTTATTTCATTTATCACAAAAGATTGCTGCTATTCGATGGTGGCAGCGCTGACAGTCATGTCGAGGTTGATCTTCTTGACCAAGCCCTGCAGCACATTGCCAGGACCTACCTCAACAAACTCCTCAGCTCCATCCTTTATCATATTCTGTACGGAAGCGGTCCAACGTACTGGTGCAGTAAGCTGTGCGATGAGGTTCTCCTTGATCACAACTGGGTCGCTGATAGGAAGTGCACATACGTTCTGGTATACTGGACAGATTGGAGCCTTGATTTCGGTGCGCTCGATGGCGGCGGCCAATTCCACGCGAGCAGGCTCCATCAGTGGTGAATGGAAAGCACCGCCTACTGCCAGCTGGACAGCGCGTCCGCGCAGCTCTTTGGCCTTTTCCATAGCCTTGTTTACGCCCTCTATGCTACCGCTGATCACCAGCTGGCCGGGGCAGTTATAGTTGGCCGGAACAACCACCTCGTCAATCTCAGCGCAGATCTGCTCTACGGTGGCATCGTCGAGTTTCAGTACGGCAGCCATTGTTGAGGGTTGCAGCTCGCAAGCCTTCTGCATTGCATTAGCGCGAGCAGCCACAAGGCGGAGGCCGTCTTCGAATTTCATTGCACTAGCAGCTACCAATGCTGAGAATTCTCCTAGGGAGTGGCCGGCAACCATTGAAGGCTGGAACTTATCGCCGATAGCCTTAGCTAGGATTACAGAGTGAAGGAATACTGCAGGCTGGGTAACTTTGGTCTGCTTCAGGTCTTCTGGAGTACCATTGAACATAAGGTCGGTGATACGGAACCCGAGGATTTCGTTTGCCTGTTCAAACAAATCGCGGCATACGGCATTGTTCTCATAGAGCTCTTTGCCCATGCCTACAAACTGTGCTCCCTGTCCGGGAAATACAAATGCTTTCTTCATATATTATTGGTATTCTTATTATTTTTGTTTTAGTATCTGTTTT
The DNA here is from genome assembly GCA_024400415.1 of Bacteroidales bacterium. Taxonomy (GTDB): domain Bacteria; phylum Bacteroidota; class Bacteroidia; order Bacteroidales; family P3; genus Colimorpha. The sequence continues at coordinate 5,662 of JAKSMS010000025.1, read as the reverse complement.
AGTTCATCCATGTCGATGAGCCTGAGCAGTATTGCCATCACTATGGACCATAGGATATCGAAAGGAATAACCACATACCAAGTCCTGCCAAACAGCGACAATCCTGCCATCATTAACGCAAAGAACAGTAGTTTTAGTATATAGCTGCCGGTTGGACGCATGTTAAAAATGCGAAGCGCTATCACCATCTGCGCAACAGCCATGAAGCTTTGCGCTGCCAGGCTGGCCCATGCCGATCCCATCGCACCCATGCGGGGGATAAGCGCCATATTGATGCCTATATTGGCCGCCAAGGTGATTGCAGCCAGACTGTTGAGCTGCCTCAGACTCCCATTAGCCGTGAGCAGCGTACCAAAAACATAGGTGATAGAAATAGGTATAATTCCGAATATCAAAATGCGGAACACTGAGGCATATTCCTCTATCGAGTTATGGTAGAGCAGCCCCATCAGCTGTTCTGCAAAGGCCGAGAGCGTAACAGCTGCAGTGATAGAGAACACCATGATGGCAGAGAATACAATGCGCGTAGTGTCGGCTATCTGCTGTTGCGATTCAGTGGCCTGGGAGCAGAGCTTGGAGTAGATGGGCAGTAGCGGCACACTCACCAGATATCCTATCATTGTCAAGGCGTCCAGCAGTCTGAACGCGCCTGCATATATGCCGGCCTGGTCGTTGCCGTCAGGGGCAAGCTTCTGCAGCAGTATAGGGTCTATTCGGTTGTAGCAGGCCATCAGCAGCACTAGCAAAGCAAAGGGGAGGCTGCGTTTGAGAACCATGCAGGTCATGGGCCAGTTGAGCCTCAATCTGAACTTACTGCCAGAGAACTGCTGAGTACGCAGCAGCACGCCCAAGGCTAGCAAGGCAGTTGCCAAATAGGCAGCCGTTTGTGCATAGACAAACCATTCTATACGGAACGCGCCCAGGCTTCCGGTCCTCGTGCCGAAAAGCAGCAGTCCGCAGATGACTATCATGATGGCCCTGTCGAGGATGCTCAACACGCTGTCCCACTTAAAGAGCAGAAGACCCTGGAAGTTGCTTCGCAAATAAAGTATCAGCGAATTCAAAAACTGGTTGAGCGTGAGAAACGCCAGCAAGTAGAACTCCCTTGACCCGTAGCCCCATAGCAGGGCTGACGTAAAGGTTACCACAGCATACAGCACCAGCAGCATCAGCTTCATCGTGAGCAGCACAGGCAGGTGCTTAGCAATCAGCTGCGGATGCTGGGCAATATTGCGGGTATTGTAGTTCGTAGTGCCTACATCCAGCAGAATATTGAAGATATAGGCAAAATTGAACAGCGCGATGTAGAATCCATATACATCCTTGCCTACTGCATTCTGCACCCCCACCTCGATGCCCAAGATCCATAGTGGCTTGATCATCAGGTTGAGCAGCATTACCCAGAAGAGTCCCGACAAGAGCTTCTTTTGCAGATTCATATCGTTGAGTTTTCTTTATTCCTTTAGCGAGAAGGCCTCCTCTATGTCCCAGTTCTCACGCACGTCAAGGGTCTTGCCCAGATACACTACATGCTCCGGCTGGCGGTGCGTCCAGTAGTCGCCGGCGTCCCATTCTCCGTTGCCATTTAGGTCGGCAATCGCCCTCACCATATACTTGCCGGCACTCAGGTGCTCAAAGGTGGCCACGCCTGTGCCCTTCATTGTTTGGCGGCTTACCACCTCCATCTTCTCGTCGAGCAGCTCTATCAGGTAATCCCCCTTGTCGGCATCCACGGCAAGGATCAGCCGCCCATATTGCTCGGGAGAGGAGATTTCTGCCGAGAACTTCACAGTATCGTTCCTGTGGCCATATATGTCGGCCATCATGCCGGGTTCAATCCTTACCTCGTAGCGACATCCGGCCGCCACGGCAAACTCTGCCACTCCCTTCAGCCCAGCCTCATCAAGTAGGATTCTGGCGCGCACCACCGAACTGTCCTTCATGTTGCGTATCGTAATTATCGAGTCCTGCGTAGGCCTCATGGGGTTGATGAATTCCAGCCGTAGGCTGTCGAAAAAGTGCACCTTGTTCTCAGCGCGCGTCTTCGCTAACGGCAAGTTGCCCACTGGGCCGAGAGCCGCCTTGCTCTTGCCGCGGTTCTTCATCCTTATCTTCAGGGTGTCCTGCAGGCCGTCGGCATGCATCACCAGCACTATCGAGTCGCAGTCGCCGTTGCGGGTCCACACATTCAGCGTATCGCGTTTGGGATTGAGGCTGCACACCAGGTCGGCGGCCGTGCCCCCAAGTGGCTTCAGTTCGTAGTCGCCCAGCGGAGACTGCATCACCAGCTGCAGGCGCCCCTTGCTCAAGAAGTCGCTCTTCGTCACGCGCTGCTTCTCCTGTTTCAGGGTCGAAATCAGCAGCCGGCAATCTGTCTGTATCGGCATTCTGGCACTGCCGCGGCGAATTATGGCACCTTCCGTGGCGGCAGAGTCAGCCGTGGCAGTGTCCGCCACGCCGGCCTTCCTGCTCACCACCAGCGTATCGCTGAAGGCCACGGCCTCGCCAGCCGTAAACCTCATGTCCTTATTCTCATCTTCAATGGCCAAGATCCTATACGAGCCCGGCTTCAGGCAGTTGAAGGCAAACCTGCCCTGCTTGTCGCATCGGGTGATGTATACCGGAGGCTCCTTAGCAGCCGCCGAATCGTCGGCCCCCGACTCATAGAGCATCACGCTCACCGCCTCCTCCCTAGGCTTGAGTGTCAGCGCGTCCAGCACCACGCCTCTATGCGTCATGCTGTCGATCACGCTGCCCGTCGAGAAGGCATATTCATAGCTTTCCAGCACATTGCCCTCGTTGATGTCCGCCACGGCGCCCTTAAACTGGAAGAGGTACGTCGTGCCCTCTCGCAGCGTATCCTTGATGCGAACCAGCACCCCTTTGCCCTTACTCACATATTCAGGCTTCTTTTTCATTGGCGGCGACACCAGCACGTTGTTCTCCGCGTCCTTGATCGTCACATACTCGTCAAACGGGATAAAGAATTCCTGAGCCGCAAAGCCCGTGCTGCCCGAAGGGGGCACCGCTACGCCAGCCACAGGAGGCGTATTGTCCTTAGGGCCGCCGCTCGGGTAGCCCTGCTTGGCACAGCCCCATAGCAGTCCTAAAGCGAGTGATATGAATAGCAGTTTCTTCATTATTCAGCAGTTTTTGGGTCGGCATAGACCCTATAAAAAAGGGTTATTATGCACAGAATCATCAACTTCAATACACATTCGCCGATGACGTCACAACTACAAAGATACAAAAAATATTAAGTTTACGAGCGTGCAAGTTTGCAAGCATGCAAGTTTTTCACATCACGACCCCTCGAATTATCTGGATTACGGACTGTTACACGAGGTCAACCACAAGCCTCTTCACGAAAACAAGCCGCTCAAAGCCATACTTCTCCACCACGGCCGCCTGCCGGTAGCCCAGCCGTTCCAGGCTGTGCCTGCTAGCCCCATTCATCGGCGCCACCGTGGCACACAGCGCTTCCATGCCCTTGCGCCTAGCCTCCTCCTCAAGCCTCAGGCCCAACAGCTGCTGCAGGCCATGGCCCCTAGAATCCGGCCTCACCATGCAGAGCTTAAAGTTGCCGCAGCGCATCCCCCTGGCAGCATCAGCCGCCAAGTGCGACAAGTCCTCCTCCGGCACCCCCAGCGGGTCATACAATATGCCCACGCCCGCCAGCCTTCCGCCCGCAAAGGCGCCCAGCGAGTGATGCGGCTCAGCCAAGCAGCCGGCCAGCATCTCCACCGTATTTCGCCGCAGCAGGTCGGGACGTTCCAGTACGGCGAATACCTCCTCCTGGAGCAGCAGCAGCTCATCCAGGTCGGCCAAATCCAGCCTTCTAAAGACAAAAGATGATACACCATTCATGCTGCAAAGATACAAACTATTCCCGACATAGCGCAAAAAAATCACGCCCGCCCGGCAAACATTTCCCCCATCAGCATACTAATCCGCTACCATACTGCGTTATAGCGAAGTATGAAACATCTTAAATCCATCCTCATCCTCCTAGCCCTGGCCTCCATGCCCCTGCTAGGCCATGCCCAGAGCGACACCGCGCGGTTCGCCCTTCGCGGCTACGGACTCTACGACCTCCATCCCGCCGTGGGATCGGTAGGCGGCGGAGCCCTCATCCTAAGCTACATCCCCAATTCCGCCTACAGCCTCGACCTCGGATTCGAGGGCGTCTCCTCGCAGCGCTACGCCCTCCGCCTCTCCGGAAGCGCACGCCTCTGGGGCAGGTTCAACCTCGAAAACCGCTACCTCTACCGCCAATATGCGCAGCTCAACCTGCAAGAGTTCACCAGTGCCCTGCTCCTCAATTGGGCCGCGCCCCATTGCAGGCTCTCGCTAGGCCTCTGCAACCGCTACCACGCCGAGCTCATCCAGCGCAGCAACGGCGGCCAAGGCACCATCTTCGAGCCCATGAACGTGATGTTTGAGGCCGAAGGGTGGCTCCGCCCCATCACGGCAGACGCCGCCGACTGGAACGTAGGCCTGCGCTGGAGCAACTACAACGACTTCGTCATCGAGCGCGTGGCCAACTGGACCTACAGCCTCAAAGGCAGCTTCCTGCTGCCGCACCACACCAGCCTCATCGCCGAAGTAGGCATACATCCCGTAGGCTCGCTCAACCTCACCTCCAGCTACGACGGCTGGTTTCTACACATCGGCGCCCAACGCAATTTAGGAGAAAGGAGAAACAAATGAAAACCACACTGCACCTACTGCCCCTCATCGCAGCCGCCCTTATGGCCACAAGCTGCAGCCGACTCGACATCAAAGGCATGTTCTGGTCGAGCGGCACCACCGTAGAAGACCGCGTCTCGCGCTGGCTCGACTACAATGAAGCCAACGGAATGCCGCAGCTCGCCGGCGTGCCCGACAACTACCGCGTCTACGTCTGCTCCGACATCCACATTACCGATTCCGCACCACGCCTCGGAGCCTTCCTCCGCGCCGAGAATGCCGACCCGATGGCCCAATTCTCCATCCTCAACGGCGACATCGCCAACACCCGCGGCGAAAGCCCCTTCCGCGTAGCCGCCGACACCATCAGCCGCTATCCCCACCCATGCTTCGCCACCCTCGGCAACCACGACATCTACTTCGACTGCCAGCAATACTTCGAGCAGTACTTCCACACCTCCACCTATACCGTAACCGTCAGCACCCTCGGCGGCCACAAAGACCTCTTCATCTTCACCGATAGCGGCAACGCCACCCACGGCGCCCGCCAGACCCAGTGGCTCAAACAGCTCCTAGCCCACCGCGAGGAATACCGCCACGTAGTAGTGGCCACCCACACCTGCCTCTTCCGCACCAGCTACAACTACTCCACCACCCCAGCCGCCAACTTCCCCGAAGACGAATACTACGACCTCATCCACACCCTCAGCCAGCATCAGGTCGACCTCTTCCTCATGGGCCACTTCCACCACAAGGAGCAGCACATCATCGAAGGCGTGCAATACGCCATGACCTCCAACCTCAACACCGACACCGAGAACCCCTCCTACATCGTAGTAGACCTTGCCGACGACGTCCGCACCTCCTACCACGACCTCGCCCTATAGCCGCCCCCCAGCGCCCGGCAGATCCCTCATAAATCCGTCCGCATTGGCGTCCTAACTGGTTTTAAACTGGCGCATATGTGCTATAT
>JAKSMS010000024.1 GCA_024400415.1 Bacteroidales bacterium | reverse complement strand
TATCCTTTTCTATCCTCTTCTATCCTCTTCCATCCTCTCCTATCCTTTTCTATCCTCTTCTATCCTTTTCTAGCCTCTTCTATCCTTTTCTAGCCTGCCGCCACAAAAAAACAAAAAAAATGAATCCTAAAAAAAAAGCACCTCTGGCAACAAAAGAAAGCCTGCCTCTTCTATACCGCTGAGCGCCCTTATCAGCCTCAACAAAACCCACGTGCGGCCGCATACCGCACAGATCAGCCACGCCGTCTTTTCCCACATCTACGCCCTCTCGGGCAAAGACCCACAGCTCTCCGATATCGACGCTGACTTTATCCATCAGCTGGCCCGCTACCTCGCCGAGCGGGTGTCGCCCAGCAGCGCCACTACCTACCTGCAAAGGCTCCACGCCCTGCTGACCTTCGCCATCGACAACCGCCTCCTCGACACCGACCCCATGCCCCCTATCTCGAAACTCCTCCACCGCCAGAAGCGCCAGTCTAAGCGAACCCCGCTCTCCCGCGAACAGCTCGCCAAACTCGCCCAGGCGCCCATCCCCCACGAGAGCACCCGCAGGGCCTTCTACTTCAGCATCTACACCGGATTGCGGCTGAGCGATATCGAGACGCTCCGCTGGACCGACCTCGCCATCCGCGACAGCGGGGTGTTCCTCACCAAAACACAAGTCAAGACAGGCACTCCAGTGAGCATGCTGCTCACCCGCAGAGCGCTCGACATCATCGGCCGTCCCGGCGGGAACGTACAAGGGCTTATCTTTGCCGACCTCATGAGCCGCGGCACCATAGCCGCCGACCTATCGGCGTGGGGACGGGCGGCAAGGATTGGCACGAAGCTCACCTTCCATGTGGCAAGGCACACCTTCGCCTCGCTGCTCCACAGCATAGGCACCTCGGTGGCAGACGTGTCGCAGCTCTGCGGACACAGCAGCGTGCTCACCACCGAGCGCTACATCCACGGCTACGACGACAAGCAGCGATCGGCCATGATACAGATGGACAGGCTCCTCGCATCAGCCATACCGGCAAGGACGCCGAAAAAGGTCGTCATCGAAACAGAAGACATGAAATTAGACCATTTCTTCAAAAAAATCAACCGCCAAGTATACAAGATACTAAAACTCAACCGCTACATTTTTGAACTGCAAAAGTACAAACATTTTTTCAATTGGACTAATTAATTATTATTAAATTTTCTTTTAAACCAATAACAGACAGGTACTGAGTGCTATACAATCAGTATTTCTGCTTCACTATCCCCATTATTTGCTACAGCCTCATTGGACGTCCTTTCCGCATGAGACAGCAATCACTATATCTTCAGTTGCATCATTATCAGGCAATTGTCTAATAATTATTCTTTTGCAGTTCGAAAGAGTATTGGGCAATCCTAGGCATAATGATACAAAAATTTATGAATGAGGGAGTTGTTCATGCTCTGATTCATGTTACATATCGGAGATCACAATCGGATCTCCGATAAAAGAACAAAAAATAACGTATCACGGATGAAGAAAAGAACAACCCAAGATAATAGCCAAATAGCCCAAACAAGCAACACCAACCCCACTGTGAAAGGCAGCCTACTAAAGTCATTATTGTTCCTCTGCCTGATGCTGACGAGCGTGGGAGCGTGGGCTGCGGATTATGTACTGACGTATACTGCTAATAATGGCACGACGTACTACCTCGCTCGTAATGGCAGGACTGACGTAACACGTGTCAACACCTTCAACCCTACAACCTGTATCTGGAGTTGTGAGAATGCGGCTGGTGCTGCGGGTACGATAGGTAATAACACTACCTACGGTTGGCTTTATCAGACTGTAGGCGGTACGAAATATTATCTAAAGCATGGTGGTACTGTTGGATTGACCACAACTAAAGCAACAGGTACGGGTAATAATTCCAGGAATACCACTTGTTGGAGAACAAATGGTACTTATGTATATAATTATTACCGAACCAATACTACTACTACATATTTTATTACTCTTAATGGAGACCCAGGTTCTCGTACATCTGCTAACGCTAACTGTGCGATTCCCTACCAAGTTACCACAACCTCCCCTGCCGCCAACAACGACGGTATCACGGTTTCCATTTCTTGTAGTGGCCTGATCGGTGCTGATGGTATTCAGCTGAGCAGGTCTGTTGGCGGTTCGTATATCCCTGCTCATACGGCCTATCAGATCGCCACAAATCCTGCAAGCAGCTTCTACACTTATAACGGAACCACATATACCAATACCGATAATTTCAAAGTAAATGTCAGCGAGAGTAATGTTACGAATTATGTTTGGTCAGTAACCGCTGGTACTGCAAGTGTTTCAAACACTGGTGTTGTTACTCTCGGCAATAACAACACTCAGACTGTCACCGTTCGTTGCCGTACGACCATCAACAGCGTCAATAAGGACGCTACTTACAACCTCAATGCCACAGCCACCGCTGCACTCAACGAGACTGCCTACAGCGATATCACTATCACCCCGAGCAGTCAGACGCTTGATCTTGGGGAGGCGGTCACCTATACAGTGCCTGCTTCTATCTCGCAGTTGACTAAGACCCGTCCGCAGTATGTAACTGTTACTGATGCGCAAGGTCATACCCATTACAAGGTGGGAACAACCTATCAGGATGCAGAACCTACCATCACCGAGACTCCGGGTGCTGCAATTAATCTAACTCGAGTGAACTGGGCATTTAGTGGGGGCGATGGTAATTACTACACACCTTCCACCTACAACTCCACTTCTCCAAACCTTACGCTTACTCGTCGTGATGCTAAGACGGCATCGGCTAAGACCTACACCATTACAGCTACGGGTACATACGGCGGTCAGAACAAGACCGCTTCAGCCACCGTCACCATTCCAGCCACACCGGTCGACCTCACTGCGCTTCATGCTGGTGAGGCTCTTAACTTAGGTATTGGTGAGACAGGAACACTTGAAGGCCACTACACTTGGGAACCTGACTACGACGCTGCCGGTGCTGCCTACAAGAAGTTTACCTACACCTCGGCAAGCACCAGTGTTGCTACCGTTGATGCAAGCGGCAAGGTCACTGCCGTTGGTCCTGGACAAACAACCATCACCCTGCAGAGTATCAAGATTGACGGTTCTACGAACACAGGAGTCAGCTGCGGCATCACCGTGAATGTGCCCATCGACGCACCAACAATCAGTATAGCGGACAACGGAACAGTGACCATCACACATCCGGTTCAAGGCGTGCAGATTCATTATACAACCAATGGAACAAATCCTGACGCGACATCAGGCACTCTTGTGCGAAACAACACCGCCTCGTTTGGCCCAATTGCTAACGAAACCACAGTCAAGGCTGTAGCCGTTATGAACAGCGTGGCCTCAGCCGTAGCCAGCAAGTTCTACGCCAAGTCGAGCGTCAGCGACGGCAAGGTAATCCTCAATGACTACGAGGATCATACATGGACGTATTATGCCGGTGTGCCAGCAGAGGTTGATGGTGGAAACTACAACACAAGGTATCTGGGCAAGCTTTATAGCCCTAATCCTCGTAATGTGAAGATTACTTACAATGGTGTCAACGGCATAGCGAATAGTAACATTACTGTAAAAGTCTCTACCCGAACGGGTGAAGGTCAGACCTCATTTGTATATTATAAGACACTTGAAGAAGGTACTACTGCTGGTCAGTACCCTTATCAGGTTATCTCCAATCCTTTCAGTGTGCGTCCTTCTACAGGTACAGGTACTAGCAAAGTGTTCTATGGTTTTAATGGTTGGAAGATTGTGAGCGGTGGTAAATACATCAACGGCTATAACAACGGACAAACGCTTCCTCTCGATGCAGAGATTACGTTTGTCAATCTGCCTTATCCCAGTGTCAATTGTACATCTGCTGAAATCGTCTTTGAAACTACATGGACGCAAGCTACAGTGCAGCGTGGTGGAGCCAATGTATCAAATGCTGCTTTCAATGGTGGTAACTACGAGAAGAACTTTTGCGTCATCAATGCCAATTACACTAATGCATTGGCTCCGACGTATCCTGTGACCATTACGAGCGTTGAGCCTGACGGCTCTCAGACGTATAACGTCACTTTCTCAAATCTTGTTACACCTGTTGCTGGTGCTGACAATACGACAAAACTCGAATATATAACTTGGAATCCTAGTGGAAACATTGATGCCCGAGGTCGTAACTTTACTATTGGTCGTGGCGTGACGACGAGTACTTCTCGAGAACTTTATGGAACGAACCAGACCGCAGGTGCAACTAACATCATTGATCAAGTGTTGAAGGTTGAAAGCGGTACATATAGTTATTTCCGCCATTTCACAAGTAGTGGAACTAACCGCATCCGTAAACAGATTGTTGTATTTGGATGTGACTACGACCGAGCAAAGGCTGACAATGCCAAACTCAGGATTACAGGCCGAATGATTGGTGCAGAGGGTTCTGGTGCTGGAGATGCAAACGGAAACCACGATGCCAATCTTTTCATGAGTAAGACATACATGAAGAGTGGCACTTTTATGTCTAATGTAACCCTCGCTGGTGCTGGTTATCAGAATTCATATTACCTCGGAATAAACGCAGCAACCGGTGCCACTGGCAAGCGTCTCTTTGAGATGGAAGGTGGCGACCTTCAAAACAGTATTGCTGGTGGAATGGATGTTGACATGACTGGCACGAAAGATAAAGAAGATTACATAAATGTGTATATCCGCATTCGTGGTGGTCATGTTAAAGGTTGCATATATGGGGCAGCACGTTATGCCTTGTCTCAGGGGAGCCGTCAAATAGTTTTGACTGGAGGTGAAGTCAATAGTTGGATCGCTGGTGGTGCTAACGGTGACAAAGAAGATGAAGGTGCCACCTCAGGAGCGTCCTATATCTATGTGGGCGGTAATGCAATAGTTGGTGGTGAAGGCAGTAGTACTTCCATTGGTGCATCTATAGGTGGCTGCGTTTATGGTGCAGGTTGCGGTTATGGTCCTAATAGTACCTCTGGTAACATGGTGCTTGGAACGAATGTGGTTGTGGCTGATGAAGCTTACATTGAGCGTGGCGTATATGGTGGAGGAGCCTTTGGCTATTGTGCAACAGACAAGACTGCCAATATCTACATTACCGGTGGACACGTGGAAGGTAAGTCTGGTAATTATACAGACAGAGCTGGTACCACTACAAGCGGCATTATTGGTGGCGTGTTTGGTGGTGCCCGAATGCGTTATGGTGGATCGGCAAACATCTACATGACCGGTGGATGGGTTGAGACCGGAGTATTTGGAGGCAGTAACTACACAGGCACCATGATGGGTAATGTAAAAATGGTGATAACAGGTGGTAAGGTTGGAACGGATGCTACACATACAGGTAACGTCCACGGCGGTGGTTACGGTCAAGAAACCCGCGTTAGTGGCAATGTTGACCTCAGCATCGGTTTGCGTGATAATAATGGTGTTACCTCCGGCAATGCCGTCATCTACGGCGACGTTTATGGCGGTTCTGCTCTTGGCTACGTCAACGGAACAGCAGCTACCGACACCTACCACACCAACGTCACCCTCAATGCAGGTACCATCAACGGTTCTCTCTATGGTGGCGGCCTTGGTAACGCCGGCAATGCTGCCAACGTCTATGGTCCTGTTCAGGTGAAGGTCTATGGCGGTAGCGTCAACACGACGTCTGCTGCTGGCTCGGGTGCTGTTTATGGTGCCAATAATATTAATGGTGCTCCTCAGAGTAGCGTGACCGTGGATATCTATGGTACCGACCCAGCGCCTTCGGCTGACGCTTATGCCCTGGACGCTGTCTATGGTGGCGGTAACCAGGCTAACTACACTTACGGCAACGGCTATCCGAAGGTGACCGTCCACAACTGTGACAACTCTATCGGCTACGTATATGGCGGTGGTAACGCTGCTGCCGTAGCTGCTACCGATGTCACCATCTATGGTGGCAACAAGATTGGCAACGTCTTCGGCGGCGGTAACGGTCAAGTACGTGCTGCCAATGTCAACGGCAATACCAACGTGAAGATCTATGGTGGTACCATCGGCGATGTATATGGTGGTTCGAACACCAATGGCACTATCGGCGGTACGATTAACGTCAACGTAAATTCTCAAGCAGAGCCCAGCAAGGAAGCCTGCTCGATGATCATCGACAATGTTTATAGCGGCGGAAACAAAGCCCCAAGCTATGTCGGCAACCTTACCATAGGCTGCACTGGCACTGACGGACACATCTCCAACATCTACGGCGGAGCCAATCAGGCCAACGTGACTGGCAATATCAACCTTCTCATCAAAGGCGGCCATATAGGAAATGTCTTCGGCGGCAACAATAATAGCGGTTCTGTAATCGGCACTATCACAGTGACTGTCGATTGGGACGGATCTTGTGGAACCAACTACCTGGAGAATGTCTATGGCGGCGGCAATCTAGCCAAATATGCTGCTCCCCAAGACAAGAAAGACTATCCAAAGGTATTTATCCGCAATGCCACTATTGAAGAAAATGTGTTTGGAGGAGGTAAGGGAGACGCCAATGATCCTAATGACAGGACCAAAGGTCAGGTCACTGGCAATCCGCAAGTGAAGATTGGCACCAGCACTACCGATGAAAGCGGAAATGGCCATAACATTGCCAACCATGAAATCACCATTAAGAAATCCGTCTATGGCGGCGGTAATGCTGCTCCAGTAGTGGGCAACACCAACGTGCTGATAGACGGCTCTGCTCTATATAAAGTCATCAACATCAATGAATATGTGTTTGGTGGAGGCCTTGGTGAAACTGCTGCTATCAAGAAAGTTGATGCATCTAACGGCGGTGACACCCACGTTAAGTTGGTGGACAAGGTGAACGTTTCCCTCAACGTCTACGGCGGCGGCAATGGCGGCGCCGTGGAAGGCAATACCGAAGTGATCATTGGTGAAGATAATTAATAGAAGAACATATCGTAGATGCCCAGCCGTGAGGTTGCGCACTTTATTGCAATAAAGTTTCTCTTCAGGAGAGCCTCCCCGGCTCTCCTCTTTTTTCAGATCGGATGCCAAAAAAAAAAGGGATTATATACATGTTTACCTAATATACCCTTGTTTTGCAATGCAAAACATTGGGACTGTGCTGAAGGCTGCGAGTACCGCTGAATATAATCAGATGAAACGAGCAAAGAAATGTCCAGAAATAAATCTACGCACACAGAATTTTTGATAAATTTCTGATAATTTCTTTCAGTCCCGCATGCTGAGCCTGCTCAGCGAGGGTGACAATGGGTAAAATATATAGTTCCCCAAAAAAATCTGGCGCCTAACTGGCGGTTAACTGGCGGTTTTCTCCGTGTAATCTCTAGGTCAACTCCGATAAATGCACTCGGAGAATGGCAATCCCTAGACTGCCCTTAAGACTGAGAAAAGCGACTTTTTGCCCTCGTTGCGAAGGTTTAATTTTTCAGTTTGGATTTTTATTCGTATTTTTGCATACTTGCTGTAGCATCAACGGCAAGCGTCTGAATGTGAAAAATTGGCTGAAATATACCCTCTTAGCACTGCTGATGACTATCGGCGGGGGCTGCTCTTGGGCTCAAAAAATCATAGAATACGAGGCTGGAATGGGCACTCGCGACAAGGAGAACCCCGACGTGTGGATACTCTACCAGGAGGTGCACGCCACCCATGAGGGCATGGACCTCTATGCCGACTCGGCACACCTGAACACCAAGAGGAACGACTTCCTGGCCTTCGGCAACATACGCATAGACCTGACCGACACCACCTCCATATGGGGCGACCGCCTCTACTACAACGGCGAGACCCGCATAGCGGAGATATGGGACGACACGGTGGTGATGGTGGACGGCGAGACGCAGCTGTTCTCGAACCACCTGGTATACAACCGCAACACCAGCACTGCCACCTACGACCAATGGGGCTATACCCGCAACGGACAAAACACGATGTACAGCCTGAAAGGGCACTACAACAACGTGAGCAAGCTGGCCCGCATATACGACAACGTGATACTGGACAACGGCGACTCGCGCCTATACACCGACACGCTGCACTACAACACGAGCACGAGCATTGCCGACTTCTTCTCCCCTACCCGCATCGAGCACGACACCACCACGATGTGGAGCTCGCTGGGCAGCTACAACACCGACATCCGCAAGTCGGAATCGCTGAGGGACTCGAAGATAGTGTCGGGTTCGAAGACGCTGACCTGCGACACGCTGCTCTACTACGAGAACATTGAGTTCGGCAAGGCCTACGGCCACGTGGTGATACGCGACACGGCGAACCAGGTGACCTGCATGGGCGGCTACGGCGAGACACGCCAGTCTACCAACATCTCGATGGTGACGGACAGCGCCCTGGTGATATACGTGGACCAAGGCGACTCGGTGTGGATGCATGCCGACACCATCACCGCCGCCACCACCGACAGCAACACGCTGCGCTGGATTGAGGCCTCGCACCACGTGAAGATCTACCGCGAGAGCATGCAGGGCATGTGCGACTCGAGCTTCTATAACGCCATCGACTCGGTGGCCACCATGTATGGCAGCCCCGTGGTGTGGTACGCCAACTACCAGAGCGTGGCCGACACCATACGCGTGGTGCACGACACCGCCGGCATACGGCGCGCCGACCTGCTGAGCAACAGCCTAAGCATAGAGCGGATGGACTCCACCAAATACAACCAGCTCAAGGGCAAGCGCACCCTAGTGCACTTCAAGGACAACGAGCCCGCCTACGCCGACATACTGGGCAACGCCCAAATGGTGTACTACGTGACCGACGAGGACACGGCAGGCGCCAAGAGCCTGATCGGAGTGAACTGCGGCATAGGGTCGGACATGAGGATACACTTTGAGAAGCGCGAACCCACCCGCGTGGTGACCTTCGGCAATCCCGACATGCACACCTACCCCGTGGCACAGATGCCCGAGGAGCAGAAGCGGCTGAAAGGCTTTGTGTGGCACGAAGGGCGCCGGCCAAAATGCTGGAGAGACGTATTCGAGTGGTGACAAAGTGGCAGAGTATGACATCTGGCACGCATATTGATAGAATAATAGGTAGACACACAAATCCAACAATAGAAAACCAATAAAAAAATACGATATACAGACTATGGAAGAAAACGAGATCAAGGAAGAGATCAACGAGGCAGCAGAACCTCAGACCGAAAACGCAGCCGCTGAGGCAGCAGAAGAGGCTCCTAAGAAAGAGAAGAAGCGCTTTGGCAAGAAGAACGACGCCAAGGTGGAAGAGCTGACCAACCAGGTGCAGGAAATGGGCGAAAAGCTGTCGGAGATGAACGACAAATACGTGCGCACGGTGGCAGAATTCGAGAACTACCGCAAGCGCACCAACGCCGAGCGCGCCGACCTGATACTGAACGGCGGCAAGGACGTGATAAAGTCGATACTTCCCATCATCGACGACCTGGAGCGCGCCCTGCAGGCCATGACCGACGAGAACGCCAAAGAGGGCGTGACCATGATATACAACAAGATGATGAACACCCTTCAGCAGAAGGGCCTGAAAGCCATGGAGGCCAAGGGCGAGAAGTTCAACGAGGAATTCCACGAGGCCGTGACCCAGATACCCGCCCCCACCGAGGAGCAGAAAGGAACGGTGCTCGACGTGGTGGAGAAGGGATACTTCCTCAACGACAAGGTGCTGAGATACGCCAAAGTGGTGTACGCCATGTAAACGACGCACAGCAAAAACGGAACACAAAAGTAATACAGAGATATGGCAAAGAGAGACTACTACGAGGTGCTAGGCGTTGACAAAAGCACGTCGGCCGACGATATCAAGAAGGCCTACCGCAAGCTGGCCCTCAAATATCACCCCGACCGCAACCCTGGCGACAAAGAGGCAGAAGAGAAATTCAAGGAGGCCGCAGAGGCCTACAGCGTGCTGAGCGACCCCGACAAGAAGGCCCGCTACGACCAGTTCGGCCACGCCGGAGTGGACGGCCAAGGGGGATTCGGCGGACAGGGAATGAACATGAACGACATCTTCTCGCAATTCGGCAGCATCTTCGGAGACATCTTCGGAGGCGGCGGCGGATTCGGCGGATTTGGCGGATTTGGCGGCGGACAGCAGGGCGGCAGACGCAATGTGGCCCGCGGCACCAATATGCGCATCAAGGTGAAGATGACCCTCGAAGAGATCGACAAGGGCGTAGAGAAAAAGGTGAAGCTGAACAAATACGTGTCCTGTCCCACCTGCGGCGGCACCGGCGCCAAAGGCAACGCCTACGAGACCTGCAGCCACTGCCACGGCCAAGGCTACGTGACCGAGATACGCCGCACCATACTGGGCCAGATGCAGACCCAGAGCGTATGCCCCCACTGCGGAGGCGACGGCAAGATTATCAAGGACAAGTGCACCACCTGCCACGGCGACGGCATCGTGAAGCAGGACGAGATAGTGACCATCAACATACCCGCCGGCGTAAGCGACGGCATGAACCTGCAGATGAGCGGCAAAGGCAACGCCGCCCCGCGCGGAGGCGTGCCCGGCGACCTGATCATACAGATAGAGGAACTGCCACACGACGTGTTTGAGCGCCAGGAGAGCAACCTCTACTACAACGCCTTCATCACCTTTGCCGAGGCAGCCCTAGGCGCCACCATAGAGATACCCACCCTGACCGGCAAGGTGAAGGTGAAGATAGACCCCGGCACCCCATCAGGCAAGGTGCTGCGCCTGAAAGGCAAGGGCCTGCCCGACATCAACGGCTACGGCCGCGGCGACCTGCTGGTGAGCGTGAACGTATGGGTGCCCAAGAAGCTGAGCAAGGACGAGAAAGAGCTGCTGGCCAAGATGGCCGACATGCCCGACTTCCAGCCCAACCCCACGAAGCAGGAACGCGGATTCTTTGACAAGATGAAGGATATGTTCAACTAACCACGATGACAGAGGCATTCCTACAATACGTATGGCAGCACAAGCTGCTGCAAGGCGAGCTGGCCACAACCGACGGCCAGCTCGTAAGCGTAGAACGTGCCGGCACGCTGAACCGCGACGCCGGTCCCGACTTTGTGGATGCCCGACTCACGATAGGCGGCACCCTCTGGGCCGGCAATGTGGAGATACACATCAAAGCCTCAGACTGGCGCCACCACGGCCACTCCGCCGACCAGAACTACAGCAGCGTGGTGCTGCACGTAGTATATGAGGCCGACGTAGATATAGTGACCGACAACGGAAACCGACTGCACACCCTAGAGATCAAAGACAATATCTCGCGCCAAATCTGGGACCGATATGAGGAGCTGACCCTCAAAGCCGCCACCACGGACATTCCCTGCCAGGAATACCTCAAGGAGATACCCTCCTTTGTGAAGGAGAGCGCGCTAGACCGACTGGCAGTGGAACGCATAGAGCGCAAGGCCGACGACGTGAAGCGCATGCTGGAAGAGAGCCACGGCAGCTGGGAGACCTGCTGCTACTGGATGCTGGCCAAGTACTTTGGCGGCAAGCCCAACGGGTTCACCTTCGAGCTGCTGGCCAAGGCCACCGACCAGAGACTGCTGGCCCGCTGGAAAGACCAGCCGCAGCGCATCGAAGCCCTGCTGATGGGACAGGCCGGATTGCTGGAAGGATACTTCGAAGACGGATATCCCCGCCAGCTGCAGCAAGACTACGAGGCACTGGCCTCGGGGGCACGCCTAACTCCCATCTCAGGCTACCTGTGGAAATTCTTCAGGCTGAGGCCCAACAGCTTCCCCACCATCAGGATAAGCCAATTCGCCAACCTGATAGCCCAGTCGAGCAACCTCTTCTCGCACCTGCTGGAGCAGACCGACGCCAAAGAGCTAGAAAGATTCTTCGACGTTGAGGCTTCGCCCTACTGGGAGACCCACTACCAGTTCGACAAAGAGTCCGCCCACGCCACAAAGCACGTAGGCAAGGCTTTTGTAGACACACTGATCATCAACGCCTGGGTGCCGCTGCTGATGGAATACGGCATAGCGCACGGCCAGCAGAAGTACAAAGATCAGGCGCTAGACATACTGCAACAGATAGCCCCCGAGAGCAACCGCATCACCAAGCTATGGGCCAGCAGCGACATGAAGGCGATGAACGCTTCGCAGTCGCAGGCACAGATACAGCTATACAATGAATACTGCCAGCACCGCAGATGCCTAGAGTGCCAATTCGGATACCAAATAATGGTACGCAACAATAAAAAACGCCAAAGAGCGTTTCTAGAAGAAATTTCCACACCATGAAGTCCAGTGATCTAATCAACATCATCAAGACCGAGAACGCAAGGATAAACGCTCCCGAATCAGAAATCAGACTGATGCTCACCGACAGCCGCAAATTGACGGAGGCAGCAGAAAGCCTGTTTTTTGCCATTCCCACCAAACGCAACAACGGATGCCGATACATAGAGCCGCTATACGGTGCCGGAGTGCGCAACTATGTGGTACCCGCCAACATTGACGAGGAATACCCCGGACTGGCAGACAAAATGGCAGACGCCAACTTCTGGTATGTGCGCGACGTGGTGAAGGCCCTGCAGCAGATAGCCGCCCATCAGCGCCGTCAGTGCAGCATACCCGTGGTAGGCATCACAGGCAGCAACGGCAAGACCATAGTGAAAGACTGGATAGTGCAGATGTTGAGCGCAGACAAGCGGGTGGTGAGCAGCCCCAAGAGCTTCAACTCCCAGATAGGCGTACCCCTCTCGGTATGGCAGATGGATAAAGAAGACGAGATAGCCGTGTTTGAAGCCGGCATATCCGAACCGGGCGAGATGGACAACCTGCGCACCGTGATAGACCCAACGATAGGCATCTTCACCAACATCGGCCAGGCCCACGACGAAAATTTCCTCACCCGACAACAGAAGATAGCCGAGAAGCTGACCCTCTTCATACACTGCCAGGTGCTGATATACTGTACAGACCACAAGGACATACACACGGTGATACTCGAGCGCGAAAGCACCCGACAGCTGCCCCACTTCACCTGGGGAACCTCAGAGGACAACGCCGTAAGGCTGAAAGGCACCGAGATTGTAGGCAAGAAGACCCTCATCAGCATAGAGCATGAAGGCAAAGAAAGCCAGATAAGCATCCCCTTCATAGACCGCGCCTCGGTAGAGAACGCCATGCACTGCATCACCCTGATGCTCTACCTAGGCTACAGCCAAGAGGAGATAGCCTCGCGCTGCCAGCACCTCACCTCGGTGGCCATGCGACTGGAAATGAACGAAGCCATCAACAACTGCCTGCTGATCAACGACAGCTACAGCCTCGACATCAACTCGCTGACCATCGCCCTAGAATACCTGCAGCGGGAGCAGCAGCACTTCAAAAAGACCGTTATCATTAGCGACTTCGTGCAATCGGGCATCCCCGAAGAAGACCTCTACAGCCAAGTGGCCGCCCTATTAGCACAACGCAATGTGACCCATATCATAGGCATAGGCCCAGCCCTCTGCCGCCACAAAGAATTCTTCGCAGCCATAGAAGGAGAATTCTACCCCTCGACCGAAGAGTTTCTCAACGGACACTCGTTCTCAGACTTCCAGAGCGAAGCCATCCTGCTGAAGGGTGCACGAATCTTCGGATTCGAAAACATTGCCCACCTGCTGCAGCGCAAATCCCATGAAACCATCATGGAGGTGAACCTCGACGCCTTGGTGCACAACCTCAACTTCTACCGTTCGCGCATCAAGCCCACAACAAAGCTTATGGCCATGGTGAAGGCCTCCAGCTATGGCGCCGGCAAGGTGGAAGTGGCAAGCGCCCTGCAGTTCAACCACGCCGACTACCTCACGGTGGCCTATAGCGACGAAGGCGTAGAGCTGCGCCGCAACGGCATCACCCTGCCCATCATGGTGATGAATCCCGAAGAAGAGAGTTTCGACGACATCATCAAATACCAGTTAGAGCCCGACATCTACAGCGAGCGCATCTTCAAGGCATTCTCCGAAACAGTGAAGATACTCCGCAAAGACAACCAAAAAGTGCCCGTGCACGTAGAATTCGACACCGGAATGCACCGTCTCGGATTCAGCGGCAAAGACATCGACCGCATGGTGGCACTCTTCTCTGATGCCGACTGCGTGCTGGAAGTAAAATCCATCTTCTCCCATCTGGCCTGCGCCGACGACCCACAGATGGACGACTTCACCCACATGCAGCTAGACCGCTTCACCCAATGGAGCAGCGCCTTGAAACAAGGACTCGGACGCGAGGATATACTCTGCAGCATACTGAATTCTTCTGGCATAGAGCGTTTCCCAGAATACCAGTTCGACATGGTTCGCCTAGGCATAGGCCTATACGGACTCTCGCCACTGCCCGAAATCCAGAGCCAGCTGCAGCAGGTAAGCAGACTCAAGACCAAGATATCGCAAATCAAGGACATCCCGAATGGCGACTCTGTAGGCTACAACCGACGCTGGATAGCCCGCCGAGACAGCCGCATAGCCATCATACCCATAGGCTACGCCGACGGCCTTAGCCGCCACCTAGGCTATGAGCATGGCAAGGTGCTCATCAACGGACATGCGGCACCGATCATAGGCAGCATCTGCATGGATATGTGCTTCATCGACGTGACCGACATACCCTGCGAGGAGACCGACGAAGTGGTAGTATTCGGAGACGACGACCTGCTGCAGATCAATGCTGCAGCTGCAGGCACAATCACGTATGAGATACTCACCTCAGTATCGCCAAGAGTAAAGAGAGTGTACTATCAAGAGTAAAAAATAATTATCATGATAAGCCGATGTGTCCGATGGTGAATAACAGGACGACAAACAAATGAAAAAAGTATTATCAACTATGATGGCAGTGCTGATGATTGCTTCTATGGCCATGGCCCAGAAGACCATCCACTCTCCACTCACCAAAGAAATGGCCAAGAAGGCTGCTGCCATGAAAGGCACCCACTTCTCACTGAAGAGCCATCAGGCCGCCAACTTCACTGCCCCAAAGGCAATCATCTCAACATTCCCCTACGTGGAGGACTTTGAGACCCCTAACACCAACTGGACGCTGACCGACAACGACAACGACGGCTTCAACTGGAGCCTCCTCTCCACTCTCGGCGGCAATATGGACTGCCACTCTGGCGTAGAGTGCATGGTATCTGCCTCATACGATAATGACAATATGGCTGCACTCACTCCAGACAACTGGATGATCAGCTCAGGATTCCAGATTCCAGCCACCGCAACAGACTTCATGCTGTCATGGTATGACGCTGCACAGGACCCAGACTATCCAGCTGAGAGCTACTCAGTATACATCGCTACCACCAACACCGTAGCAGCATTCACCGCTACTACCGCCGTGTTTACCACCACCCTGACCAGCGACAACTGGACCAAGCGCAGCGTAAACCTGAGCGCCTATGCCGGACAGACCATCTATGTGGCCTTCCGTCACCACAACTGCAGCGATATGTTCTTCCTCAAGATCGACGACGTACGCATCGGCGGACCAGAGGCTCCTATGGTTGCCATCCACGCCCCACTGACCGCTGAGACCGGCACCACCGTTGACCTCAGCGCCTCAGTAAGCGATGCCAACAACGTAGATTGGATCCTCAACGGCGCCACTCCTGCCACCGCTACCGGCCTCGACATCCAGGCCTCATGGGCAACCGCAGGTACCTACCAGATCATCGCTTCGGCCACCAACGCTGTAGGAACCGCATACGACACCGCTACCATCGAAATCTACCACTGCGACGCCATCAGCGAGTTCCCATTCACCGCAGACTTCAGCAACGGCCTTGGCTGCTGGAACAGCCGCCCAGCCATCGAGGACAACCCAGGCTGGATGCAGTGCGCAGAAGCCGGCCTCGAAGGCGTTAACGGACTCCTGTCAATGTCAGCACAGTCATTCATGGGCATCATCACCATCGACATGCCACACGACAACTGGCTCATCAGCCCTGAAATCGAAATGCCAGCCAACAGCAACTACGAACTGGCTTGGAACGTAATGGAGTACGACCCCAACTACGCCAACGACCACTACACCGTATATGTAATCGCCGGCACCGACACCACCCAGATCTATAGCGAAACCCTGAACAGCAGCTACAGCGATTGGACCACCCGCATCGCCGGTCTCGGCGCCTATGCAGGACAGACCATCCGCATTGCATTCCGCCACCACGAGAGCGTTGGCGGCTACGTGCTCATGCTTGACCAGATCTCCATCCGCGACCTCTCTGCTCCTATCGTATCCGTTCATGGCCCAGCCTCAGCTATCGCTGGCAACGCAGTGACCTTCACCGCCGTAAGCGGCAATGCTGACACCTACGCCTGGAGCATCGACGGCAACGACGCTAACTGCACCACCGCTACCCTCACCACCACCTTCACCGCTGCTGGCACCCACACCATCAGCGTAGTTGCAACCAACACCGTAGGAAGCAACAGCGCCTCTACCACCATCTCCGTTCGCGAGTGCAACAACATCACCGCTTTCCCATACACCGAAGGCTTTGACGAAGGCGACCTCGGATGCTGGAACACCGTTGACGCAGACGGCGACGGACACAACTGGGACAACGCACTCTTTGGCGTAAGCGACGAGAACGGCGGATTCTACGGCCACAACAACAGCGAAGGCTGCGCTATCTCAGCATCCTACATCAATGGAGTAGGCGCCCTTACCCCTGACAACTGGCTCATCAGCCCAGCCATCGAACTCCCAGCCGACCAGGCACTCTACCTCGTATGGTATGTACGCGCACTCGACGCCAACTATCCTAACGACACCTATAGCGTATATGCAGCCACCTCCAACACTCCTGAGGCATTTGCCGCCACTACCCCACTCTTCACCGAGACCCTAAGCAGCATCAACTATAGCGACCGTCATGTAGCTCTCTCCCAGTTCGCTGGCCAGACCATCTACGTTGCATTCCGCCACCACAATAGCGAGGATGTTTACCAGATGCTTCTCGACGACATCAGCATCACCAGCACCGTTGGCATCAATGGCGTTGAGTCAGCTGTAGTAAACGCTTATCCTAACCCAACCAGCAGCATGCTTAACATCCAGGCCGAAGGCCTCAAAGAGGTTAGCCTGCTCGACCTCAACGGCCGCGTCCTCATGACTCAGAGCCAGAGCACCCTCGATATGAGCAAGCTCGCTAATGGCATCTACTTCATCCGCGTGATTACCGAGAACGGCACCGCAACCCAGAAGGTTGTTAAGAGATAATTGATTCTCAACAACTCTCACATAAAAGGCCGCATCACTGCGGCCTTTTTTTGGCATTGAATTTCCACCTAACACAATAATAGGGAGCCTCGCGCGTTATTTTTAAATTAAAACGCATCAAAAGACTATGTTACGAAAAATCCGTATTGCTTTAGCAGCCGTATTCTTTACCCTGATTACCCTGCTGTTCATTGATTTCACCGGCATCTTCCACACCTATCTCGGTTGGATGGCCAAGATCCAACTCCTACCCGCCATCCTTGCCGGCAATGTTGTAGTAGTGGCCGTGCTACTGGTCCTCACCATTCTCTTCGGCCGCATCTACTGCTCCGTCATCTGCCCAATGGGCGTCATGCAGGATATCTTCTCTTTCTTTGGCGGCAAAGCTAAGAAGAACCGCTTCAGCTATACAAAGAATCGTCCTTGGCTCCGCATCGGAATACTGGTCCTTTTCGTAGCCCTAATGCTGCTTGGACTCAACGCCATCGCCATTCTTATTGCGCCCTATAGTGCCTTCGGCCGCATCGCTACCAACATTCTCCAGCCTGTATATATCTGGATCAACAACATCTTTGCCTATTTCGCAGAGCGTGCCGACAGCTATGCGTTCTACCACGTTGACGTATGGGTCAAGGCTGGAGCCTCGCTCGCAGTAGCCATAATAACCCTCGTCGTAATCGGATTCTTGGCCTTCCGCTACGGCCGCTCCTGGTGCAACAACATCTGCCCAGTAGGCACCTTGCTGGGATTTATTAGCAAATACTCCCTCTTCTGCATCAAGATCGATGATAGCAAATGCGTGAAGTGCCACAAATGCGAGCGTAACTGCAAATCATCCTGTATCGACGTCGAGAACCACGTCATCGACCACTCACGCTGCATAGCCTGCATGAACTGCATCGGCAACTGCAAGCAAGGCGGCATCACCTACGGACTCCGCAAGCGCGCTACCAAGTCCGATGACGCAAAAGTCGACGACTCCCGCCGCAAGTTTCTTGCCACAACCGCCGCCGTCGGCACCGCCATGGCCGTCAAGGCTCAAGAGGTAAAGATGGACGGAGGCCTAGCCGTGATCGAAGACCGCCAGTCGCCTAGCCGTAAGACAGCCATCAAACCTGCCGGATCTGGATGCCATGCCAACTTCAGCAAGCACTGCACCGCCTGCCAGCTCTGTGTAAGCGAATGTCCTAACCACGTGTTACGTCCAAGCACCAAACTCGAGAACCTCATGCAGCCCGAAATGGACTTCGACAATGGTTATTGCAACATCAACTGCAACCGCTGCAGCCAAGTATGCCCAACGGGCGCCATACAGAAGATTGAGAAGGAAGACAAGACCAACATCCGCATCGGTCATGCCATCTGGCTCACTCAGAACTGCCTACTGTCAAAAGGCGAGGCTTGCGGACTATGCCAGCGCAACTGTCCCACCGAAGCCTTGATGCTTGTCGACGACTTCTCCACCGGAAAGAAGTCCATCAGCGTCAATGAGTCGAAATGTATCGGCTGCGGCAAATGCGAAAACCTCTGCCCATCTCGTCCACTTGGAGCCATCTATGTAGAAGGCCACGAAAACCATATCTGCGGCTGATTTATGAAGAGAGTTGCCCTCTTTGCCCTGATGCTTCTGATGCTTGTCCCCTCTCGGGCCAGCTATATCGTCATCCCCATGGACGACGTGCAGAAGAATCACCTCAAAGCCTACGGCATTGCCTACTGGGCCCTTGAGCGCGAGGTAGAAGTCACCTGGCTGCTGAACTATCGAGGAGGTGCCTTTCTCATGAAGCGCGCCGACGCGCTGGAGCGCGAATGCCGACTTCGAGGCGTCACTGCCGAAGTAATAGCTGACGGGCAGTCGAGCGCCATACTCTCCCACATCGCCGACCCATCCGTGAATATGGATGCTGTCAAGCTGCAGAAAGCTCCCAAGATAGCTGTATACTCACCCAAAAACAAGCTTCCTTGGGACGATGCCGTAACCCTAGTGCTCACCTATGCTGAAATCCCTTACGACGTGGTATACGACGAAGAACTCATGTCTGGCATCCTTCCCACCTATGACTGGCTGCATCTCCACCACGAAGATTTCACCGGTCAATATGGCAAATTCTGGGGCAACTATCGCAACCAGCAATGGTACATCGAAGATGTGAAGCAGCAAGAAGAGCGTGCACACAAACTCGGATTTGCCAAAGTAAGCGATCTCAAGTTGGCCGTAGCCAAAAAGATTCGCGACTTCGTCATGGGTGGCGGGTTCCTGTTCGCCATGTGTTCCGCACCCGACAGCTACGACGTTGCCCTAGCCGCAGAGCATGTCGACATTTGCGACGTGATGTTCGACGGCGACCCCATGCAGCCCGATGCACAGCATCAGCTGGATTTCAGCAAGACCTTTGCCTTCAAAGATTTCCGCATCAGCACCAACCCCAACGAATACGAAATCTCAACCATCGATATCGACGACCGCACCCACCAGCAGCGCGTCAACGAAAAGAACGACTTCTTCACTCTCTTCGAATTCTCGGCCAAGTGGGACTGGGTGCCCACCATGCTCACCCAAAACCACACACGCATCATCCATGGATTCATGGGACAGACCACCGCGTTCCGCCGCGAAACCGTCAAGACTTCTGCCGTCATCCTTGCCGAAAACAAAGAACTCGGCGAGGTGAAATATCTCCACGGTGAATACGGCAAAGGCACCTGGACATTCCTCGGCGGACACGACCCCGAAGACTACCGCCATTATGTCGGAGACCCGCCCACTGACCTCTCCCTCTATCCCAACTCACCAGGATACCGACTCATACTCAACAATATTCTGTTCCCTGCCGCAAAAAAGGAGAAACACAAAACCTGATCAACATGAAACGACTCTTCCTAGCCATAACACTAATGCTCACCTTGAGCTTAGCCAATAGCCAGAACAACTATTGGAACACCTATACCACCTCTAATTCTGACATTGGAGGCAACACCATCCTTGCCCTCACCTGCGATGCAAAAAACAACCTCTGGGTTGGCACCAACCTTGGACTCTGCAGGCTCTCCGGCCGCACCTGGACTGACTACGCCATGTTCAACGAAAAGCTCGACAAGCAGTACGTCAACTGCCTCACCGTCGATCCCAACGGCATTCTCTGGATTGGCACCGACGACTACGGAGTGATCCGCTTCGATGGTTCTAGATGGACCGACTACGCCTCCGAGACCAAACGCCTGAGCATGAAATACGTCCGCGACATTGCTATTAATGCTGATGGCGACCCCTGGATCGGAGTCACCCTCAGCGGACTCGTCGATGGCAAAGGCACTAAATGGAAGAAATACACCGCTGCCGAATCCGGACTTCTCAGCGACTTTATCCTATGCCTGCAATACGACCGTAAAGGCGACCTCTGGATAGGCACCAACGACGGCCTCTGCACCCTCTCCCCCTCTGGCAAGTGGACATCCTACACCACTCTCAACAGCAAATTGCCCACCAACATCGTTCCCTGCATGGCAATCGACAAGGCTGGCAACCACTGGATAGGCACCACTGGCGGACTATGCCGCTTCGACGGCCACGAGTGGCAGGTGTTCACGCCCAAAAACAGCGGACTCCCAGGACTGCAGGTCAACACAATAGCCATCGATGCAGCTGGCGCCATTTGGGTCGGCACCGATAAAGGTGTAGCCGTCTTCGACGGCAAACAAGATTGGCAGAAGTTCAGCGCAAAAAAGGACCAGCTCCCCTCCAACATGGTTCAGCGCATGGTCATCGACCGCAAAGGCAACAAATGGTTCGGCACCGATTTCGCCGGACTCACCCGGTATGCCGCCTATGGAATCCGCGGCCGCGTCACCGATACACGCAAACAGCCTGTCTCCGACATGGTCATCACCTGCGGCAATTCCACTGCCACCACCGATGCTCAAGGCTACTACTACATAGAGATACCCGTAGGCGCCACCAATATCACTCTTACCCCCACCCTCGACTACGGTTCCATCGAACCTGCTGAGATAATAATTTCCAACCCCGTAGGTTTCCTATTCAACCAAGACTTCACCTATTCTAACATCATCACTTCCAACGACAATTCAGGTGAGAAAGTCTCCATCATTCCTAACCTTGCCGAAGGCTATATCACCATCCAGCTCGACAGCCCTGAGGCCGAAGTCACCTTCCTCAAGCCCGACGGCACCACGGTGCGCACCATCCCCGCCTACAAAAATAACGCCAAGATTACCATTGCCAAGATGCCCCGAGGTCTCTACAACCTCCGTATCAAGACCGCCAAAGGCGAAAAGACCCTCAAATTCAACCTCAAATAATCCATCCTTATTTCTATCTTTTACCATCTCTATCTCCGACTACGAAAAAAAGCCTCCCTACGGGAAGCTTTTTTTAACAAGTCAAGTCAAAGGGACTGCTTATTCGCACTCGAGACCGTTCTTCTTGTCGCCAATCATAACTACGGTGTTCATATCAGAGCACTTCTTGTAGCTGTCTTTGTCAAGTTCAACGTCCTCGGTAGTGGTCATTACAACGCCCATAGCGTAAGTTTTGCAGGTGCAAGTCTTGTTGCAAGAAGTCATGCAAGCAACAGCAGCAATAGCAGCGAGTGCTAAAAATACTTTCTTCATATCGTAACAATAATATTGTTTTATTAATGCCTACTCTATAAGGTTTTCGGCCTCTCCTAACAGATTGCAAATTTACGACTTTTTATCAAAATAGAAAAAAAATTTCATTATTTTAGCATTTTTTCGTAATTTTGCAAATTCAAACATATACAAAAGGATAATAATAAATAAAGAATATTAACATGAAGAAACTTTTCTCCACACTGTTGATGCTCGCGCTCACCGCTGCAGCCATCGCTCAAAATGTGACCTGGAGTTTCTCCGTCAAGGAGACCTCTGACTCCACCGCCGACATTCTGCTCACCGCCAAGGTAGCCGCCGGCTATCACATCTATTCTCAGTACACCACAGGCACCTCCGCCCCGGTGGAATTCAAGTTCGCCGAGAGCAAGGACTACAAGCTCGTCGGCAAAGTCAAGGAACCTAAGGCCCATGAAGAGCCCGACGAATTCGTCAAAGGCGGCATCGAGAAGTCCTTCTCCGGAACCGTAGTCTTCCGCCAGCAGATTAAGCGACTCTCCACCAAAGACTTCAAAGTTTCTGGCGTGGTCAACTACCAGTACTGCGACGAGAACTCCTGCCAGTTCGATGATGCCAGCTTCGCCCTCAACGTCAAAGGCGCACAGGCAGCCGTTGCCTCTGAACCAGCTGCTGAGGTAGCCGACACCACTCCGGCTGTTGCTGAGCCCGAGGCTGTAGTTGCCGAGGCCGAGAGCATCGCCGACACCGAGAATGAGGCAGAAAACGACAACGACTCCCTCTTATGGATCTTCCTCAGTTCGTTAGGTTTTGGAATCCTCACCATGTTCACCCCTTGCGTATTCCCAATGATCCCCATGACCGTCAACTTCTTCATGAACGGCTCCACCGACAAGCGCAAGAATCGCCGTCAGGCTCTCTTCTTCGGAGGTTCGATCGTGTTCCTCTTTGCCGTGCTCGGTGCTATTCTGGCCCTCATTTTCGGACCCGACTCCCTCTACTTCATCGGCGTTCACTGGATTCCAAACCTCATCTTCTTCGTCATCTTCATCATCTTCTCTATGTCCTTCTTCGGACTCTTTGAGATCAAGATGCCTGAGAAGTGGATCAATAAGTCCGACGAGCAGGCCGATAAGGGCGGTCTCTTCGCACCATTCTTCATTGCACTTACCACCGTGCTCGTATCTTTCTCCTGCACCGGTCCTATCCTCGGCGCTGCCCTCGTAGGTCTCACCACCTCCGGCACCGGCAGCCAGTTCGTATCCCTCATCACTATGCTCGGATTCGGCATCGGATTCGCCCTCCCATTCACCCTCCTGGCATTCTTCCCAGGCGTGCTCAAGAACATGAAGTCCGGCAGCTGGCTCAACACCGTCAAGGTAGTCTTCGCATTCCTCGAACTCGCCTTCGGTCTCAAGTTCCTCCAGCAGGCCGACCTCTACTGCGGTTGGGGCCTCCTCGACCGCGAGTGGTACCTCGCCCTCTGGATCGTAATCTTCTCCATGCTCGGATTCTACCTCCTTGGCAAACTCAAGTTCAAGGGCGACTCCCCTGTTGAGAAACTCGGCGTAGGCCGCACCTTCCTCTCCATCGGAGTATTCGCCTTCGTAGTATATATGGTTCCTGGCCTCTGGGGTGCACCTCTTAAGGGCATCTCTGGATTCCTGCCCCCTATGGAGAGCCAAGACTTCAACCTCGCAAAGCATGCCGCCTCAGTAGAATCCGCATCCACAGCAAAACTCCCTGCCGACCGACTCTTCTCCAGCGAACTCCACGCTCCCGACGGCTACGAGGCATTCTATGACCTCGACGAGGCAAAGGCCTACGCCAAAGAGCACAACATGCCCATCTTCATCGACTTCACCGGCAAGACCTGCGCCAACTGCCGCGAAATGGAGCACTACGTATGGTCCGACGCCAAGGTAATGGAGATCCTTTCCCAGAAGTTCGTCATGTGCGCTCTCTATGCAGATGCCGACATCCAGCTCCCTGAGCCGTGCCAGGTTACCGACGAGAGCGGCAACACCATCACCTCCCTCGGCAAGAAGAACCGCGAGTTCCAGAAAAAGCTTGTAGGCATGTGCGCCCAGCCATACTACGTCATCATCAACACTGACGAGCAGATCCTCACCAAGGAAAACCATCAGTACGACCGCGACGTTCAGAAGTTCATTGACTTCCTCAACGAAGGTCTCGCCAACTACAGCAAATAATATCCAATAGCGATACCATTACAATAGCCAACGCCACCCCGCCAAGGTACGTTGGCTATTTATTGATAAAATAGGTAAAAAACATGAAAAAGACCCTCATACTCACCGCTGCACTCCTCGCAGCCGCCACCAGCCTCACAGCACAAAACTACGTCGTCAACGCCACCGTCGAAGGCAGCACCTACGTCGGCCAGCAAGCCAAGCTCTACGACCTCAGCAGTCAAACCACCCTCGATTCCGCCATCGTCACAAAAAAAGGCACCTTCACTTTCCAAGGCACCGTAGACCAACCCCAGCTCGCCTACATCTCCGTCAAAGGCAAAGACCTCTCCAGTTCCAGCCTCAACATCATCCTCGAGCCCGGCGATAAGAAAGCCTCAACCATCACCGCCGACATTACCCACGACATGGTGAAGGGCACCCCGCTCAACAATCGGCTCAACGATTACTACAAGGTCGTGTCATCACGCAGCCGCCAGAAAGAGCTCGAAAAGTACTACACCCAGTACGTCGAGGCCAAGGACGACGCAGCCCGCAACCGCGCCGAACAACTGTACGACAGCGTCGACAACCTTGATCGCCAGATGCTCAAGGAAGAAAGCCTCCGCGCCTATTCCGACAACAAGGACAATGTCGTAGGCGCCTACGCCATGTATGTCATCGCTTCCGCCGACGGCATCACCCTCAAAGAAGTCGAAGACCTGCTCAGCGACGCCGGAGAAGCCGTCACCTCCTACAAGCCTATCCTCACCATCATCGACCGACTCAAACGCCTCGAAGCCACCGCAGTAGGACAGCATTTTACCGACTTCGACTGCATCGATTTTGAGACCGGCGAACCCACCAATCTCAGCAACAAGATCAACGGACGCCTCGCCCTCGTCGACTTCTGGGCCAGCTGGTGCCGTCCCTGCCGCCACGAGATAGCCACCAACCTCATCCCACTCTACGAGAAATACAGAGACCAACTCCTCATCCTCGGTGTCGACGTATGGGACAAGCCCGACAAACACCGCGAGGCCGTTGAACAGATGGGAATCAAATACCCACAGATCATCGACCCCACCCCTAACGCCACCAACCTCTACGGCATCGAAGGCATTCCCCATATCATGCTCGTAGCCCCTGACGGCACCATCCTCGCCCGCGACCTCCGCGGCGAACAGATCGAAAAAGCCATCCTCCAAGCCCTCGGCCAATAACCAATACTATTATAATAATAAGACATGAACACTATTCGAAGCAACAGAAGAACCATCCTAGGTATCATGCTCATCGTCTTCGGACTGCTGTGGGCTGCAAGCACCATCTGGCCCGGGGCCATCAACCTGATGTTCGACGGCTGGTGGACACTCTTCATCATCGTCCCATGCCTATGCGGCCTCTTCAGCCGCAACGACCGAACGAGCTCAGCTTTCGGTCTCACGGTGGGTGTGCTCCTACTGCTTGAACAGCAGGAAGCCATCTCATGGCACCACTTCGGGCATCTGATGCTGGCCGCACTGGTGGTATATCTTGGATTCAAACTCATAGTCCGCAACAACCCGACCCGTTCCAGCCGACAAGCCAAGACCGAGGCTCGCCAGATTCTACGCGATGGCAGGAACGTCCGCACCTATGAGGTCAGTTTCGGCGAACAGCACGCCAAACTCGACAACGAAACCTTCGAGGGTGCCGACATCGAATGTTCCTTCGGGGCATTCAGATTGGACCTCTCTCACGCCATTATCCGCCAAGATGTGGTGGTCAGCATCGAATGCAGTTTCGGTGGCACCACCATCATAGTGCCACAACACTGCGGCGTAAAAGTGGCTGCTAAGAGTGCCTTTGGCGGCATCGAAGACAAGCGAAGCCTCATCCCCCAAGCACCCGAACACACGATATTCATCAATGGCAATGTATCCTTTGCCGGAGTGGAAATAAAAAATGAAGTCTAACTGATTTTTTCGGTTATACACCTCAACAGCAAAAGAAAAAAGCGTTGACGCACTCAATAAGCATTGATTATCATTCATCTACAGAGAATTGTTAACTTCGTTATCAATACACATGCTCTTGTGAGTAATATTTTGTTGTATTTTTGCAAAAAATAGATAACAGACTTATGAAAGCAAGATTTTTTTCTATGTTGCTTATTGTGATGACTTTGCTGATGCCGCAAACGCTGAAGGCCCAGTCGTCAAATCCGATAATACTAGGCAACACGGACGCCACTTCGTCAGACTACCCATTCTGCAATTATTATCGTGGCAGTTGGTCTCAATCGGTATATGCTCCTTGGGAGATTGGCCAATCCGGCTACATCGACATTAACGACTAATTTGAAAGTAAATAATAACTAACCAGTTCATCCAATAATT
>JAKSMS010000023.1 GCA_024400415.1 Bacteroidales bacterium | reverse complement strand
CTATTAAATTATAGTACTATGTCAACATTAATCATTCTTCTTCAGGCTGCCGCCAGCTTATCAGTTGGATATCTCGGAGCAGCTATTGGTGCAGGTCTGGCAGCTATTGGTGCCGGTATCGGTATCGGAAAAATCGGACAGGGTGCCATGGAAGGCATCGCACGTCAGCCAGAGGCTGGTGGCAAGATCAGCTCAACCATGCTGATTGCTGCTGCATTCGTTGAGGGTGTGGCCCTGTTTGCTGCAGTTATCTGCTTGCTCGTAGCAGTTAAGTAAGACTGACTGAGAGGCTTTTTCGGGGGCCGAAAGCGATTGGCCCGGCCCCGGGAAGGCTGTCTTCTATCGCTTTTGCTAGAACCCTGTGTCCCACAAGAGGCGGACTGCGGAAACGGAGGCGCCAAGGGATACTAACTGAAATAGAAAAATATGAATAATCCTTTAATTAGTCCCGGTCTTGGTGTGTTTGTGTGGCAGATAATCTCATTTGCCATATTGGTGTTTATCCTTGCCAAGTTCGGCTGGCCAATGATTCTGAAATCGCTGAAACAGCGAGAGAGCGCCATCGAGGAGTCTCTCAATGCCGCAGAGAAGGCCAAGGAGGAAATGAAGAACCTCACCAGCCACAATGAGGAGCTGCTGAAGGAGGCAAAGCGCGAGCGCGACGAGCTGCTGCGCAACGCCCGACTCACCAGCGAGAGCATCATTGAGGATGCAAGAGCCAAGGCCTCGGCCGACGCCAACCGCATCATAGAGTCTGCCCGCGAGCAGATCAACAATGAGCGCATGAAGGCTGTGCACGAACTCAAGAACCAGATAGCCAACCTCAGCATCGAGATAGCCGAGAAACTCATCAAGCAGGAACTCTCCGACAAGGAGAAGGCCAACGACGTGATCCGTCGCCAGCTTGAAGAAACAGACCTGAGATAGCATGAACGACTATAGAATCAACCTCAACTATGCTAAGGCGCTGCTGATGCTCTCTACCGATCTGGGCGACTCTGCCCAGGTGATGGAGGACATGAGGCTGGTGAACAAGGTGTTCAAGGAGAACCGCCAGCTCGACGTGGTGTTCAAAAATCCCGTGATCCACGAGGAAAAGAAGCTCGCCGTGGTGAGAGAACTTTTCGAGGAGCGCGTGAGCAAGACCACTATGGCATTCCTGCTCTTTGTGACCAAGAAGCGCCGTGCCGTGAACCTCAGAGGCATATCGCAGATGTACAAGGACCTCTACCGCGAGGCCAACAACATCGTGGTGGCCGACGTGATGACCGCCGTGGAGGTGAACGAGGAACACCTCGAGAACATCCGCCAGAAGGTGGCCGCCTACACCAAGAAGGATGTGGAGATATACAGCCACACCACCAACAAGATGCTGGGCAGCTTCCACCTGATGTTCGACACCTATCTCTACGATGCCCGTATACGTACGAAGATCGCCAAGATGAGGGTGGCATTCTCGAAAAACGACTACGAGGGCCGTCTGTGAGTTGCTTGAGGTCCGGGCTCTTTGCCGGAGTTGACCCCCAGATAGGCCGGAGAAAGTCCCCAGATAGGACGGAGAAACTATGGTCGGGAACGGCCTTGAGTCTCACTCCCAACAATTAAGAATAGAAAAAAATACAATAATAATATGTCAGAGATCAAACCTGCCGAAGTATCGGCGATCTTGAAAAAACAGCTGGCCGACGTCAACCTGGACGTGGAGCTTGAGGAAGTGGGCACCGTGCTCACCGTGGGCGACGGTATTGCCCGTGTATACGGCCTCAACAACGCTCAGTCGGGTGAGTTGGTGGAGTTCGTTACAGGCGAGCAGGGTATCGTGCAGAACCTCGAAGAGGATAATGTGGGTATCGTGATGCTTGCTGAATCAAAGACTATCAATGAAGGCGACATCGTGCGCCGCACCAAGAGGATTGCCTCTATCCCAGTAGGCGAGAAGCTCCTCGGCCGTGTAGTAAATACCATCGGACAGCCTATCGACGGCAAGGGCCCCATCGAGGGCGAGCTGGTGGATATGCCTCTCGAGCGCAAGGCTCCTGGCGTTATCTACCGTCAGCCTGTAGAGCAGCCTCTGCAGACCGGCATCAAGGCTATCGACTCCATGATCCCTATCGGACGCGGCCAGCGCGAGCTGATCATCGGCGACCGTCAGACCGGCAAGACCGCTATCGCTATCGATACGATCATCAACCAGAAGTCGTTCTACGAGGCTGGCGACCCAGTATACTGCATCTATGTGGCCTGCGGCCAGAAGGGCTCTACCGTTGCCAACCTGGTGAAGACCCTCGAAGAGAAGGGCGCTATGCCTTATACCATCATCGTGGCTGCTACCGCCAGCGACCCTGCCGCTATGCAGTTCTATGCTCCATTTGCCGGCGCAGCCATCGGAGAATATTTCCGCGACACGGGACGCAACGCCCTCGTGATCTACGACGACCTGTCGAAGCAGGCCGTGGCTTATCGTGAAGTCTCCCTGCTGCTCCGTCGTCCACCAGGACGCGAGGCATACCCTGGCGACGTATTCTACCTCCACAGCCGCCTCTTGGAGCGTGCAGCCCGCATTATCCAGAACAACGATATCGCAGCCCAGATGAACGACCTTCCTGCCACATTGAAGGACAAGGTCCGCGGTGGAGGTTCGCTCACGGCCCTGCCAATCATCGAGACCCAGGCAGGCGACGTGTCGGCATACATCCCTACCAACGTGATCTCTATCACCGACGGCCAGATATTCCTGGAGACGAACCTCTTCAACTCTGGCGTGCGTCCAGCCATCAACGTAGGTATCTCGGTGTCACGAGTAGGCGGCAAGGCTCAGATCAAGTCAATGAAGAAGATCTCGGGAACCTTGAAGCTCGACCAGGCCCAGTACCGCGAGTTGGAGGCCTTCTCGAAATTCGGCAGCGACGTGGATGCAGCCACCAAGGCTGTACTCGACAAGGGCGCCCGCAACGTGGAGATACTGAAGCAGCCTCAGTTCAGCCCTATGCCAGTAGAAGAGCAGATTGCCATCATCTACTGTGGTACTAACGGACTGCTGCAGAAGATTCCAACCAACAGGGTGAAGGACTTTGAGGTAGAGTATCTCTTCTTCCTCCGTCAGAATCGTCCAAACCTGCTGGCCAACCTGCGCAACGGACAGCTGATTGACGCTGATTTGGAGACCCTGCGCCAGGTGGCAGTAGAGTTGTCGGAAAAATATGCTGTAAAATAATAGTTCTTTAGCATGGCAAATCTAAAAGAAGTAAGAACCCGCATAGCCTCTGTAAGTTCGACGCAGCAGATTACGTCGGCCATGAAGATGGTGTCGGCAGCCAAGTTCCGCAGGGCCCAGAATGCCATCTTAGGCATGAGGCCCTATGCGCAGCAGCTCAACCAGATCATTGCCGATATCGACGTGGAGGACGGCGTGCAGACCCCTTACCACGAGGTGCGCAAGGAGGACAAGGTGCTGCTGCTGGTAGTGACCAGCAACAAAGGCCTCTGCGGCGCATTCAACTCCAACGTGATCAAGGAGGCAAACCTGCGCCTAGACCACTATCGCGGACAGGGCTCCCAGGTGAGCATGATCACGATAGGCAAGCGCGCAACAGAACTGTTTGGCCGCAAGCAAGGACTGGTGATTGCCAGCCACGACGAGCTGCTGGACAATGCTACCTTTGATTCGGTGGCCAACCTGGCTGACGAGATCATGGAGCAGTTCTGCAACAAGCAGTGGGACAAGGTGGAGTTTGTGTACAACCAGTTCAAGAACTCGCTTACCCAGGTGCTGACCACGGAGCAGTTCCTGCCGGTGAAGCTGTCTGCAAAGAGCGGCTCGGCCAGTCAGCAGCGCAATGACTATCTCTATGAGCCCAGCAAGGTGGAAATCCTTACCGAGATGACACCGCTTACCCTTCGCTCGCAGTTTTTCCGCACCATACTAGACTCGCTAGCTGCCGAGCACGGCGCCAGAATGAACGCCATGCAGAGCGCTACCGACAATGCCCAGGCACTGCTTGCCGAACTCAAGCTCAGCTACAACAAGGCCCGCCAGGCAGCCATCACCAACGAGATTATCGAGATTGTGAGCGGCTCGGAGGCCCTGAAGAGCTAAGCAGGCAATGACGAAGAATAAATAGTAAACGAACTATAGAGAAACAAGTGGCAAGAAGTGATAGCCGATAACGAGACGCGCTTCCAACCACTTGTTTTCTTGTGTTAGAAACTAAAAAACAACCTAAATATGTCAAAAAATAATACCAATGTGATCGCTATTGTGACCATGATATTCATGTTTGCAATGATCTCTTTCGTGACCAACATGGCCGCCCCATTCGGCAATATTTGGAAGAATAGTTATGAATGGTCGGGCATGCTGGGCAATATGATGAACTTCCTGGCTTACCTCTTCATGGGTATTCCGGCAGGCAAGCTGCTCTCCAAGATCGGCTACAAGAAGACCGCTCTGATTGCTCTCGGCGTGGGCTTTGTGGGTATGGTGATACAGTATCTCTCAAGCCGTTTTGGCGCTAGCGTCGACACCTTTACGGTATCGGGCCAGGCTGTGAAGCTGAACTTCGTGATCTACCTCCTTGGCGCCTTCATCTGCGGCTTCTGCGTGTGCATGCTCAACACCGTGGTGAACCCCATGCTGAATATCCTTGGCGGCGGCGGCAATCGTGGCAATCAGCTGATTCAGACGGGCGGTACCTTCAACTCCCTCACCGGCACGCTGACTCCGCTCCTGGTGGGCGCTCTCATCGGCCAGGTGACCGACAAGACCGCCATGAGCGACGTGGCTCCGCTTCTCTTCATCGCTATGGGCGTGTTTGCATTGGCTTTCGTGATCATCTTCTTTGTGCATTTCGACGAGCCTAATCTGGGCAAGGCCCAGAGTCAGGGCAAAGACAAATATAGCGCCTGGAGCTTCCGCCACCTGGTGCTTGGAGTAATCGCCATCTTCTTCTATGTAGGCATCGAGGTGGGCATTCCAGCCGAGCTCAACTTCTACCTGACCGACGACCCACTCTGCGGCGCAGCTATCGGAGGCGCCATTGCTGCAGTATATTGGCTGCTGATGATGGTGGGCCGACTGGTGAGCACCGCTATCAGCGGAAAGGTGTCTACCAAGGCTCAGCTCACCTTTGTGTCAGCACTGGCAATCGTGTTCATCCTGATAGCAATCTTTGTTTCAGAAGAGGTTCGCATCTCTATGCCGGGCTATAGCGTGGCAGAGGGATTTGCCATGTTCCAGGTGCCAATCAGCGCCCTGTTCCTGGTGCTCTGCGGACTCTGCACCTCGCTGATGTGGGGCGGCATCTTCAACCTCTCAGTCGAGGGCTTGGGCAAGTATACCGAGCAGGCTAGCGGCATCTTCATGATGATGGTAGTTGGCGGCGGCGTGATGCCCTTTATACAGAACGTTATCGCCAAGGGAACCAGCTATATGGCCTCATACTGGCTGGTAATCGCCATGCTGGCATATATCCTGTTCTATGCCCTGGTGGGATGCAAGAACGTAAACAAAGATATCCCAGTAGAATAATACCTCAAAAGGGACGAGATAGGCCGGCCTTGCTAGTAGCGGGCCGGCTTTCTTTTTTGCGGCTGGGCGGCGAGAGAAATGGTAATGATTGAAAATAAATTTGTTAGATTCAATAAAAAGATGTATTTTTGCAGTCTACGATGTAAGGTGCTGCGACCTGTCGGCAGCGTGCTTTGCATTGGTAGATAATGAATTATGTTAAACCAGGCCGTGACAGGCAGCCACAAAAAAAAGAAATTATCCATAATGGATTACAAAAATGTACAACCGTTAGCAGACTTCGATTGGAGTGCTATCGACAACAAAGCACAGGCCGTAAACACCGCTGCACAGGACCAGATGAGCGAGGCTTACGAGAAATCCTTCAACCAGTTCATCGAGCAGGAAGTTATTGAGGGTATCATCGTATCTATCAGCGACCGCGAGGCCGTTGTTAACATCGGAGCCAAGTCTGACGGCGTTATCCCAGCATCTGAGCTGCGCTACAACCCAGAGCTCAAGGCTGGTGACAAGATCGAGGTTTACGTAGAGAGCCAGGAAGACGCTAATGGCCAGATCCAGCTCAGCCACAAGAAGGCACGCATCCTCAAATCATGGGAGCGCGTTAACCAGGCATACGAAAGCCAGGAGATCATCACCGGTTACGTTAAGAGCCGCACCAAGGGTGGCCTTATCGTTACCGTATTCGACAACATCGAGGCATTCCTCCCAGGTTCACAGATCGACGTTAAGCCTATCCGCGACTACGACGTATTTGTTGACAAGAGCATGGAGTTCAAGGTTGTGAAGATCAACCACGAATACAAGAATGTTGTTGTTTCCCACAAAGCACTTATCGAAGATGAGATCGAGGCACAGAAGGCCGAGATCATCAGCCACCTCGAGAAGGGCCAGGTACTTGAAGGCGTTGTTAAGAACATCACTTCTTACGGCGTATTCGTCGACCTCGGCGGCGTAGATGGCCTGATCCACATCACCGACCTCAGCTGGGGCCGCATCAACCACCCAGAGGAGATCGTTCACCTCGACGAGAAGATCAACGTTGTTATCCTCGACTTCGACGAAGGCAAGCGTCGTATCGCCCTCGGTCTGAAGCAGCTTACTCCTCACCCATGGGATGCACTCGATGCAAACCTCAAGGAAGGTGACAAGGTTAAGGGTAAGGTAGTCGTTATCGCTGACTACGGTGCATTCGTAGAGATCGTTCCAGGTGTTGAAGGCCTCATCCACGTTAGCGAGATGAGCTGGAGCCAGCACCTCCGCAGCGCTCAGGACTTCCTGAAGGTTGGCGACGAGGTAGAGGCAGTAGTTCTGACCCTCGACCGCGAGGCTCGCAAGATGTCCCTCGGTATCAAGCAGCTCATGCCAGACCCATGGTTGGCAATCGCTGAGAAATATCCTGTTGGCAGCAAGCACACTGCTACCGTTCGCAACTTCACCAACTTCGGTATCTTCGTAGAGCTCGAAGAAGGCGTTGACGGCCTCATCCACATCAGCGACCTCAGCTGGAGCAAGAAGATCAAGCACCCAGCAGAGTTCACCAAGATTGGCGACTCTATCGAGGTTGTTGTTCTTGAGGTAGATGCTGAAAACCGTCGTCTCTCCCTCGGCCACAAGCAGCTCGAGGAGAACCCATGGGATGTTTACGAGTCAATCTTCGCAGTTGGCACCGTACACCAGGGCACCATCACCAGCATCAACGACAAGGGCGCTACCGTAGCTCTGCCTTACGGCGTTGAAGGCTTCGCTTACAGCCGTCAGCTCGAGAAGGAAGACAAGAGCAAGGCTCGTCAGGACGAGACCCTCGACTTCAAGGTTGTTGAGTTCTCAAAGGAGAACAAGCGCATCGTTGTTTCTCACACCCGCACCTTCATGGCTGCCACCGAGGCTGACCATAAGGCTGAGAACGCTGATTCTAAGAAGGATCGCGCTTCAAAGAAGTCTTCAGTTAAGATCGAGAACGATCTCCAGAAGACCACCTTCGGCGATATCTTCGGCGACCTCAACGAGAAACTCGAAAACCAGGACAAGTAATTCCATCAGAATATACTTAACCAGAAAAAAGGCTGAATCTTCGGGTTCGGCCTTTTTTTGCCATGCGGGTGGCGGCCTTTCTTTTCTCAATATTATCTCTAGGTATTCTCCTGCCTTTCTCTATGTCATCTCCGACAAAAGAACACGGCATTATTCCATGCAAAAGATGCTTCTAGCCCTGAGAAAAAGCAGAAAAGCGGCCTTCGAGCAAGGCATCTTTGGCGCAAAGTAGGGAAAAAAAGCATCTAGAGCATCTTTTTTTTTTCTTGTAGATGTAACAAAATTGACATTTTGTAGTTATTATAATACGCGTAAAAGTACATTGTGCACATTTTTTTTCATTTCTGTGCAACAAAATGAAACTTTTCGTGTCTATAATAAGTAAAAGAGTAAGAATATGAAAAAGATCTTTACGATATTATGTGCAATGGTGGCTCTTCATTTTGGAGCTATGGCACAAGGCAATCCTAATGCTGACGCTATTCGTCAGTCTCAGGCATATTGTCCGGGATTGTTCAATCCCAGCCAGTTCTCGGTTGTCGGTTCTAATCCTGCCTCGGCTAGCTGGCAGGGCAAGGCTGGCGGAAACATGAGCGGCGGCGGCGGCAAGGCGGGCAACAGCATCAGCACTTGCGGCAACTGGGATATGACTTTCCCTACCTCTGTTACGGCACAGCAGATTGACGCGGCCACCCCTAATTCGGGCAGCGTGGTGTACAACGGCAACTATGGCGGAAACAGCTCGAATATCTGTAGCGGTACTCAGACTGAGGACTTCCGCCGTTTCAAGGTGATGAACGCCGGCTGGGATTCTAGAACGGGCGGCAACGGCTATCTCTATACTGTGCCTACCGATCCTGATACCACCTTCATGCGTTCCATCCGACTGGGCAACCATTGTGGTGGCGGCAGGGAGGCCGACCAGCTGATCTATCAGTTCAAGGTGCTGCCTCAGAATGCTCTTCTGGTGCTTTATTATGCTGTGTCGCTCGACGATGCATTCCACTTAGCACAGCAGAATCCTGAATTCGTAATCGAGGTGCAGACCGGTACCGCTACCGGAAGTACCGTGATCTCAAATCTCAATACCTACACCTATTCTCCTGTAGGCAACAAGCTCTTCTTCAGCCAGTCATCGCCGGAAAGCAGCAGCCAGCTGGGCGACTTCACCGCTGGTGCAAATGGCACTCACAACTGCTTCCTGCAGTGGAATAAGGTTGTTATCAACCTCGGTGCCTACCTGACCAATCCTGTGAGAATCTTGATTGGCTCTTGCGACTGCTCCATGAGCCAGCACTATGGCTATGCCTATATTGCCGGCTATTGCCGCCCAATGAAGATCCAGGTGGATGGCTGTCCTATTGGAACGACCTCGGCAGTTTCCACCCTTGTGGCTCCTTCCGGATTGGAGGATGCCAGCTATACGGCCGATCCTAACTATCATGCCTATCAGTGGTATATCTGCAACAATCCAGAGATTTCGGCCGAGAACATCCCCATGTCGTATGCCGATAGTACTGACTGGTTCGCCCGCAATTTTACCATTATTCCAGGCGCCAACTCCAACACTTTTGAGACCCAGGTAAGCCACTTCTTCGTAGGAGGCGATACCGTCTCCAGCCGCGCATTCGCCTGCGTGATGACCACCTTCATGAATAAGTCTGTGGGCTCCAACGGACATAGAACCTATCCTATCGTGTCTCGCCTGTTTGCTGATGCCACCAATCAGAAGCCTCAGGTTTCCTTCGAACCTTATGCTTATTGCGACGGAACTGTGGAGCTGCGCAATAGGAGTTTCTGCGGTGTTCCAGGCTTTATGGTAGACAGCCTCACCACTTGGTCGCTGTATCCAAATCAGGCGTGCCTTGGCGCTCCGCTGCAGTCTATGACCGGCTCCGACGGCATGATCCACACCACCCAGGCCGGCACCTATTATGTGAAGATGCATGTGCCTACCGACTCAGCAAGCTGTTATTCGGAGGCCGTTCAGGTGGTTACCTCCATCGAGAATCCTCATCCATCCATCTATTGCAGCAATACCGAGCCTTGCCTTGGCCAGGAAATCGTGCTGCGCGATGAGACGGAATATGTGTCTCCAACCGGCAACAGCCTCACTTGGAGTTTCTCAGACAGCACCACCTCTAACCAGTCTACGGTGAATAGAGACTTCACCCAACTGAGCGATACCGTAAGGCTCCATGTCGAGAATGGCTACACCGAGCCTATTGGAAATACTACTCAGACCCGTCATTGCGAGGCCGACACCTTCATCGTGATCAAGGTGTTCAACTCTCCCGAACTGGCAGTAAGCGCCGACACCATCGTGTGCGAGGGACAGAGAACCCATGTGACGGTAAGTGTTGTTGACGACGACCCCACTGCCACCTACGAGTATGAGTGGGCCCGCAGAATTGGCGGCACTCCAATCCAGACGGGCAACGTGCTGGAGCAGGTGCCCGACGCAGTCAGCCCAACCAGCAAATATTATGTAAAGGTTACCCGTATGCCACAGGGTTGCGAGGCTTGGGACAGCGTGACTGTACATGTGGTTCGACCCACCCTTACCATGCTGCCGGCCGACGGCAAGATCTGTCCAGGCGAGCAGGTGAAGCTCATAGGCGCCCAGGCACACCACTATTCATGGACTGCTAGTACGGCTGACGAGTCGCTCGTGGGACAGGAAGAGAAGGATACCATCATCGTATCTCCAGCCCGCACCACTACCTACACCTTGATAGGCCATGGTAGCGACGACTGCAACGCCGACCCACTGACCAGCACCGTTACCGTTTATCCAACGCCTATCCAGTCTTATACGTTCAATCCAGACTTCGTTGACTCAGAAGACCCAGTGGTGACCTTCCGCGATGTGTCTCAATATGGTGAGACTTCTCGTTGGGACTTCGGCGGCGGAGAATCGGCTACTGGCCGCCAGGTAAGCCATACCTTCAGCGATATGAGCGCGGATTCGGTACACGTTACCCTTACCTCATACAACGCTTTAGGCAGTCGTGCTGCTGGTTGCTATACCGACACGTCGTTTGCACTTCCTATCCAGCTGTTCTCAGTATGGATGCCCAATATGTTCACTCCAAACCTGGAGAACAATAGGACCTTCCGCATGATAACTGCTAATGATCTGGAAAACTTCCATATCTATATATATGATCGTCGCGGACAGTTGATTCTCGAATCTGCCGACCAGAATTTTGAATGGGATGGCACCTTCAAGGGTATCGAGTGCCCACAAGCCTCCTATGTGTATATCTTCACCTATCGCAGACCGGGAACCTCGGTTGTAGAGACTCGCAAGGGTACGGTCACCTTGATCAGATAGCAGGTGCGAGATGGCTTCTCCACTCGAAGTATTAAAGAAATATTGGGGTTATGACACCTTCCGGCCTTTGCAGGAAGATGTCATAACTTCTATTATATCGGGGGTCGACACGCTGGCACTGTTTCCAACAGGCGGTGGCAAGTCGCTCTGTTATCAGATTCCTGCTTTATGCATGGACGGCATTTGCGTCGTGGTGTCACCCTTGATTGCGCTGATGAAGGATCAGACACAGCATCTCAACGATAAAGGCATTCGTG
Source organism: Bacteroidales bacterium (assembly GCA_024400415.1). GTDB lineage: Bacteria > Bacteroidota > Bacteroidia > Bacteroidales > P3 > Colimorpha. The sequence continues at coordinate 17,630 of JAKSMS010000023.1, read as the reverse complement.
CTGTGTGCTTGACCTCCGATATGAACCACCGCCAGTTCGAACTCGTCTTGAATAATTGTGTTTCAGGCCGAATCAAGCTGCTCTACGTTTCGCCCGAGCGGTTGAAGAATATGACCTTTCTTTCCCATCTAAGGCAGATGAAGGTCTCGATGGTGGCTGTTGATGAGGCGCATTGTATCTCGCAGTGGGGCTATGATTTCCGCCCTGCCTATCTCGATGTAGGCAAGATTAGGTCCTTGCTTCCAGGTGTGCCGATGCTGGCTCTTACCGCCACAGCCACACCTATAGTAGAAGAAGATGTATGCCGGCTGCTCTTTTTTCGCAAGGGTTTCAGGGTCTTCAGGGCCAGTTTTGCTCGCGAGAACCTGAGCTACGTGGTATCCAAGGAGGCCGACAAGTTTACACGCCTGCTGAAGATGCTGAATGGGGTTCCCGGTTCGGCCATCGTCTACGTCCGCAATAGGAGGCATACTAGCGAAGTGGCGTCTTTTTTGCGCGGCCATGGCATTAGTGCCGCTCATTATCATGCTGGAATGGAAGCTAGGGATCGTGATAGGGCTCAGCTGGCCTGGACAAGCGGACAGTGCCGCGTGATTGTGGCCACAAATGCTTTCGGCATGGGTATCGACAAGTCTGATGTGCGCCTGGTGGTGCATCTCGATGTGCCCTCTTCCGTAGAGGCTTATTACCAAGAGGCGGGTCGTGCCGGAAGAGATGGCAGGCGCTCGTTTGCCGCAATCCTTTATACTGATGATGATGTTGCCTATACGGATGTTGCTCTAAGTAATAACTATCCTCCGATTTCTCAGATTAGGAGCGTTTATCGGGCACTGGGCAACTTCTATCAGGTTCCGATAGGTTCTGGTGATGGCCGTTCGTTTGACTTCGATATGGAGAAGATTTGCAACACCTACGGATTCAAAGTGCCCGAGTTCTATGGGGCGCTACGTCTGTTGGAGCGCGAGGGCCTGATCTCTATGCCCGACCGCAATGAGGCCGAGTCGATGGTGAATATCCTGCTCACGCCTCAAGAGGTATATCTTTTCCAGATGCAGAATGTGAAATATGGCGATCTGCTTACTGTTTTGATGCGTCTCTATGGCGGACTCTACTCCTCGTTTGTGCCTATCAGCGAGCGCAAGATCGCCACTCGTTGCCATGTCCCAGATGAGAATCGCATCGTCAGGATGCTCCAGCATCTGGATGCCTTGAAAGTGATATCTTACAAGCAGAAATCCATCAAGCCTCAGCTCATATTTACGCAATCTAGAATCAATGATGCCGACATGATGCTGAGCGACGACGTGTATGCCAACCAGCTTGATGCTGCGCGAAAGAGGGTGAATGCCATGAAGGATTATGTCGCCATGAGCGAAGGTTGCCGCAGTCGGTTCTTGCTGGATTATCTGGGTGAAAAATCCGACTCTAGATGCGGCGCTTGCGACCTTTGCATTGCCGACCGCAAGCAATCCATGTTGTCGCTGCAGGAGCGTATAGTGGGGGCTCTCAAATCTAGCGATATGGTGCTAGAATCCCTTGTTTCCGCTGTGCTCCCTGCCGATGGGGTAGGGGAGTCCATAATGGAAGAAAAAGAGGTTGTCCAGGCGCTGCGGCAGTTGATGGACCGTGGCGAGGTTACTCAGCTATCAGACTTTGTATTGCATTATAAAGGCGCGCGGTAGGAAGCCCCATCACATTATAGTAGCATCCCTCGATTTTCTCGATACCGATCATTCCTATCCATTCCTGAATGCCGTAGCTGCCGGCCTTGTCGAACGGTTTGTAGGTGTCTATGTAGTAGTCTATTTCTTGGTCGCTCAGCTGATTGAAATAGACGGCCGTCTCTTCGGTGAACGAGAGGGACTTCTGCCTCGTCTTCAGGCATACTCCGGTGTATACATAATGGGCCGATCCCGAAAGCATGTGGAGCATGGCGCTGGCCTCGGCTTTGTCGTGGGGCTTGCCCAATACCTTGCCGGAGTGCACCACCACCGTGTCTGCGGTGACTAGTATCTGATTGTCGCTCAGTAGCATGGAGTCGTAGCCGTCCGCTTTCTTTCGGGCTATTGTCTCGGCCGCTTTGCTGGCCTCGATTGGGTGGTCTATCGACTCGTCCGCCGAGAGTTCCACTACTTTATAGGGCCAGCCCAAAGTGGCTATCAGCTGTTGGCGGCGCGGCGATTTGGATGCTAGTATCAGTTCGGTCATTACTTCAGCATTTTGCCTTCCTTGAATTTGGCTTCGTTCTGCACTTTGCCATACTGGTCGTAGAGGGTCCAGGTGCCTTCGCGCAGGCCGTTAGCAAAGTTGCCGGCCTCTTCAGGTTTGCCTGCTGAGTTGAAGCGCTCGTATTTGCCGTCGAGCTTGCCATCCTTGTAGGTATAGCGGGTCTCTATCTTTCCGTTGGGGAAGTATCTTACCTCTTCACCATGCTTCTCGTCGTTCTTGTAGCCCATGTTGTAGCGCACGCGGCCGTCGTCGTAGTATCCGGTCCAGGTGCCGTTCTTCTTGCCTTTGTCGAAGCTGCCCACATAGTCCACCTTTCCGTCCTCATACCACGAGGTCCATTTGCCCTGCTCGAGGTTGTCCACGTAGTTGCCCTCGTGCAGTTTGGCGCCGCGCTCATACCAGGTGGTCCAGGTGCCCTGTTTCTTTCCGTTCACGTATTTTCCAGCGCGCCATTTCTCGCCGGTTTCGTAGTAGTAGGTCCAGGTGCCGGTCTGCTGGCCGTTGGCGTAGTTGCCTTCTATGCCCAGTTTGCCGTTGCTGCGCCAATAGAATTTCCACAGGCCGTCGTTTTCGCCATTTACCAGGTTGCCTTCCATGTCCTTGCGGCCTTCTGGGTAGTACCATACTCCCTTGCCGTTGAGGGCATTGTCCTTGTAGGTGCCTTCAAAGGCCACTTTGCCGTTCTCGTGCCATTCTTTGGCTGCGCCTTCTTTGCTGCCGTCCACCACTTTCACCTCGCTCTTCTTTCTTCCGTTCTGGTACCAAAAGGTGGTGGTGCCGTTCTCATAGGCCTCTTCGCTGCGCTTGGCGCCGTTCTCGTAGTAGCTCTTCCAGGTGCCTATGCGCTCGCCGTCTTTGTTGTAGCTGCCTTGCTCATAGACGGCTCCGTTGGGGTGGTAGTAGGTCCAGTCGCCAGTGCGGGTCTGTCCGTTCATGGTGCCTTCTGCTGCCAGTTTGGTTTTGGCTTCGTCATAGAATTTCTGGTATTTAGTCTGCGCCATTGCGGTCATCTGGAGTGCAAGGAGGCAGATAAGCGATGCTGCGAGGGTCTTTTTCATAGTCTTGATGTACTTTGGGGTTGGTTATTGGGCAATTTCAGTGTATACGAATGCGATTCTGATGGGGTCGCTGCATCCTAGTGCGCGGGTGCTGTTCACTATGGTGCTCAGCGGCGAGGTGCGGCGCGAGTTCAGGGTGAGCAGCGTGCCGTAGTCTTTCTGCGCTCTCAGCAGCTGCTGCAGGTGGCGAGAGATGCGCAGGCGGTAGTAGTTCTTGTCGGCATTGTAGCGGCCGTCGAAACCTCTGAAGGAGATGTCGGCGTCCAGCAGGTCGGCGATAGGTGCGCTATAGCCTGTCGAGGAGGTGCGGTAGGCGTATACCATGTCTGGGTGGTCGCTTTCGGCATCCGACGAGAGGGGCAGCAGCAGTTCGGCATAGTGGATCACGGCGTAGGGATGCTGTGCGTGGAATGTCTCGATGAAGCTGCTGAGGTTGATGTATATGTTCGAGCCGCCCATGGGGGTCAGGTACAGCTTCTGCGAGTTGCGGATCGTGTCTTGCGGATTGGTACGGAACCTGTTGAGCGGAGTCGAGGTGTAGTTGTGGACAAACTGGTTGAAGTGCCCCACGTATTTGTTCTCCTTAGGCAGCAGGCCGGCGCTGAATTCGGCATACGACGAGGTGTCGTTGCCGTAGCGGTAGTGCACGGTCAGCTTGGTGCTGGTGGCGGCCAGGTTGATAGATACGGCTGAGGGGTCGCTGCCCGAGAGCATCTTGATGCGCAGGCCTTTCACCTGCTCGTCAAATTCTGCCTGGTCGTCGGCACGGGTGAAGAGCTGCTTGGCGTTGTCGTTCAGCTTGAAGCGCAGCGTGGTGTCCTTCTCTGAGTAGGTGCGGCTGGCGTTGTAGAGCACGGGGCCGTTGGATTCCAGCGAGTTGAAGGCGTAGTAGGCCGAGTCGCTCATCAGCTGTTCGCTTGTCTGGCGTATCTCGAAGTGCAGGTTATAGCTGTTCGACGTGTCGGCCGAGGCAGGATAGAATCGGTCTATCCTATAGCTGAGGATGATGGAGTCGATGTGGAAGTTCTCGTTGAAGTCGATGCCGCCGTCGTTGGGCAGGCCGATAAGGGTGTAGAATATAGCCTCAGACGGGCCGTAGGTGGGGCTGGTGAAGTTGCCGATCATGGCGGCAGAATAGCCCGAGGTCAGCAGCGAGTCGTCGAATACGGTATAGGCTGTGAGGTCGTAGATGGTGTCGCGAATGCCGTTGTATATGGTGGTGGGGTCCTGCAGGTCGAGGCCGAGGTCCGACTCCTTCTCTTCGCAGGCGGCAGGCACGATGGCCATCAGGGCGACGGCCAGCACGGCGAGTATTTTTCTAGTGAGTTTCATAGTGGTTATTCAACGTTTTTGCCAATCAGGGAATCGTACATCTTGTTGATCTGGGCAAACAGCAGCTTCTGTCCGCCCTCATTGCCGAAGTCGGGGTTGTAGTTGATGATGGTGCGCTTGTGCTCCTGGGCGTATTTCACCAGCTCGGGGTCCACGTCGGGCGAGGCAATCACCACGCCGTTGGCATAGGTGATGGCGGCCTTCATCAGGTTCACGTAGTCCAGGTCGGTGAATATGCGCAGGTCTTTGGCGGTGGCGCCGTCGGCCTTCATCTTCTTCTCCAGCTCTTCGCGCACTTTGCCGTCGAAGCGGTCGCCCGTGAGGGTTATCACCGTCTTGGTGCCGTTGAAGAAGGTGTTCTCCTTGTTGATGCGGCGCAGGTAGAAGGGGATCATGCTGCAGAACCATCCGGTGAAGTGTATCAGGTGGGGCTGCCAGGAGAGCTTGCGTACGGCCTCCAGGGTTCCTCGGCCGAAGAAGAGCATGCGCTCGTCGTTGTCATCCACCATCATGCCTTCGTCAAGGGCGCCGCCGCGACGCGAGAAGTACTCCTCGTTGTCGATGAAGTACACCTGCATGCGTGCCGTGGGTATGGATCCCACCTTGATGATCAGCTGGTGGTCGCAGTTGTTGATCGTGAGGTTCATGCCCGAAAGGCGGATCACCTCATGAAGCTGGTTTTTTCTTTCGTTGATATCGTTGAATCGGGGCATAAACACGCGTACCTCTCGGCCAATTTCCTGCATGAATGCCGGAAGCTGGCGGTTGAAGCGTGCTGTTGCGGTCTCCTCCGAAAAGGGTATAATTTCCTGATCTACATAGAGTATTCGTCCTTTGCTCATGGTCTGTAAGGTATATAATAATCCATTGCAAAGTTACGAAATTTTTTTAATATATATGTTATAATATCTTAAAAAGATATTTCGTAAGGGGTATAGCGCAACAAGTTTTTCGTTGGTCTCGGCGCCCACTATTCTTCCCCCGAGTCCAGCTTCTCTATCGCATGCTTGATGGCATAGGGCTCATAGCCTTTGCCCTGCAGGTACACGGTCAGCTTGCCCTCGCGGGTGTAGCGGTCGGCGTCGTGCAGCGAGCGCCACTTCTGTCCGGCCATGCGGCAGAGCTGCTCCAGGTATTCCTCCTCGTTGATGAACCACAGGCCTTCGTTGATGTCGCGCTGGTCTATGCGCTTCATCCTCAGCTGGTAAGATATCTTGGTGCGGCCCCATTTCAGCTGGTGGTTCTTGCCTATGGCGTAGGATTTAGAGTAGCGCGCATTGTCCACAAATCCGTTCTCCCTCAGGTGCTTCAGCACCTCGTCAACCTCGCTGCCCGAGCATTTCCAGGCAGTCAGTTTCTGTATCACGTCGTATTCGCACAGCTCGTTTCTCGAGCAGAGCTCTTCGGCCTTCTTGATCAGGAAGGCCATCTTCTCGTTTGCCGAAATCTCTTTCATTAATGCATCAGTCTTTGAAGGTGAATTCCACGAAATCGTTCACATATAGCCCCAGCAGCTGCTGCGCCGAGGCCTTCTGCATGGCTATTTGCAGGTATCCGGTCGACGACACGGTGAGCAGCACCGCCGTCTTGTGGTTGTGCTCCGGCGTCGGGTCGTCCAGATACGAGGTCGAGATGCAGGACACCTTGTTGCCCTTCACCATCAGCACGAACTGCCTGTTGCCCAGTATGCTGATGAATTGGTCGTAGGAGATGTTGAGGTAGGCATTGCCATAGTTGTCAATGTACTGAATGTAGCACAGCAGGTTGTCGTCGCGCCTAACGAAGTTGAGCGGCGTGCTCTGCTTCAGCGAGTCCACCCTCACCCCCAGATCCTCCATCGGAGTGTCGTCGGCCAGCAGCTTGGCAATCTTGCAGAAGAGGTGGTAGGCCCCGAAGGTGTAGAAGTTCGAGTCCTGGTACACGTTGGGCTGCACCACCATCTCGAAGTCGTTGCCGAAGATAGAGTAGGGGAGCCCGTTGTCCGTGCAGATGAAGTACTGGCCCCTGTAGCGCACCACCACGAACGAGGTGTCCTTGTCCTCGATCGTGTTCACGTCGATGATGTGAATCGTGCCCTCGGGGAATCCGAGGCAGGCATTCTTCACGATAAACGAGGCGTTGCCTTGATGGAAAGGCTCGATATTGTGAGCGATGTCCACCACGCGCACGTTCTCGATCATGCTGTAGAGCCGGCCCTTGACCATGCCCGCAAAGAAGTCTTTCGTACCCCAATCCGTAGTCAGGGTCACAATTGGAGAGTCCATGAAATGGTCTTATTGAGTGGTTTACTTATAGATGTGTTGATCTGCACCTTTTCGGAGCGAGTGCAAATTTACGAATAATTTTTCAACCGCACAAGTTTTTTTTACACCAAACGAGCATTCATCCGGCTATTAACTGGCGCATATGTGCTATATGTGTGCTATATATGTGCTATATTTGTACTATCCTATAGGAATAGCAGATATATAGCACATATATAGCACACATATAGCACATATGAACCATTTTAGATTCATCTATAGCACATTATAGGTCGGTGCATTTGGGGATGTTTCTCTCCATTTTGTTCCGTTGTGGGGTGATGACGGGCTTTGCGGTTGAAAGGTAACGTAAAGGAATAAAAAAAATCGAAAATATTTTGCTATTATAAAAAAATATCTTATATTTGTAGTCGAGGCCGTGATGATTGTATATTGTGCAATCTATTGAATTTTAATCGTTTATTGTGCCTTTTTATACGCGCCTACAAGCGTGAGAAATAATAAAAAGGCGATGGGTGGTTGCCAATATGGCCATAGAGAATTATCGATGCCGATGTCCTAAAAGCAGCACAAACTGCGGCATAAGGCAACGAGATTTGCGAAATCCGATCCGCGACGCCCCAAAGAAGACTAGATCAGAAAAAAAGTGAAAAATATGACCCAACGAGCAAAACATATATCCCGAATAGCGGCGCTGCTCCTCCTCATGGCGGTATGCGCGGGAAGTGCGTGGGGACAGACGACGTATCATACGGAGACATACGATTTCGATGGTGATGGCGTGAATGAAACCTATAATGTGGTGTATCTGAAGTTAAAAAATGGAAATGACTCAAAGGCAGGTGACTCACAAGAAAATGCTGTTAAGACATGGGCAAAAGCATACGAAAAGCTTCCAGCATATACTGGCACTACCGAGGCAGACCGAAACTACGCTTGGGATCATAACATCATCGTGGTATGTAATCATACCGAAATTATTAATATCCAGGATGCAAATACAGGAAACCGCCCTGCTACTATTACGGGTACGTGGCCATGGACGGCAGATAACACCACGTACGCCAAAGTCATCACAGGCGGTGGCGTAGTGGTGGATAATGGAAATAGCAGTACTGCCCGTCTGGGTGCTGATACCAAATTTAAGTATATCCGTTTTAATGGTACTACTGCAAAGGTCGGTTATCTCTGCTTGTATCTCCACGACGCCATGTTCGATGTTGGTTGTATTATGGAAGACTTTGTCGATCTTTCCACAGCCAATGGCGCCACTTCTGGACGCAAGGCTCCGGATATGGAGGTGTTTATGTATGCTAACACCTACGACTTTGACCAAAACAAAACTGATGGCGGATGGCTGGCACAAACTAAGCCCGTAACGCTGACAATCAAATCTGGTAAGTTCGGTAGAATCCTCACTTCCCGAATTACAGGAACTACTGACGCATATTGCAAACAGCGTTATGTAATCGCTAATCCTGACCATCCTCTGATGGCTATTGTTAATATTGACATTGACCAAGCCACAACAACTGGCGCATGGAATCCAAAGAATTATGCCGACGACATTGCCTTTCTCTGTTCCGGTATGACGCAGGGAATCGAGTATTGTGACGTTCAATTTAATATAAAGCGAGCAAAGATTGCCACCTTCGTTGGTGCCATGCAGGGTATGTCTATAGCGCAAACTGCTAATGTAGGTCTTTCCAACTCCTCTTTCTTCGGTCGCACAGAGACCAATCTCATTCCAGAGAATGATGACGATGTTGTTATACAGCGCTACTTTGCCGCTTGTCTCGGTCGTTCCCAGAATGGTCAGAACGGAATGGTTGATGCTGCATTCTACGGACAAAGTACCCTTAATATGTATGGCGGAAAGATTATGTCTGGTGCGTACGTTTCGGCAGGTGGTATTAGTGGCCTTCAGAGCCCTGACGGCAATTACCACACTACTGACCAGTACATACCATATCTGGATAATACTACAGCCTATTCAAAATATCCCTACATGGGCATACGTTATCAGCCATACGATGCAGGAAAGACTATTGCTAAGGTTACTACAACGCTTAGGGGTGTGACAGAGACCATCGACCTTGCCGAAACAGTTACACAGATGAATATCTATGGTGGAGTCATTAATGGTGGGTTGTATGGTGGCAGTTATGGTTACTCAACAGAGATGGAAGTTGCCAAGACTATTGCAGGTGCAGGTTCCCTTTGGGGTGAGACTAACGTAAACATCTATGGAGGCCATATTTATGGAGGCGTGTATGGAGGTGGCGAAGGTTCCTCGAACTATTATAACTTAGCTACTGCCGCCAACCGTGAAAATTTTGCTACGGTGGCAACCGTCTATGGTAATACCAATGTAAATATCTATGGCGGTGCTATCGAAGGCGGTATCTTCGGTGGCGGAAAAGGCTTAGAAACTCAAACCGCAGGAAATCGCATAACGATCTCGACTACTAATGGTACAAACCCTGTAAACACTGATGTTACAACTGTAGCCAATGAATTCGTAGACATTGCTAAAGTCTATGGCAACACTAACGTTACTATCGAACCTAAAACTCTCAAGCCTTTTAATGAATGGGCAGATCCGAATGTTCCGGAATTCGATGGTGCCGACGATGACTGGGAATTCACCGGCAACATCTACGGTGGCGGTGCCCTCGGTGCAGTAGAGGGCAACACTAATGTCGTCATCAAGGGCGGCATCATCAACGGCAATGTCTTCGGCGCCGGAAAAGGCGAGGATGGTCACCCCAACAAAGCAAAAGTAACAGGAAATACAAACGTAACAATTGACAATGCAAATTAATCACTCACATATAAAACACCTAGTCCTCCTTATCCTCTGCTTCCTGGCAGGGACTGGCAAGGTGTGGGCTGACACCTGGGATGGAACCAACCCTACGACCACTTGGGATGCGGCAAACAGAACAGCTGCAGGCATTACCGGTGCTGGCACAGAGGCTGATCCATACGTTATCCATGATGTCAAAGGCTTTGTGTATTTCTGGTGGGCAGCCAATAATGGCAACCTCAGTTCCAGTACACAGTATTGGAAACTTGACGCAGACATTGACTTGGACAATCATACCTGGCCCCACGTCAACTTGAACAAGACGTTCAAAGGCAAGTTCGATGGGCAGAACCATACCATCAGCAATATGAATCTTGTACCACCAACAACTAACTATAACTATGGATTGTTCTGTATAGTTGAAGGTCAGGCGGTGGACAATCGTGCAGAAGTGAAGAACCTGATTATCGACAATGCAACCATAGCACCAAGTGCTGCTTTGGGCAAGACAACGTCTGTGGGTATAGTCATTGGCAAGACCAATAAGTATGCCGACATCACCAATGTCAAGGTGACCAACAGCACGATTACCTATGCTAATAACATCACTGATGCCAATTACGTAGGCGGCATTGTAGGACAGACGCTAAGCGACACGAAGTTGACGGGGTGCTCCGTGTCAAAACTCACCATCACGGCAAGCGGTACGACTACCAATGCTTACTTCGGTGGCATGATAGGCTATATCGGAAGTCAGACAGACGTCAGTGGCTGCAGTACCTCGGAGGTATCCATTACCTACAATGCTATCGCCAACGCTTCACGCCTCTCGGGTTTTATAGGCTATGCCAAGGGTGCTGCTACTGTGCCTGTAAACATCACGGGGTGTACCGTAACCAAGACCAATGTGAGTCTGACGGCGGGCATCAACAACGCCAGTTACATCGGTGCTTTTGTGGCGCAGACAGGTGGCAATGTGCAGATAACGACCGACAACAAGGTAGATTCTCCCGTCGTCGATGTTGCCGGCAGTATCGCTGCTGCCAGCTACATTGGCGGTGCAGTCGGACAACTTGTAGGCGCAGCTGACAATCCTACGACAACGGTTGACGGAATGGCTGTCACTTCACCATCGGTGACTGTCAACAAGAACGCTGTGGGCAATAGCTGCTTTGGAGCCACATTCGGCCATTTAAGTACTTATAGTGCTGTAACATCAATAACTGTTAGTGATCCCACTTTGACCTACAAAGCAACCGATAATCCTAACTATGCGCTCAACTTGGGCTCTTTTGCAGGGTACATCGTTGGTAATGCAACGCAGGAGGTTACAGTCACAGATATAGATATCACGGGTGACGCCAAGGTTGTGCTTGGCATGGGCTCAACGTCGAATCTCAGTAATATTCGTGCCGGTCTTGTTGGCTATGCCAATGCCAATGTACGTTTGGAAGACTGGACGGTTAAGAAGGCAGAAGTGCAGGTAAAGGGTAATCTTACCACGGCTACAAGTTATCTGGGAGGTGTCGTTGGCTATACAACTACAGGTACTGACACTCCTATTACGCTGAAGAACATCACTATAACAGACAGTAGCAAGATTACTGTAGGAGGTAGTGTGGACATTTCAAGCTTTGTAGGTGGTGCTGTCGGTTATCTTTACGTATCAAGTGCGACATATTCTCCAATTACAGCGACCAATATTCATATTTCTGGTTTGGATATCAGTTTTGATGGCAATTTCACAAATAATCTGTACGTAGGTGGTATAACGGGTCAACTCAAAGCACAAACGACAGCTAATACAATAGATCAATGTTCGGCCAGTGGCAAAATTCGCTCCGTAGGAAGCCATACGTTCAAGGAGAATATCACCTATGCTTTCGGTGGCATCGTTGGCTACACTGACCAGTCAGCTACGGCTAAATCAGAAATTAAGCAATGCACCTCCAAGGTAAATTTTGACCTCAGTGGTTTCACCCCTGTCAGCAAGAGCGGAAGCAACTACAATCTCTATCGTAGTGCATTTATCGTAGGAGGCGTTGTGGGACGTCTCCACAATCCTTCGTGCTTGCCGGAGCATGTTTATTACTCGGGCAAAATCTATGCACCCTTTGCAGCCGTAGCTCCAATCGTAGGTGTGTTCTATACGGCCAACAACAGTGCAGCCTATCTTTATAACGAATACGCTGGTGAAAATGCAGCAAATGTCACTGCCGAAGAATGGAAGAAAACCGATAGCTGGTATTATAACGGTTACAAGCTTGGTTTGTCATCGGATGTTATCAGTCAGACGGCAAGAACCAAAAACTACAAGACGTCGCCTGTCGTAGATAATGGCGTCAGCTATCTGACGGTTGACGACAAGACCTTTGACCGTCCCAACGAAATCTCGGGAGCCGTAAAGAACTCCTATACGGTATTGGCATATAAGGTCAACAACTCCAATGTGGATATGGGTATCTATCCTCAGTGGAATACCAATAATGCTACCTATCCAGCCTACTACATGTACTATATGCAAGGTCTGAACCGAGGAAAGTATGTGCCTGACGATGAAGTTGACTTTGTGAAGACATTGATGGCTAGCGGCATCACATTCTATCCAACCTTGACCCGCACCGGCGACGATGAGCATGGCTATGTCTTCACAGTCGATCCTGGCGATGCAGAGACTACCGACGGCTTCACGCTCACCTATCAATGGTATCAGTCGGACAAGACCACCCCGATAACGGGTGAGACGGGCAAGGCATTGAACATCTCTAAGGATGATCTGGAGGCTGTTGGAAATACAGTCTTTTGTGTGGTTACAATTAGTGGCACTAGCTTTACTTCTGTCAGCCGTACGCTGCGAGGCTCGTACGCCATTGTCGTTTTTGTCAATGGCAACAACTATGCAGGGCATGGAGCTAGGCCTGGCATTGACACCAACGATGGTATGACACCACAGACCCCTGTCAAGACCATCGATAAAGCAAATAGCCTGCTTGATGGCGGACCTTGGGACAAGAACATCATCGTGGTTATGGGGTTGCTGAACCCTGGTACAGACGAAGCATTCCGCAGCAAAGGTACAAATCCAGCGACATTAACAGGAAAGTGGGATGGATTGAATTATGAAGGCGAGATTAAAATTGTCAAAACAGGTGAAACTGGCGCGAATAACACTCAGTCTGGTTCAAATGGTTTCCACAACTATGTGAAAGGTGATACGAAATTTGAGTATCTTACGATCAGAGCTAATAAAAATTCGGATGATAACAATTTCTTTGATTGCCATGGCAATGATGTGTGGTTTGGCAAGGGATTGGTGATGACCAATTTCCGTAATTTAGGAAAAAACCATGGAAATCTGGAGGAGGCTCAAAAAGTGCCAGAATTAACGGTTCTTATGACGGCCACTAATCTTAGTGAGGCAGACATTCAAACCTATACCAACAGAAACAAGCCGCAGACGCTAACCATTGAATCGGGACACTATGGTCGTATTTTGGCAGGACGTTTCACACAGGCCTTCTTTACTAATAGCGGAAATACAAGCCATACAATCCTCGGCTCAGTAGCGCATCCCATGTGGGCTGTCATCAATGTTGATATTGATAAAGATAATCAGATGACAGACGGTGGTTCTACAATTTATACTTGTGACATCAACTGTATCGTTGCGGGGTTGACGGATGGCTCAATGTATGGCGACTACGAAATCAATGTGCGTGGTGGCAAGGTGGAATATGTCGTAGGTGGCAATCAGGGGAATCCGGCTGCAAACGGTTCGAAGACATATACCCAACCTGGTGGAAATTCTGGAAACTGGGGACAATGGCCTAACGCTTCATTCTATGGTCGTTCTGTGATAAACGTAGAACAGGATATTGGTCTCAAAGACATCACTATCGGAAACCTTTATGCAGGAGGTCTTGGACGTGATTTACAAAGCTCAGGAAGTGCTACTGTAGTTGATATGTACATGTATGGACAGACGGAGATCAACATGAAGAGTGGTACTGTTACAGGCAATGTTTATGGAGGTGGTGCTGGAGGAGTCATTGGTCTTAGTCCTTGGGATATGCACATGCCATACGCCACAACAGCAGCAGACGATGCTGCGAATGCTATTATGAATAAAGTGCAGTATGGTACTTGGGGCAGTATGCCTGCTGGTTCGCCTCTGGCAAGTGTCGCCTTACATAATTCTGACGGTAATGGTGGCTACACTACCACTCCGCTAGACCTCAGTGAGTCTTCCACCACATTGAATATCTCAGGAGGCACCATCAACGGCAGTGTCTATGGTGGTGGTGGTGGATTCGTTAATAATATGCCTGATAAAGTAGCAATGCAAGGCGTGGGTTCTGTATTTGGCACCTCGAATGTCAATGTGTCGGGCGGAACAATCCACGGTTCTGTATATGGTGGTAGCGAGGGAGATCCTGGGTATTATGGTAAGACAAATAACTACGGTCAAACCATTAAGCATATTGCAGAAATGAATGGTACGGTAAATATCAATATCACTGGTGCTTCGACGCATATCGGCGGCAATATCTATGGCGCAGGTCAGGGTATCGCTTCCACTTCAACGCAGGAATACGTCGACATCGCTACTGCCGGAAATGCTGACCTTGGCGAAGAATACAAGACCGACATTAACGTGCTCATCGACCTGCCAGACAGTAATCCTTTCAATGGAAACATCTATGGCGGTGGACAGATGGGTGCCGTGGATGGCAATACCAGGGTGGTCATCAAGAGTGGCATCATCAATGGTGATGTCTTCGGTGGCGGAAAGGGTGAAGAAGGTCATCCCAATAAAGCCAAGGTGACTGGCAACACCAACGTCATAATAGACAGCGAATGGACGGAACCTATTCCGGAACCATAACATGATATAGAGTACAACGATATAATAATACTTCGTGACAATGAACAGAATAAAGTACATATTAGCCATGGCACTGCTGCTCCTGATGGGAGTCGCCACGCCAACCTTTGCCCAAACCATCAAGGGTAATATCTACGGTGGTGGACAGCTTGGAAAGGTGGAAGGCAATACCAGCATTACCATAGAATCCGGCTCGGTTGTAACTAACAGCGAAAGCAAAGGTAGCAACATCTTTGGTGGAGGTCTCGAAGCTGAGGTGGCTGGCAATACGACCATCAATATCAATGGTGGTGAAGCCGGTAACGTGTATGGAGGTGGTGAGGCAGCCAATATTGTCGTAGGTGCTGCTGAGACGGGTAAGACTGTTGTCAACATGAATGGCGGTACTGTCCATCATAGCGTTTATGGTGGTGGTCTTGGTAATACGACCAACGTGGCTACCTCTACCACAGTTACTGCTAACGGCGGCACGGTGGAGGAGGATGTCTATGGTGGTTCGGGCTTCGGCACAGTAGGTGCTACAACTGTTACTATCAACAATGGCGCTAATGTGCAGCGAGACGTCTTCGGTGGCGGCTTTGGTAGTACTTCACCAAACAATTACGAAGCTGACGTTACGGGCAATGCCAGCGTAACCATCAACAAGGGTGCAGTAATCAGTGGTAATGTTTATGGTGGCAACAACACCAACGGCAGTCCTAAGGGTGCTATCACAGTACTGGTGGATGGCCCTGCTGATGTGACAGAAAAGGGAACCACTCCTCTTGTGCTCAATGATGTCTTCGGCGGTGGCAAGAACGCTGCTACTATCTCATCATCAAATGATATTCCTGCACCAAAGGTTGCTATCAAGGGTTGTGAGACCATCATCGTGCGAGTCTTCGGCGGAGGCGATGCGGCTTCTGCTCCTGCTACTGATGTTGAAATATGGGGTGGTCAAATAACCAATGCCTTTGCTGGTGGTAATGGTGAGAATGTTGCTGCCCACGTGGGTTATCTGGCAGATGGCACGACACCTTACACCTATGGCACAGGAAACACGAATATTACTATCAAGGGTGGTGTCATCGAAAATGTTTTTGGCGGAAGCAACACTTCAGGTAATATCCGTGGAGAAGTGTTTGTGACCGTAGAAAAGGATGCTGATGCATGTGAAATGCAGGTTACTAATCTCTACGGCGGAGGTAATGAGGCTCCAAGTAAGGGTGCAACAATCAATATTGTCTGCACGGGAGACGGTCGCATTGAAAACGTTTATGGTGGAGCCAACAGGGCTGATGTTACTGGCGATATCACCCTCAATATAAAAGGCGGTCAGATTACGAATGCCTTCGGAGGAAACAATAATAGCGGAAGTATCAATGGCGCTATCACGGTTAATGTAGATTGGAAAACAGGCGATGCTGCTTGTGGTGCCAACAGTCTCACCAATGTCTATGGCGGCGGCAATCTTGCTCCATATACTACTCCTGATGGTAAGGTAGGTCCAACGGTCAACCTGAAGAATGGTACTGTCAGCAATAACGTATATGGTGGCGGCTATGGTAAGGATGCTGTTGTGACGGGTAGCCCTATCGTTAACCTCGTCGGTGGTACAGTGACGAACGACCTCTTCGGCGGTGGTGATGCAGCTCCTGTTGTGGGTAACCCGGTAGTCAATGCCAACTATGGTTCGGTGAATGATATCTTTGCCGGTGGTCGTGGTAGTACGGCTGTGGTGACGGGTAATCCTTTGGCATATATTAACAAGACTGATGAGAAGACACTCACCGTAGTCGACGTCTACGGTGGTGGCGATGCAGCCAATGTCACTGGTACAGGTAACGTCCAACTTGATAAGGGTACCGTCAATAATATCTATGGTGGTGGTAATGCTGCTGATGTAACCAATACAGAAGTCGTTATCAATGGAGGCGAAGCCACGATGGCATTCGCCGGTGGTCATGGTGATAAGGATGCTGTGGATGGCGAGGGCAATCCTGCTCCAACAGAGGCAAACGTAACTGGAGCTGCCCACCTTACTATCCATGGCGGAACCGTAACACAGGCTTTTGCTGGTAGTAATAGTAAAGGAACTATTACTGGCGAGCAGCTTGTAACTATCGTAAAGAACGGCGATGCTCTTGCCGAACTGCATGTAGGCGAAGTCTACGGCGGAGGTAATCACGCCGACGGAAAGGCTGGTGCCATCAACATCGGATGTACGGGTGGTGCGGAAGAGGGCATTGGTGATGTATATGGCGGTGCTAATGCTGCTGACATCAGCGGCGACATAGCCCTTAACATTGCTGGAGGTCATATAAACAACGTCTTTGGTGGCAATAATGCTAGTGGTAGAATTAATGGATCAATCACAGTAATTGTCGACTGGGATAGCACTTGTGACAATAACAACTATATAGGGAATGTCTATGGCGGCGGCAACTTGGCGCCTTATTATGCTTACGGGTATGATGTCGTTGATGGAGTATGGACGGAGAAGACCGTTGGTCAGGATGCTCCTATTGTGTATGGCCCGATCGTCAATATTAGGAACGGAATTGTTGGCAATGTGTTTGGCGGCGGTCTAGGCGCTGCCGCACGCGTTACAGGCAATCCGCAGGTGAAGATTGGAGTATCTAATGGTGAGGACAATGGCCATAGTGACGCATTAGAGACTCATCAGGTAACCATCAAGGAATCCGTCTATGGCGGCGGCAGCCAGGCCCCTGTAACAGGCAACACCAATGTCACTATTGACGGCAGCGCCATCAATGGTGACTGCGTGGGAGACTATAACGGCACTACGCCAAAGGGCATCTTCATCTGGGAGTATGTCTTCGGCGGCGGTTTAGGCGAACCCGCCATTATCAGCGGCAACACCCAAGTTCAGATAGTAGACAAAGCCACTGTGGTAAAGAACGTCTATGGCGGCGGCAATGGCGGCGCTGTGGAGGGCGATACGGAAGTGGTTATTGGACAGTAAAGAACTGCTGCCTATCTGCTATTGGCTATTGGCTAATCGCTAACTGCTAATTGCCAATTGCTAATCGCTCATTAAAACTCCCGCGAAG
>JAKSMS010000022.1 GCA_024400415.1 Bacteroidales bacterium | reverse complement strand
TTTGAGGAGCGAAGCGACGATTCTCTAAATAAAATTTACTCCAGATATTTTCAGTCAGATTTCTAACACAAGAGACCAGCCAAAGATTTTCAGTATTATGTTATAAAATCTGACTAAAAATCTAAATAAAAATCCTTAGCAAAGATTCGGTTCATTCGGTCGATTCGGTGTTGATGGAACGGCTATTGGCAGTTGGCTATGGGCCAATTGCTAACTGCTATTCGCTCATTAAATCTCCCGCGAAGAGGGAAAGATTAAAAGTCTGTCGCTGGATGAAGTGGGGCGAAGAGCGCGAAAACGCTGTCGCTGCGCTCGCGTGCCTCCGGCTTTGCGTGGCTGCAAGATTTTTAGTTTGATTTTCAGTAAGATGTTTATAAGATTTTTGAGGAGCGAAGCGACGATTCTCTAAATAAAATTTACTCCAGATATTTTCAGTCAGATTTCTAACACAAGAGACCAGCCAAAGATTTTCAGTATTATGTTATAAAATCTGACTAAAAATCTAAATAAAAATCCTTAGCAAAGATTCGGTTCATTCGGTCGATTCGGTGTTGATGGAACGGCTATTGGCAGTTGGCTATGGGCCAATTGCTAACTGCTAATCGCTCATTAAATCTCCCGCGAAGAGTGAAAGGGTAAAAGCGGGCGGCTTTGTTTCGTTTGGGTTCGCTACTGAGGCTGTGCTATATGGAATGACGTGGACTTCTTCTGTGTTGAGGGTCTGAAATTCCATGGGCGGGGGATCAGTGTTTGGCGTTTGAGTCGCGGACGGATGATGCATTGCCGGCGCCATACTGGGCCTCGAAGCGGGTCAGGATCTCGACAAACTCTTCGGGGAGATAGGTGAGTCCTTTCTCGCGGAGGTCGGCGGGAATGCCGTAAAGGGCCTCTGCGACTGATCCTGTGATGCACCCTATGGTGTCGGAGTCGCCTCCGATGCTGACGGCATTGCGGATAGCGTCCTCGTAGTCGACGGCTTTAAGTGCGCAGATGAGGGCCTGCGGCACGCTGTCCTGACAGATTCCGCCATCGCCTTGGCAGTCGATACCCTTCCAGGAATAACGTTGCTGGAGCTCGGGAACTGACATGGCGAGGTCGTATCCGAACCGCTGTTCCACCTCGGCGGCGATCTCCGATGGGGATGCACCTCGGCGTGCCATGAAGATGCAGAGGGCTGTTGCTTGTGCGCCTTTGATGCCTTCGGGGTGGTTGTGAGTGATGGAGGCTGAACGGGCTGCGACATCGAGGGTCTGCTCTAGGGTGTCGAACATCCAGCCTACGGCACTCACCCTCATGGCGGAGCCGTTGCCGCAGCTGCCGTATGGCTTGCGCTCGCTGACCAGCACGGTGTGCTTTTTGCCTTGGTCGTCGACATGGGTTTCGACACGGCCTTCGGGATGTTCTATCCAGCGGGCGAACATTCCGCCGTAGCCGCCTTTAGGACAGGGGTATTCGCGGGCGAACCAGATCATGGACTCTTCCAAGGCCTGATGGGAGAAGGCGGGGTCGCGCAACAGCCAGTCGGCAACGGCTATGGTCATGATGCTGTCGTCGGTGTAGTTGGCGCGGGGACCGAAAAATGGGAACTCTTTGGTCTTGATGTTGTTGAACTCGTAGACGCTGCCTACGATGTCTCCGATAATTGATCCTATCATAAAGATTGTATGTTATTGGCGGGTTGGCTTGTTGATGGCCAGAACTCGAGGGAGGAGGCTGGTGCATCAGGTATGCTTATCTGAGAAAAACAAAGAGGTGCTCCGAAGGGCACCTCTCTGTGTATGTGTCAGTCTAAAGACTAGCGAACGATGAGTTTCTCGATCTTGTTGAACTGAGCGTTGTTGATGCGTACGAAGTAAGCACCCTTAGCAACGTTGGTGAGGTCGATGGTCTGCTCGTTCTCAGCATTCATTTCCTGGCTGAATACTACGCGGCCGCTCATGTCGATGAGTGCGCAGTTAACCATACCGGTAACGCCATTGAGAGAGAGGCGAACCTGAGAGGTAGCAGGATTTGGCTGGAGGTTCATGCGAACGTTCTCAACAGCGTCGATACCTACTTCGTGACCCTCTTTGTAAGCAACGGTGATGTTGTGGTCGGTGGTAACGTCCTTAAGCACGATAACCCAGTAGTTGTAGTCCTGACCAGCATCGTTGGTGCCGAGGTAGTGGATAACTTCGTAGTTGTCGTTGTTGTCGCCATCAGCTACGTGGGTGCCGTCGATTGCGAGGGCAGCCTCGTCTACGATGTAGCCGTCAGATGGGATGAGGTAGAAGGTTGAGTAGGAGTGCTCGGTAACGGTAGCGGTACCGTTGCAGTAGTCGTTCTCTTCCATAACGTCGGTAACAGAACCGAGGGTTTCGCCAGCATCTTCGTTGCCGGTGCAGGTGAAGTTAACGTTGTGGGTTGGGAGATCCTGACGAGGACCAACGATAGCGCGGATCATTGGCATACCGTCCATGTTCTGGCCCCAGCTCCAGCCGCCGTCGTAAACGAGTGCGCTGTAAGCCTGAGGAGTTGCGAGACCCTGGTTGGTGGAGAAGAAGCTTGCCCACTTAGCCATCTGAGGATCGTTAGCGAAGTATACTACAGAGTCGGCAGAGCCGTCCAGGGTGCGGGTGTAGTAGCGGTCCATGGTGCGAGCGGTAGCGAACTGAGCTGCCTCAACCATCTGGTAACCGATACGGTAGCTGGTGTAAGGCTGGAGTTCTGGCTGCTCTGGGAACATGATGCGGATGGTGGTGTATTCACCTGGCATGAGGTAGTCTTCGTTCTGGAGGTCAGCGCTGTTCTGAGCGAAGTCAGCAGCCTTTACCTCGTAGGTGCTAGCAGCACCGGTGTTGAGTGGGTTGAAAGATACGCCGGTCTCGGTGTACTCATCCTGGGTAGCAACAGGGGCGATGATGGCGTGGGCCTCAGCCTTGCCTTCTTCGGTGGTAACTACCATTTCGATACCACGGATAACCCAGTTCTCAGGAACAACGGCACCGGTGGTGTAGCGAGCGGTTGCGCGGTAGCCTGCGTTAGCGAAGTTACCGGTATCGGTGATGTACTGGCCGTCAGCGGTCTTACCGAAACCGAAGAAAGATCTCTTGGTAAGGATACCGTTGTCGTAGCCCCAGATGCGGTTGCCATCCTCGTCAGCGTTTACGTTGTAAGCGATGGTGTCGTAGCTCTGCTCGCCGAAGTGGGTAGAGGAGATGGTGGAATATACATAGTTTACACCAGCGTTAGCGGTAGGAAGACCCTGGCCGGTGATGCCTGCACGGTGTGCAGCGTCGTTGTACCAACCCCAGCTGTCAGCATCCTCGTCGGTTACCCAACCTGCAGGGTCGATAACGTTAACGTGGGTGGTGGTAGGATCAGCAGCGAAGTTGCCGTGGTTAGCGGAAACGATGAGGTTGCTAGCATCGGTGAGAGCATCCCAGCTGTAGATCTTAGAACCTACGTTCTGCTGAGCGTTTACACCGTTGTTGATAACCTTAGCGTACCAGAGGAGTGGGAGGTCGAGACCCTGTGGCATAGTCTGGTATGCACCTTCAGAGTACTGAGCGTTCCATCTCTTCCAACGGTCAGCAGCGCCTTCGATGAGCATTACGTCATCGAGAGCCCACCAGTAACCGTGAGCAGAACCTCTGTGGAAGCTGTAGTAGCGGATGCGGAGGTGGAGGTTAGCTGAGTTAGCAGCCATGGTTGGGAGGGTATAGGTAGACCAAGCCCAGATCTGCTCGTTGATGGAAACGTCAACACCATCAACGTTGATAGCCATGGTGTACCAGTTGTTGGAACCATCGGTGTTGAAGTCGATGTAGCACTCATCATAGTAGTTGTTGTACAACTGGAAGAAGCGAACGTCGAGGATAGCAGCACCAGTGGTGTTAACGGTACCGAGGTCGATGTAAGAGTTTACAGGGGTGGTCTCGCTGTTGCCGAACTCCATCATAGAGTTGAACATGAAACCATTGTCGGTAGAAGCGTGGCAGCGAGCGGTGTCGCAGTAGTACTCCAGACGGGTGAAGCCGTTAGCGTTGCGCCAAGCGGTGTTGTTGGTTGACCACCAAGGATAGTTAGCCTGGTTGTCGAGAGCAGGATCTGAAGGGTTCTCCAGACGATGCCACTGGCTGTAGTAGCTAGTGAGGGTGTGGCAAGGCTGCTTAACGGTGGAGCCGTCAGCGAGGTGGAAGGTGATAGAGTCGCTGGAGCCGTTTGAAACAACGCCAGTGCTGTAGTCGGTCTTGCCGGCTGCGAAGTCCCATACCTTCAGGGTGTCGCCATCAGCCTTGGTGAAGATGGAAGCGTTGAATCCAACAACAGGCTTCTCAACCTGCTGGCTGGAAACAGCTGCGTTACGATTCAGTTTCTGAACCGTAGCGTTCTGAGTCTGTGCAAATGCGAAAGAAGCGCACAGTGCAAAACTCAAAGCCATTAATGTTTTTTTCATTGTAATTTGGTTTTTGATGAATAATTTTCTAATCTACAATTATACGCAAATGCACTCATCTATAGTAAGATAACCTTACATCAATGGGGTATTTGCCTATATACTAAATCGATGCAAATATAGCGCAAATTCTTGAATGCACAAAATTTTTTTATTTTTTTTAGAAAGTATAATATTTTTGCGAATGTGGAGTTATTGTAATAATTATGAAAAAATATATTTACATAACGTCGGTTTTGTTGCTTCTTGCCTGCGGCGGAAGCAAGGACGCGGTGGAGGACACCCGCTTCAAGCGCAAGCCCCTGGTGGAGGTGCCGCAGCAGCAGCTCGACCTTGAGGCTATGATGGTGAGTGCGAAGATGCAGCAGGAGGTGGGCAAGACCTCGGAGGCCATGGAGCAATACCGCAATATACTCAGAAAGAGTGCGGGCTATGCGCCGGCATGCTATGAGATCAGCGGGCTGATGCTGCAGGAATACCGCCTTGACAGTGCTTTGGCGTATGCCCAGAAGGCTGCCGGCTCTGACCCGGACAACGTGTGGTACCAGCGGAGGCTGGCCGACCTATACATGATGAAGAAGGACGGCAGAAACCTGGCGGAGACTTGGGAGGCCATTGTAAAGAAGAACCCTACGACCCTTGAATACTACTACGAGCTCTCGAACGCCTACCTGATGGACAATAAGATACCGAAATCGGTGGAGGTGCTCGACCGGGTGGAGAAGATGATCGGCGTCAGCGAGATGGTATCGCTGCAGAAGCATCGCCTGTGGGAGGCCTACGGCAAGCCCGACAAGGCGCTGGCAGAACTGGAGAAGCTGAGTGACGCCATGCCTCAGATGACGAAATACAGCGCTGTGCTGGCCCAGCAGTATATGGAGCGGAAGCAGTACGACAAGGCCAAGCGCTATTATGACCGCATCGTGGAGCAGTCGCCCGACGACGAATATGTGCACATATCTCTGGCCTCGTACTACAAAGCCGTGAACCAGCCAGAGATGGCCTACGAGGAACTGAAGAAGGGATTCATGAACAGCAGCCTCGACGCCAGCAGCAAGATCCAGATACTGGGCTCGTTCTACACCGATGAGGAATTCTTCGGCTCGTGTGCGAAATATACGCTGCCGCTGCTAGACCTAGTCATCAGCCAGAGCGACGACAAATCGGCCTATGCACTCCCCTATGCCGGGCTGCTGATGCACCAGAACCAGTATGCCCAGGCTGCCGAGCAGTTTGAGATTGCCTTGCAGAAGGACAGTTCGGAATATGAGGTATGGGAGGCGCTGCTGATATGCCTGAGCGAGAGCAAGGACGACCAGAAGATGGCGGACTACGCCCAAAGGGCACAGAAGCTCTTTCCGCTGCACGCTCTGCCCTACTACCTACTGGGATTTGCCGACATAAACCAGGGGCGCTATGCCGAAGGCGAGGAGCAGCTGCGCCAATGCGTGAAGCTGGGATTCCCCAAAGGATACCTGGAGGCCGAGACCTACGGACTGCTGGCCACATGCCTCTATGAGCAGAAGAAAGAGGATGAGGCCTATGCCTGCCTGGACCACTACCTAAAGCTGAGGCCCGACGACGCCGGCATGAAGAACAACTATGCCTACTACCTGTCGCAGTCGGGCATCCGCCTAGATGAGGCGCGCAAGATGGCCGAAGAGGCTGTGGCTGCGGAGCCCAAGAACGGGATATTCCTAGACACGTATGCCTGGGTGCTGTATAAGATGGGGCTGCACAAGGAGGCCCTGAAGCAGATAGAGAAGGCCCTAGAGCTGGCGCCCGACCGCAAGGCCTTGCAAGAGCACTACCAACAAATAAAGAAAGCGCAATGACAGCCAAGAGATACCTATATGCCGCACTAGCAGCATGCCTACTGATGCTGACAGGCTGCCGCGACCGCAAGGACCTGGGCGGCACCATATCGACCCTGGACGGCAACGCCATACAGACGGCCATAGAGAACGACACCAGCACCTCGACATGTCCCAAACTGATGCAGGCCAACTTCACCTGCGAGGTAGAGGGAGTAAAGGTGACTTGCCAGGCCCGCATGAGCAGAGACAGCCTGATATGGGTCAGCGCCTACAAGGTGATAGACCTGGGCAGAGCGGTGCTCACGCCCGACTCGGTGCTGGTATACATAAAAATGAACAACAGCTACTACCGCTGCGACTACAAGTACCTGGAGAGCAAATTCGGCGTGAAGACGAACTATGCCATGCTGCAAGAGGCCCTCGTACAGGCTACGCAGAAGCCTTCGACGATGACCATCCCGATACGGTCATCGCAGATCAACACAGATGCACGTCTGAAGTTTGACGCAGCCACATTCCCCGAGAAGCTCACATTCCCCTTCTCGATACCCGCTAGCGCCAAGAAGATGACAATGGACATGTTTTGACAATAAATCCAACTAGAATATGAAAAGAATACTGACCGCCATACTGCTGACCGCAGTCCTAAGCCCGATCTGGGGCCAAGAGGCAGACTCTGCCGCCATGATAGTAGACCGATTTGTGGCGATAATGAACATGAAGGATCTGCCGAGAGACAGCATGGTGATGGTGACCTCGATACAGATAGACCGAGACAATCCCAGCGACACCACCATCATGAAAAGATGGGACGCATGGCCCAACAAGAACCGCTCAGAGGTGTGGTACCATGGGAGGATGCTGGACGGATTCGTGTCGGACGGCATACAGCAGCACATGTATTTCGACACCATACGCCGCGCCTGGCGCAACTGCATGCATGTGCAGTATCTGGACAACTATGTGGCCTACGACATACGCGGACCGCTGTATTACTGGCGCACCAACGGGTCGGAGCTGAAATATCTAGGCGAGCTGTCATTCCAGGGCAAGCCCATCTATGGAGTAGAGATAAGCATGCTGAGCAACTACACACGCCAATACTTCTTTGAGAAGGAGAGCGGGCTGCTCTTCCTCTACAAGATGACCGACCATCTGGTAGGCGACTCGATAAGGGAGGAATACATCACCGACTGGAGGGCCTATCACGAGTACCAGAAGAAAGGGGCATGCATCTTCCCAGAGGTGGAGAGCTACCAAAACCAGGGGCACGTATATATCATACACCACCAGGTGGAGTATGTACCCTACGATGAAAAAGTGTTCAAACAAAGCAACTAACCTAGACGCTAATGGGAATACTAGACAATCCGG
Organism: Bacteroidales bacterium; assembly: GCA_024400415.1. Classification (GTDB taxonomy): domain Bacteria; phylum Bacteroidota; class Bacteroidia; order Bacteroidales; family P3; genus Colimorpha. Next base: position 21,356 of record JAKSMS010000022.1, on the reverse strand, counting down.
ACGAATACTTCATGAGCCAGGCGCTGCGTGAAGCCCAAGCGGCCTACGACGAAGGCGAGATACCGGTAGGAGCCGTGATCGTGTGCCAAGGGCAGATAATAGCCCGCACCCACAACCAGACAGAGGCGCTGCACGACGTGACGGCACATGCCGAGATGCTGGCCTACACAGCTGCCGCCAACCACTTGGGGAGCAAGTACCTCAACGACTGCACCCTCTATGTGACGCTGGAGCCCTGCGTGATGTGCGCCGGAGCAGCAGGCTGGACCCAGCTGGGCAGGATGGTGTATGGAGCCTCCGACCCCAAGCGAGGATTCGAAAGGCTCGGCCGCAGCATGCTACACCCCAAAACGGAGGTAAGTTCCGGATTGATGGGGCCAGCCTGCGAGCAGCTGATGAAAGAATTCTTCAAATCAAAAAGACAATAATGATATAATATAAAAAGCAAAACAAAATGAAACCAACACTTCTCGTTCTTGCTGCCGGTATGGGCAGCCGCTACGGCGGACTCAAACAGATGGATGGCGTAGGTCCACAGGGACAGGCCATTCTAGACTATTCAGTAACCGACGCCATCCGTGCCGGATTTGGCAAAGTGGTATTCGTGATCCGCCACAGCTTTGCCGACGACTTCAAGAAAGTATTCAACGCTGAGCACTTCGGCAACAAGATCGAGGTGGAGTACGTATTCCAGGAACTCGACTGCCTTCCTGAGGGCTTCAAGGTTCCCGAAGGCCGCGAGAAGCCATGGGGCACCAACCACGCCATCCTGATGGCCAAAGAGGTGATCCACGAGCCATTCGCCATCATCAATGCCGACGACTTCTATGGCGGAGACGCCTTCAAAGTGATGGGCGACCACCTGCGCACGCTGGAAGGCGCCGAAGGCAAATACTGCATGGTAGGATACAAACTGGAGAACACCCTCTCAGAGAACGGCAGCGTATCGCGCGGAGTATGCGAGATCGACGCCAACGGCCTGCTGATAGGCATGACCGAGCGCACCGCCATCATGCGTACCGAAAACGGCATCGAGTATAAGGACGCCGACGACACCATGCACCCACTGGCAGCCGACGCAACCGTATCGATGAACCTCTTCGGATTCACGCCCGACTACTTCGCAAAGAGCGAGGCCCTCTTCGTGGACTTCCTCAAAGAGCGCGGCACCGAGATGAAGTCGGAATACTACATCCCAATGGCAGTAAACACCTTCTTGGCCAACGGCAGCGCCACCATGACTGTGCTCCACACCACCGCACAGTGGTTTGGAGTAACCTACAAGGAGGACCGTCCATCCGTAGTGGCTCGCCTGAAAGCACTCCACGACCAGGGCATCTATTAGAAAACCCAAAACAGGCTTCTAGGATGCACACAGAACAGGACATAGACTTCTTGCAACTTCACCGGGATGCAGCCCCGGTGAAGTTACTCTTTTCTTCACCCAAGCATCCGGACATAGACATGCCTTGGGTGGTAGATCAGATAGAAGGACGTGTCCAATCGGCTGCCAAATGGCCCTCGCTATCCGACATCGACGGAATCTGGTACCCGCCAAAACTGAACAGAGAGCAGTCCTCCTCCGAGAGACTGGCGCAGTATAAGGCCGGTGTTGTGCCAGAGATATGCCGGCGATTGGGCATAGATAGCCGCGAGCTGCGCTTGGCCGACCTCACTGGAGGTTTCGGAATAGACACACTCCATCTCGCCCAGACGGCCAAGAATACGGACTATGTGGAGCTGAACGAGGCGCTGTGCCAGACGGCACGGCACAACTTCAAGATACTGAATGCCGGAAACATCGACTGCCACAATAGGGACTCCATCGGCTGGATACAGGGGCAAGACCCAGTAGGCATCATCTACATAGACCCCGCCAGAAGAAACGAAAACGGCAAGAAGGTGGCTGCCTTTGAAGACTGCACGCCAAACCTGCTCGAGAACCTAGGCCTGCTGATGTCGAAAAGCCGACTGCTGATAGTGAAAGCGTCGCCGATGATCTCGATAGCCAAGGCCCTAGAGCAGCTGCCCGCCACGATAGGCGTTGATGTGGTGTCGCTCAAAGGGGAATGCAAGGAGGTGATCTTCTACCTTTCCGCCCAGGAGCTGCCGCTCACAATACGGGCAGTAGAACTGAACGACGAGACACAGAAGTGCGAGTCTTTCACCCCCGAGGAAGAGGACGAAGCTGCCAGCCAAGTACGATTCAGCAGCGAGGCAGGAAAGTACCTCTACGAGCCCAACCCCGCCATCATGAAGGCAGGATGCTACAATCTGACAGCCACTCGCTACAGCCTCAGCAAGCTGGCGCGAAACACCCACCTATACACCAGCGATGTACTGAACCCAGACTTTCCTGGCAGGACATTCGAGATAGTGGCAGAGACCAAGCCCAAAGAGATCCTGAAACTGATACCCAGCAAGAAAGCCCATGTGGCAGTAAGGAACTATCCACTTTCTGCGGCCGAACTGCAGAAAAAGCTCAGGCTGCAAGAAGGGGGAGCGCAATATGTGATAGGTACCACTATAGGCACCACGCCCAAACTATTCATCTGCAACCGAATACAATAAACACCAGACTATGACCAAGAAACTACTGATACTCGCCAGCGCCATTGTGCTATGCTGCTTTGCCGCCTGCAAGAAAGAAGATGTAAAACCCAACGGTGACGAGGGGCAGCCCTCAATCGTAGGCACATGGAACCCCACCAATAAGTCCTATTATAAGGTAAAGATGTACTACCAAGATGGCACATTCTGCGATTCCATCATGGCAGAATACGACCCAGTGTCCTTCGTATTTAAAGAAAACGGAACGGTAGACACGCCCTACGAGATCACATGCGGATACAAGATTGAAGACGGAAAGCTGATCCTCGACATGATGGGCATAGCCACCCGAGTATTTGAGATACAGGAATTCACCAACAGCCACCTGGTGATAGAAAACGTAAGCATCGGGGAATACTATACCGGCAACGACAACGGAGGCACCGACACCCTTGTGGGCTACGAATACGAACATTGGGACCTGCTGAAGCAATAGTCCGCTATGGGTCCTCGCTTCGCACAGCGACCCATTCAAAGCCGCAAATAAAGAATTATTAGAACCCACTTAAATCGAGAATATTGCCTCTATGAAGACCCTCCTCAGAATAGTGCTGATTATTGCAAACGCAGTTGTTGCGCTGCTGTTTCTGCTATCAACAATGGCTGGGCGCTTTGCTCCGAGCGAGTTTGAACTGCCCTCACTGCTGAGCTATGGCTACCTCATACTCTTGGCAGCCAACCTAGTGATGGCCGCCGTGTGGCTGTGCGCCAAGAGCTGGTGGTTTCTCCTCAGCGCCATACCTATGCTGCTGAGGATTTCGCTAGTGCCCGCCTATATCCAGATAGGCGGAGTAGAAGAAGAAGCCCTAGAGGATTCCGACCACACATGCCTGACCATACTCGACTACAACATACACGAGTTCTGGGGTCCCGAAGACAAGCGAGAGCTGGCAGACAGCAATGCGGCGCTCTTTGTGGGCATGCTGCGAGAGGAGAACCCCGACGTGCTGACGCTGCAAGAATTCTATACGCCAGGCAAATTCCACCTCATAGACTCAATGAAGGCGCTGGGATACAGATACGCATATGGTCCCAACATGAATGGCAAGGTGCCTTACGGCGTAGCCATATTCTCAAAATACCCTTTCGACAAGACGGTAGACCTAGACTCGAACCGCAAATGCCATGTGGTGATCACCAAAGAACGCCAGAAGTTCAGAATCATGTGCGTACACATGGACAGCTACATGCTCACGCCGGAGAACCTCGACGACCTGAAGAACAAAGACTCGCTAGACATCAAACAGCGCACGAAGCCCGTGATAAACAAGCTAAGAACCACCTATAAGCGCCACGAACTAGAGTGGCAGGAGGAGCTGCTGCCGCTGATAGAAGAGTCGGACCTGCCGCTGCTCATCTGCGGAGACTTCAACGACACCCCGGCCAGCTACCTCTACCAAAACGCAAGCAAGCATCTGAAAGATTGCTTTGTAGAACTAGGCCACGGCATCGGAACGACCTATCACGGGATGTATCCAGACTTCAGGATAGACTACATACTGCACTCCAAAAACTTGGAGGCAGCCAGCTATAAAAGAATCAAGAACGACATCTCAGACCATTACGCCATCAAGTCAAAACTATACTACCGACCATGACCCTAAAGGAACGATACGAAAAGGTGCTGGCCCACTTCGAGCAGGCCATGCCATCAGCATCATCAGAGCTCAACTACGAAAATGCCTACCAGCTGCTGGTGGCGGTGATGCTGAGCGCCCAATGCACCGACAAGCGCGTGAACATGGTCACACCTGTCCTATTTGAAAAATATCCTGACGCCGATGCCTTGTCGAAAGCCACCGCGGGAGAAGTGCTAGAGTACGTCAAGTCGGTATCCTATCCCAACAGCAAGAGCCAGCACCTAGTGGGAATGGCGCAACGAGTGGTAGAGAACTATGAAGGCCAAATACCTAGCGGCGTAGACGAGCTACAGACACTCCCCGGAGTGGGAAGAAAGACCGCCAACGTAGTGACCGCCGTGCTCTACAACCAACCCAACATGCCCGTCGACACACATGTATTCCGGGTGTCGAACCGCATAGGGCTGACCAACAACAGTAAGACTCCGCTAGAAACTGAGAAGACGCTGACACGGCACATTCCGAAGGACAAGATTCCGATAGCCCACCATTGGCTGATACTACACGGAAGATATGTCTGCACAGCGCGCAACCCAAAATGCGAGAAATGCGGAATCAGCTCATACTGCAAATCTTTTAAGACCAAGTAAGAAGACATGTTCACCTACCCACTCATACTGTTAGCCCTAGTCGCTGTAGCCATACCGATAGCCGTACACCTGTTCAACTTCAGGCGCTACCGGAAGGTATACTTCAGCAATGTGGACTACCTGCAAGAGCTGCAACAGCAAACCCGCAAGCAGTCTGAACTGATGCGGTGGCTGGTACTTGCAGCCAGAATCCTCGCCATCATATGCCTGGTCATCGCCTTTGCCCAGCCAGTAATACCAGGAACAGGCAAGCACCTCAAGCCTGGCGGCTGCGCAGTAAGCATCTATCTAGACAACTCGTTCAGCATGAACAACACCAACTCCGACGGCACGCTGCTCGAAATGGGACGCAACAAGGTGAAGGAAATCGTGGCAGCCTACGATATGGACGACCAGTTCCAACTGATTACCAACGAGACTGATGGCAGCCAATTCAGATGGCTGAGCAAGGACGAGCTATTCGAGGAATTGGAAAAAGTGGATATCAGTCCACGCACCCTGACCATCAGCAGCATGGGAGAAAAGATGTATGACTTCCTGAATCGGTCACATGCCGCAAACAGGCATTGCTACATCATCAGCGACTTCCAAGCCAACACCACCGACTTAGAGGACTGGAAGTCAGACACCAATATACAGTCCACCTTTGTAGTGCTGGAAGGAAGCACACTCGACAACCTATACATAGACAGCATCAGCCTCAATGCACCAACATACTACCAAGGCAACACGTTAGAAGCCGCCGTATGCCTTAGAAACAATGGCAGCGACCCCATGGAGCAGGTGCAGATAAAGCTCATTGCCAACGACAAACAGCGCGCTATTGCTACTGTAGACGTACCAGCCAAGGGGAAGGCAGTCGCAACACTTAAGATGCAGGTAGACCAAACAGGAACGCTTGACTGCAGAGTAGAAATAACAGATTATCCTATCACTTTCGACGACAAGTTCTTCTTCAGCGTGAACGTCAACTCGCGAATCAACGTAGCCGTGATAGGAGAAAAGAACGAATACCTAGACAGACTATTCGATGACGATTCGACCATCAGCTACACTCGAATGGCCGAACGGGACATCAACTACGAATCGCTCAACCAGAAGAACTTCATCATTCTCAACGAAGTGAGCACCATCTCTAGCGGACTAGCCCAAACGCTCTTGTCGTGGGTTAACGAGGGCGGATCGCTCTTCGTAGTGCCAGGAACCACCATAGATCCCAGCTACGCCTCAGCAATGGCAGCCTGGAAGACTCCTATCCTAGGAGAATGGCAAAAGACCAAGATGAGCGTCACCAACATAGACTTAGAAGACGGCCTCTTCAGAGGGGTGTTTAACGGCAAGACCGAGGAGATGGAGATGCCTACCCTGCAAGGCTACCACCTGATGAACGCCGGCCCCAACAGTTCAAGAAGCAGCATCATGCAGCTGGCCAGCGGAGGAGACTACCTGACAGCCACCCCTAGCGGAAATGGCAAGATATACGTGACGGCCGCACCGCTTAGAATCGAAACAACCGACTGGGTGCGCCAAGCGCTCTTTGTGCCCGTGGTATACAATATGGCGCTATACAGCAGGCAGATGGGGTCGCTGTACCACATTATCGGCAGCGAAGGAGCCATACAGCTGGCCAACAGCTACGAACTGCCACACCTGATAGGAAACGGCGTAGACATCCTCCCCGAAACGAGACAGAACTCCGGAAGATGCTATATCGTCACCCACAACCAAGTCGCACAGGCAGGAAACTACACCATTTCCGAGAATAAGGTTCAGGAAGGCATTTCCTTCAACTACAGCCGCTTGGAGTCAGACATGGCCTCCTACAGCGAAGCAGAGATTGCCTCGATGATAGACAACCAGAGGCTGACAGAATGCAGCGTGGTGCCGAATGCAAAAAAATCCATGGAAGCCTATATCAGGCAGCAGCGCAACGACAAGCCCCTCTGGCGCTGGTTCGTGGTTGGGGCACTAGCATGCCTGCTGGCCGAGACACTATTGCTAAGAAGAATCAGAAAGACCAAAACAGATGCTAAGAGTTGAACATATCACCAAGAATTTTGGTTCGTATCGAGCCTTGAATGACGTCACTCTTGAGGTGCGCCAAGGCAGTATATTTGGTCTTTTGGGGCCCAATGGGGCCGGCAAGACCACCCTCATCAGAATCATCAACCATATCACCCAAGCCGATAGCGGCGCCATCAGACTGGACGACAAGCCGCTGACCGACGAGGACACCTTGAAAATCGGATACATGCCCGAGGAGCGAGGCCTATACAAAAAGATGAAAGTTGGCGAACAAGCCATCTATCTGGCACAGCTCAAAGGACTCAGCCGGAAAGATGCCGAGCAGCGTCTCAAGCAATGGTTTGGCCGATTCGAGATAGAGTCATGGTGGAACCGCAAGGTGGAGGAACTCTCCAAAGGCATGCAGCAAAAGGTTCAATTCATCGTAACCGTGGTTCACGAGCCGAAACTGCTTATCTTCGACGAGCCCTTTAGCGGATTCGACCCAGTGAATGCCACCCTGCTCAAGAACGAAATCCTGCGACTGCGCGAAAATGGAGCCACCGTGATATTCTCCACCCACAACATGGCTTCGGTAGAAGAGATCTGCGACGACATTGCCCTCATCAACAAGTCGCAGCTGGTGCTAAGCGGCTCCGTAAAGGAAATCCGCCGATCATTCGCCCAAGACCGCTATCAGATAGAGGGGCACCTGTCGAAAGAGACGCTCATCCTTCCTCAAGGATTCGAGCTGGAGCAGATGTCCCAAGAGCAAGGCAGCAAAGAATTCTCTGCCATCGTAAGGATCCATGAAGGACTGGAAGTCAACGACCTGCTCTTACAGCTGCTGCCGCAATGCAAGATCACTCATTTCCAGGAAATACTCCCCTCGATGAACGAGATTTTTATTAGAAGCGTCCAAAACGATAAGATATGAAAAAGATACTGCTAGTTATAAGAAGAGAATACTCCACCCGAGTGCGCAAAAAGTCGTTTTGGATACTTACCATCCTATTGCCCATACTCATCGCCATCGTATATGCCACGCCCGTATATCTGGCCCAAAAGCCGATCACAACCGCAACGGTGCTGGTAGTCGACGAAACAGAAATCTTCACCCATGCATTCCAGTCGAACAAGGAGGTGGCCTACAAGCGGGCAGGAAGCCTAGACTACGCCAAAAGGCAGCTCGAGATGGACAGCGCCAACCTGATCGTTTTCATCCCCTCGCGAGAAACTACCATACCCAACGACGCTTTCCTCTACTATCGTACCGATGTGCCCGGATCTAACGTGCAGAGCGACATAAAGCAGCAGCTGAACACCATACTCCACAACGTAATCCTGGAAGACGTGCTCAATATCTCGCCAGACGACTATGAGTCGCTCACCCACACCACCATAGCGCTACACCCCAAGGATATCGAAACCGGCAGGGACGGATTCCTGGAAGTGAAGATGATTTTAGGCATTATCCTGGCGGTAATAATATATGTTGCGATATTCATGTTCGGAGGACAAGTGATGCAGGGCGTATCCGAAGAGAAGCATAGCAGAATCGTTGAGGTGATGCTATGCAGCCTGAAGCCCTTCCAGCTGATGATGGGAAAGGTGGTAGGAATCGGACTCGTAGGCCTGACGCAGTTCGCCTTATGGGTAGCGCTCTCAGGAGCCGGACTCTTTGCCATCAAGGCTGCCAACCCTACCCTATTCGAACAGGCAGAGCAACGCCAAAACGTCACTCAGATTGCTACCAAAGGCACCGACATGACCACTCAGCTAGAGACCGCAAAGATGGCCAATGACGCCATCCCAAACAGCCAGGCATTCGTGCTCACCCAAGGATTGGTAGCAATCAACTTCAAGCTGATTATACCCCTATTCTTGATATACTTTCTATTTGGATATCTGCTATATGCGAGTCTTTTCGCCGCTTGCGGATCGCTTGTCGACCAAGGGTCAGACGGGCAGCAGTTCACCCTTCCGGTCACCATTCCCCTGCTGCTGAGCCTCATGCTCATACCCGCCATGATCAACGAGCCCGGAGGCACGGTGGCCACCTGGCTCAGCATTATTCCCTTCACCTCGCCAATTGCTATGATGTTCAGGCTGCCTTTCGGAGTTTCCATCCTCGAGGTTGCCGTCTCCATCGCACTGCTGATTCTGACATTCATACTCTGCACCTGGATGGCCGCCAACATCTACAAGAGAGGCGTGCTCCTCTTCGGAAAGCAGATCTCCTATCGAGACATTTTCAGATGGTTTAAGAGAGGATAGCGAGGGACCATCCCGACACAATATTATTGTTACATATTCACCTCAGCCGACACCAACCACTATCTCCATCCTAACTGGCGATATTCTCCGTCCTATCTGTGTGTCAACTCCGGTAATAAGGGCCGAAGAATCCCTATAGGATATCTACCGCTGAGGCAGCAATAAGCCCGATTATGCAAGTGCCTCTCTTTCGCAGATTTAGACATTGATCAATAGCTGTTAATAAAAATATTTCTAAAAAGCGTGCTCTAAATCCAATTTTTTTCGTAATTTTACGCCCAGAAAATGATGAAAGAAAAACGTTGGAAATTAAGAGAAGACTATGAAATAGAGACCGTTGAGAAACTTGCAGAATCTGTTGGCGTTGATAAAATTATCGCCACTTTGCTCGTAGAGCGTGGTGTCAAGACCTTTGAAGAGGCACGAAGATTCTTCAGACCGAACCTTGACCAGCTTCATGACCCGCTCATGATGAAGGACATGGATCGTGCCATCAGCAGAATCAACCTTGCCATCAAACAGAAAGAGCGCATTCTCGTATACGGAGACTATGACGTAGACGGTACATCAGCAGTTGCTTTGGTGTACTCTTATCTGCATTCGGTAGTGTCGAATGTGGATTTACTAGATTTTTACATCCCTGATCGCGACTCCGAAGGCTACGGTATCTCCTACCAAGGCATCGACTACGCTCACGAGAACGGGCAAACCCTCATTATCGCTCTCGACTGCGGCATCAAGGCCGTCGAAGAGGTGGCCTATGCCAAAAAGCTCGGCATCGACTTCATCATCGGCGACCACCACCTGCCTGGCGAGGAACTGCCACAGGCCTATGCCCTGCTCGACCCTAAGCGGGAAGACTGCCCCTATCCATATAAGGAGCTCTCGGGCTGCGGCATCGGATTCAAGATTGTGGAGGCCTACATGGAGCAGAAATTGGGCGTGCGGCTCTGCGACAAGCTTTCGCCCGTGGAGACTTCGCGTCTCAAGAACCAAGAGCTCCTCAAGCGCAAGCTCCTCACATTCCTCGACCTCGTGGCCGTCAGCATTGCCTCAGACATCGTGCCCATGACCGGCGAAAACCGCGTGCTGGCATACTATGGACTCAAGGTCATCAACCGCAAGCCGCGCGTAGGCCTGGAAGCCATCCTCCGCTACGGCCACCTCACCCCTCGTGCCGAAGCCGGAGACCAAGAGTGCGAGCCGGGCAACTCCTATTTCAACAAGGAGCTCTCTATCAGCGACCTCGTGTTCCTGGTAGGCCCCCGCATCAATGCAGCCGGCCGCATCCACAGCGCCAAAGACTCGGTGAGCCTGCTCATCTGCGAAGATGTCGAGGCTGCCAACAAGATGGCCAAGGATATCGACGAGTGCAACTCCGAGCGCAAAGGCCTCGACTCCAAAGCCACCGAAACCGCCGTGCGCTATATCGAGTCCCACCCCGAGATGCACAACCGCAAAGCCATCGTGCTCTTCGACGAGTCGTGGCACAAAGGCGTGGTAGGCATTGTGGCGTCCAGACTTGTGGAGTCATACTACAAGCCCACCGTCATCTTCACCCGTTCCGGCGACGATATGATAGTTGGCTCCGCCCGCTCGATCAAGGAATTCGACGTGCACACCGCCCTCGAGAAGTGCAGCGACCTTCTCGAGCATTTTGGCGGACACAGATGTGCTGCCGGAGTGTCCCTCAAGCCAGAAAACTTCGAGAAGTTCATGGAACGTTTCGAGGAGGTAGTGGCCGAATCCATCGACCCGCAATACACCTCGCCAGAGGTGGAGATCGATGCCGAAATCAGCTTCTCGGAGCACATCACCCCTAAATTCCTCCGCATCCTCAAGCAGTTTGCGCCCTTCGGGCCCGACAACCCGATGCCCGTGTTCCGCACCAACCACCTCGTAGACACCGGCTATCCCCGCAAGGTGGGCGCCAACCACCTGAAGTTCTCCCCCATCCAGGTCGAGACCCGTTCCCGAGCCTATCCGGCTATCGGATTCCAGCTCGGCATGCACTACGACCGCATGAAGCGTGGCGACTATTTCGACATATGCTACAACCTAGAAGAGAACTTCTGGAACGGACGCACCGAAATACAGCTCAACATCAAAGATATTAAATTCAACGACTAATCGCCGATCCATTACGGCACCGAACCCCTAAAACGAACTAACATTATGGCAAATCTCGAAGATAAAAAAATCATATTCTCTATGGTGGGCGTGGGCAAGATCATTCCCCCATCACGTCAAATCCTCAAAGATATCTACCTCTCGTTCTTCTACGGCGCCAAGATCGGCATCATCGGCCTCAACGGCAGCGGCAAGTCTACCCTCATGAAGATCATCGCCGGCATAGACAAAGACTACCAAGGCGAGGTAGTATTCTCGCCCGGCTATTCTGTCGGATACCTCGAGCAGGAACCCAAGCTCGACGACAACAAGACCGTCAAGGAGGTAGTGCAGGAAGCCGTGCAGCCTATCGTTGACGCACTCAAAGAATACGAAGAGGTCAACAACGCCTTCGCCGAACCCGACGCCGACTTCGACAAGCTCTGCGAACGCCAAGGCGAACTCACCGAACTCCTCGACCAGTACGACGCCTGGAACCTCGACAGCAAGCTCGACCGAGCCATGGATGCACTGCGCTGCCCCGACGACGACCAGCTAGTCAAGAACCTCTCTGGCGGCGAACGTCGCCGCGTGGCACTCTGCCGACTCCTCCTTCAGGAGCCCGACATCCTGCTCCTCGACGAGCCTACCAACCACCTCGATGCCGAATCCATCGAATGGCTGGAACACCACCTGCAGCAATACAAAGGCACCGTCATCGCCGTTACCCACGACCGCTACTTCCTCGACAACGTGGCCGGTTGGATTCTCGAACTCGACCGCGGCGAAGGCATTCCTTGGCAGGGCAACTATTCCAGCTGGCTCGACCAAAAGACGGCGCGCCTGGCCATGGAAGAAAAGCAGGAAAGCAAGCGCCGCAAGACCCTCCAGCGCGAGCTGGAATGGGTACGCATGGCACCCAAGGCCCGTCACGCCAAAGGCAAGGCCCGTCTGGCAGCCTACGACAAACTCATGAACGAAGACGTAAAGGAGAAAGAGCAGAATCTCGAAATCTTCATTCCCAACGGCCCCCGACTGGGCAACAAAGTGCTTGAAGTGGAGGGCGTAAGCAAGGCCTTTGGCGACAAGCTGCTCTACGAGAACCTCACCTTCAACCTGCCACCAGCAGGCATCGTGGGCGTTATCGGACCTAACGGATGCGGCAAGACCACCCTCTTCCGTATGATTATGGGACTCGAAACCCCCGACAAGGGCACCTTCACCGTGGGCGAGACCGTCAAGATAGGCTATGTGGACCAGCAGCACGTGCGCATCGATCCCGAGAAGAGCGTCTACGACGTGGTGAGCGAAGGCAACGAGCTCATCCAGATGGGCGGCCGCATGATTAACTCCCGCGCCTATATCTCACGATTCAACTTCACCGGCACCGACCAAAGCAAGAAGGCCGGCGTGCTCTCCGGCGGCGAGCGCAACCGACTCCATCTGGCACTCACCCTCAAGAGCGAAGCCAACGTGCTCCTCCTCGACGAGCCCACCAACGATATCGACGTAAATACCGTACGCGCTTTGGAGGAAGGCCTTGAGAACTTTGCCGGATGCGCAGTAGTTATCAGCCACGACCGATGGTTCCTCGACCGCATCTGCACCCATATCCTCGCCTTCGAGGGCGACTCTCAGGTCTACTTCTTCGAAGGCAACTACTCCGAATATGAAGAGAACCGCAAGAAGCGCCTCGGCGACGATGCACCACACCGCTTCCACTACAAGAAACTACAGTAGTTTTTTTGTGGCATGAAGAGATATTGTATCGCATTCCTCCTGCTGCTGGCAATAGGCACGGCCAACGCCCAAGACGACTCGTCGTATGCGGTTGTCCGCCATCCCGAAACGGGACAGCCCATCTCATCCAGGCATCCCGTCTACGATTCCCGAGACCGATTGGCTGTAGAAGTCACGTATCTCTATGGCGACGACGGCGTGGTGGCCGAGCGATCCCTTCAGAGCTTCGACAAGCACCAATACAAGCTCAGAAAAGAATGCTATACTGCCGACGACGAGCTCATCTTCGTGGAAGAATACCGCTGGGGCCGATTCAAGGAAGGCCGGCCTCGACGGGTGCGCAAGTTTCTCACCATACAGTATGATGCTGACGGCACAGCCACAAAGTCTGCCTACCGATACTGTTACTTCAACCACAAAAGATACATATTCCTCAACGGAAAACTGATATACAGACCCACAAAACCAACCGATAAACAGCCATGACCCAGTTCACCCACCTCCACGTCCACTCCCACTACTCCATGCTCGACGGCATGAGCAAGGTGCCCGACCTCGTGGCCAAAGCCAAGAAGAACGGCATGTACGCCATGGCGCTCACCGACCACGGCAACATGTTCGGCATCAAAGACCTCATGGACACCGTCAACAAGGTGAACGGAAAAGTCAAGGATAAAATCAAAGAGCAGGAAGCCATCCTCAAAAACGACGGCGCCACTCCCGAGGAGAAGCAGGAAGCCGAATACCAGATTGAGAAGCTCAAAGCCGAGATCTTCAAGCCCATCATCGGCACCGAAGCCTACTGCGCACGCCGCACCCTCTACGACAAAGACAAAGACGTCAAAGAGATCAACCCCGAGACCGGCCGTCCGCGCATCGTCGACTCATCGGGATGGCACCTTATCCTCCTAGCCAAAAACAAGCAGGGCTACAAGTCGCTATGCAAGCTTGCCTCCATAGCCTATACCGACGGATTCTACAATCGTCCGCGTATCGACCACAACGTCCTCGAACAATACCACGAGGGCCTCATCGTATGTTCCGCATGCCTTGGCGGCGAAATACCGCAAAAGATCATCGCCGGAGATATCGCCGGCGCAGAGCAGTCTATGCTCTGGTTCAAGTCCATTTTTGGCGACGACTATTACGTAGAGCTCCAGCGCCACAAGACCGACAAGCCCAACGGCGACCGTTCCACCTACGAGCGCCAGGAGAAGGTAAACCCCGTCCTCATCGAGCTAGCCCGCAAACACAATATCAAGGTCATCGCCACCAACGACGTCCACTTCGTAGAGGAAGAGCATGGCGAAGCCCACGACCACCTCATCTGCCTCTCCACCCAGCGCAAGTACTTCGACCAGGACCGCATGCACTACACCAAGCAGGAATGGCTCAAGTCCCCCGACGAGATGGCAGCCATCTTCAGCGACATCCCCGAGGCACTCGAAAACACGATGGAGATTGCCAACAAAGTAGAGGTCTACTCCATCGATTCCGACCCTATCATGCCCTCCTTCGCCATTCCCGAAGAATTTGGCTCCGAGGAAGAGTGGCGCAAGCGCTTCAGCGAACAAGACCTCTTCGACGAGTTCACCCAGAACGAGAAGCACGAAGTGGTACTCTCTCAGTCTGATGCCGAGAAGAAGATCAAGCGTCTCGGCGGCTACGAGAAACTCTACCGCATCAAGTTCGAAGCCGACTACCTCGAAAGCCTCGTCTGGGCGGGTGCCCACAAGCGCTACGGTGAAGAACTCACCGAGGAGCAGACCGAACGCATCGTCTTCGAGCTCCACACCATCAAGACTATGGGATTCCCGGGCTACTTCCTCATCGTGAGCGACTATATCCGCGGTGCCCGCGAAGAGCTGGGAGTCAGCGTAGGACCCGGTCGTGGTTCCGCAGCAGGCTCAGTGGTAGCCTACTGCCTTTGGATCACCGACGTCGACCCTCTAAAATACGATCTCCTGTTCGAGCGATTCCTCAACCCCGACCGCATCTCACTCCCCGATATCGACGTCGATTTCGACGATGCCGGACGCGGCAAGGTGCTCGACTGGATCACCGAGAAGTACGGCAAAGAGAAAGTGGCCCACATCATCACCTACGGCACCATGGCCACCAAATCCGCCATCGCCGATGTGGGACGCGTAGAAGATATTCCCCTCAGCGAGGTCAACCGACTCAAAGACTTCGTGCCCGAAAAGTCCTTCCCCGACAACATCAAGGACGAAAACGGCAAATCACCTAAAGTAAACCTCAAAAACTGCTACAAATACGTTCCTGAACTCAAAGCCATCATGGAGTCTGGCGACAACCAGACACGCCAGATGCTCACCTACGCCAGCGAACTCGAAGACACCAACCGACAGATAGGCATCCACGCCTGCGGCGTCATCATCGGTGCCGACGACCTCACCAAGTTCGCTCCCGTGTGCACCATTGCCGATAAGGAGTCGGGACAAGACGTGCTCGTCACCCAATACGACGGACACGTGGTCGAGACCGTAGGACTCATCAAGATGGACTTCCTCGGACTCAAGAACCTCACCATCATCAAGAATGCGCTCCGCATGATCAAGAAGAACTACGGAATCGACCTCAATATCGACACCATTCCTATTGATGATGAAAAGACCTACCAGCTCTACTGCGACGGCAACACAGTGGCCACCTTCCAGTTCGAGTCTGCCGGCATGCAGAAATACCTCCGTGAGCTACAGCCCCACGTCTTCGAGGACCTCATCGCCATGAACGCCCTCTATCGTCCGGGTCCTATGGACTATATCCCCGACTTCATCGACCGCAAGCTCGGACGCAAGCCCGTCACCTACGACATCCCTTGCATGGAGAAATACCTCAAGGACACCTACGGCATCACCGTCTACCAAGAGCAGGTCATGCTCCTCAGTCGACAGCTCGCCAACTTCACCCGCGGACAGTCCGATACCCTTCGCAAAGCCATGGGTAAGAAGCAGATCGAGAAGATGAACGAGCTCGAGGTGCTCTTCTACGAGGGAGGTGAGAAGAACGGCCACGACCGAAAGACCCTCAACAAGATTTGGGAGGACTGGAAGAAGTTCGCCTCCTACGCCTTCAACAAGTCGCACGCCACCTGCTATTCCTGGGTGGCCTACCAGACCGCCTACCTCAAGGCCCACTACCCCGCCGAGTACATGGCAGCCGTCATGACTAGTGCCCAGACCGATATCAAGCGCGTTGCAGAACTCAAGGAAGATTGCGCCAAGAACAATATCGATGTGCTCGCACCCTCTATCAACGAATCCGAGGTCGACTTCTCCGTCAATTCCCACGGACAGATACGCTTCGGACTCAAAGCCATCAGCGGAATGGGCGAAGCAGCCTCGCTGGCCATCATCCAAGAACGCGAGGCCAACGGTCCCTACACCGACGTGTTCGACTTCCTCACCCGTATCGACGTCCACGCCATCAACCGCAAAAACCTCGAAGTGCTTGTCAAGGCAGGTGCCCTCGACGGCATCGGCACCATGCACCGCGCACAGTATTTTGCCAAAGACTTCGAGAGCGAATCCACTCCCACATACCTCGAAAAACTCCTCCGATGGGCCACCCGCAACCAAGATGCCGAAAACTCCTCGCAGCTCTCCATCTTCGACATGGCCGAGGAGGTCAAGCAAGAAGACCACCCCCCCATCCCACAAGTAGCCGAGTGGACCAACATCCAAAAGTCCCGATTCGAGAAAGAGGCCATCTCTATGTACCTCACCAGCCACCCACTCGACGACTTTAAGCTCGAAATCAAGTCCTTCACCAGCCATACCACCGCCGACCTCACCAACCTCGAGAAACTCGTCAACCACGAAGTGGCTATTGCAGGAGTGGTTACCGATGCCCGCAACGGAATCTCACGCAAAGGCACCCCCTACGGAGCCATGACTATCGAAGACTACATGGGCTCGTTCGACATCTCTATGTTCGGCGACGACCAAATCAAGTTCTCCACATACTTCCAGCCCGGACTCTTCGTCTACATCAAAGGCATCGTCACCAAGCGTATCTTCACCAATAAATATACCGGCGAGAAGAACGAACAGCCCGCCAAGTTCCAAGTCAGCGAGATTCGCGTCCTCGGCGAGATCACCAACGCACTCACAAAAGCCGTACACTTCGAGATGGACCTGGCACAAGTCAACGAACAATTCTGCCAAGACTTCCGAGCCCTCGCCAAGCGCCACAAAGGTGAAGTGCCCGTCACGCTCCAAGTCAACGACTACTCCCAGAACCTCACCCTCATGATGAAGACACAAGGCATCACCATCTCGCCGCGCGACTTCGTCGACGAGCTTGCCAAGATGCCCGGCGTCACCAATATCAAACTCTCCCGAAAAGCATGACATCGCTCCAAACCATAGTACCCATCCCCCCCTCCACACTCCACCTCGACCATCAACGGCCCATACTCCTTATCGGGTCATGCTTCACCGAACACATCTCCGAGCGACTCGCCAACAGCGGATTCACCGTCATGGCCAATCCATTCGGCATACTCTACAACCCCTATTCCATAGCCGAATGCCTGCTCCGCTGCCGCGACGAACGCACCATCACCGATGCCGACCTCGTGTGCCACGACGGAATCTTCCATTCCTGGCTCCACCACAGCCGATTCTCCCATCCAGACAAAGACATCGTGCTGCAGCGCTGCCAGCAAAGCCTCCACTCGGCCCACCAATTCCTTCAGCAGAACCCCATCGTCATCCTCACCCTCGGCACCGCCTACGCCTACCATCTCCAAGGCTACGGCATTGTGGCCAACTGCCACAAAGTGCCCGCCACCCGCTTCACCAAACAACTGCTCACACCCTCGCACATCATCTCCACACTCTCCCAAGCCCTCGACGGACTCGACTCCATACTCACCATCAGCCCTATACGTCATTGGGCCGATACCCCGCACGGCAACCAGCTCAGCAAATCCGCCCTCATGCTTGCCACCAACGCCCTACCCACCCACTACTTCCCCGCCTATGAGATTATGATGGACGAGCTGCGAGACTACCGCTTCTACGAGCCCGACATGCTCCACCCCTCATCCCTCGCCGTCGACATCATCTGGGAGCGCTTCTGCCAGACCTACTTCACCAACGCCACACTCCTCCTTGCCAAGAAATACCAGCAGCTCAGCCGCATGCAGGCCCATCGCCCCGCATTCCCCGAAAGCGAAGCCTATCAGCAGCACCTGCTCAAAATAGAAGAACTAAAGTCCACGATTGAAATCCTGCGGAACGCCCCGCAGCAATCGAATACCACCTCCAAACACCCTCATGAATACTCACCCGATAAAAAATAAATCCCAAATAACCATGAAAAATATTGCCCTCGTCATGGGAGGCTATTCCGGCGAACATGACGTATCCATCAACTCCGGCTGCCAGGTATACCAATGCCTCGACAAGAATAAATATAATGTATATAAAATCGTTATCGACCGAGACGGCTGGTATTGGATGACCGAGACCGGCGAGCACCTCCCTGTTGACAAAAACGACTTCACCGTCACCGACAGCGGCTCAAAAATCCACTTCGACCTCGCCTTCATCATCGTGCACGGCAATCCCGGCGAAAACGGCGTGCTCCAGGGCTACTTCGACATGCTCGGCATCAAGTACACCACCTGCGGATTCTACACTTCAGCCCTCACCTTCAACAAGGGCTACTGCAACCCCGTGGTAAAGAACTTCGGCATCGTCAGCATCGCCCGCTCGCTCCACCTCACTGCCGAACAGCACATCACCGCCGACATGATCCTCTCCCAGCTCACCCTGCCCCTCTTCGTCAAACCTGCCAGCGGCGGCTCTAGCGTAGCCACCACCAAGGTTAAGACCCCAGAGGCTCTCATGCCAGCCATCCAAGAAGCCTTCAGCGAAGACTCCGAAGTGCTCGTCGAAGAATTCATCCAAGGCCGCGAATTCGACTGCGGCGTATTCCGCTCCAAGACCGAGAAGCTCGTCTTCCCAGTCACCGAGATCATCCCCACCGGCGGACACGAGTTCTTCGACTACGAGGCCAAATACGAAGGCTTCTCCAACGAAGTCACCCCTGCTGAGGCTCCCAAGGAGATCACCGACCAGATTCAGCAGGTATCCTCCCAGCTCTACGACCTGCTCCACTGCAAGGGCGTAGTCCGCTTCGACTTCATCTACAATACCGAACGTTCCGAACTCTTCTTCCTCGAGGTCAACACTATCCCCGGACAGAGCGCCGAGAGCATCGTCCCCAAGCAGGCACGCGCCATGGGAATCTCCACCGCACAGCTCTACGACATGA
This sequence comes from Bacteroidales bacterium, assembly GCA_024400415.1. Taxonomy (GTDB): domain Bacteria; phylum Bacteroidota; class Bacteroidia; order Bacteroidales; family P3; genus Colimorpha. The sequence goes on along the minus strand of JAKSMS010000022.1, from coordinate 2,080 downwards.
TTATCGAAGCCACCCTCTAGTTGTCAAGTCTACTAGCCAACTAGTCAGATAGATAACATTATAACAAGAAGAAACTGGCCGTTCCTAGGAGCGGCCAGTTTTGTCCTTAAACCGTTCGTAGCGTTGGCGGCGACGCTCCTTGTTGCGCAGCGTCTTCAGTCGCAGTTCCTCCTCATAGGCAGCCTCGTCGTCGTCAATCAGCTGCAACGCAATGCGGGCACATGCCTCCGCGTCAGCCAAGGCATGGTGATGATGCTCCATATCGAAGCCGCAATAGCTAGCCACAGCATCCAGCGAGAAATGCTCCGTCAGCCCCTTCAGCTTCTTGCGGGCCGCCAGGTAAGTGCACAGAAACGTATAATCCGGATAATCCATCCTATAGCACTGCATCACCCGCTTGAGGCACATCTCGTCAAACTGCTTATTGTGCGCCACCAGCGGCAGTCCCTCAATCCTAGGCGCAATCTCCTTCCACACTTCGGGGAACACCCTTGCATCCTTCGTGTCGCGCTGGTGCAGGCCGTGCACACGGCTGTTGAAGTACTCATAATATTCCGGTTCGGGCTTGATCAGGCTATAATAAGAGTCCACAATCGCACCGTCGCGCACCACTACCACTCCCACCGAGCACACACTCGTGGGATTGCGGTTAGCCGTCTCAAAGTCAATAGCAGCAAAATCCTTCATTTTTTTAAGACCCTAAGCAGTTTTGAACTGCTGAGTGGTTAGAAGCAGATTGACAACTTCACTCCACATGGCAGCTCAGCATCTTAGCCACTCTAAATAGCCTCAATAGTATATACAAAGTCGCGTTCCTCGCCGGGTTCCAATTGCTGGATAAAGTCTCGCTCCGAGATATCGCCGTCGAAACCCACGCGGTCGCACCTGCCCATCCACGGTTCGATGCACACAAACGGAGCATCCTTGCCCGTAGGGCTCCAGATGCCGAACACCTGGCAGTCCGACGTCAGCCTCAGATATTCCCTAGCCTTCTTGTCGCGCAATCCCACCACCTGCGTCTGCCCATCTTCCAGCAGCAGCGCGTCGTGGTCGAACGTGCGTCCCTCCAGCGGCATGATATTGCAAATCTTCATCGAGCGCTCCCTCTCGGCACGGAATCCCCCTTCGATCACGCCTCGGATGATAGGCTTCACGGCACTGCCCGTCAGGTTCTCTACCGTCAGCATGCCATGCATCTTGTCGGCAGCATCAAAGTCTCGATAATAGAAAGCCGGATGCGCGCCAATCTGGTAATACATCCTCTCAGCGCCCGAATTCCTCACCGTCCAGCAGCAGCGTACCACGTTGGCATGCAGCGTATAGCGAGCCGTGAGCACAAATTCGTAGGGATACACCTCACGGCTGCGGTTGTCGCTCTCCAGCCGCATTACGATAGCGTCAGCATCCTCCACCACTTCAAAGTCGCGGTCGCGAGCAAAACCATGCTGCGGCAAGTGATACTCCCTGCCATTCACGCGGTAGGCGCCTTCCCACACCTGACCCACGATAGGGAACAAGATAGGGGCATGCCTGCCCCAAAACAGCGGATCGCCCTGCCAGATATATTCCGTGTCGCCCCTTTTCAGGCTCAGCAGCTCAGCGCCATGCTCAGCCACCTCGATAGCGATAAATTCATTCTGTAGCTTCATCATATCTATAGTAACGAACATACCCATCGATTTATTGCCCACAGCGCCACCCACACCAAAGAATTAGGTACCCACGACTTCCGCGCAGGCGGCCATAATACCTGCCATTTTTCTGGATAATCTCTGTCATAGGTCAATCATTTGTGCTATATATGTGCTATATATGTGCTATATTTCTGCTATCCTATAGAATAGGACATATATAGCACATATATAGCACAAATATAGCACATATGCGCCAGTTATGGACCAGATAGGCTCTATTTAGGCGCTATCTATGTGCTAGTTAGGTGCTATTAAGGTACTATTTAGACTGGCAGCGCGGGACTGCTGCGGCAGTAATATAGCCTAACCCTAGGGCATGCGTGGCGGGGACGAAGAAAAGGCGGCCCGGATGGGGCCGCCTTTGGGTGTATACGTCGTGTGTCGGG
>JAKSMS010000021.1 GCA_024400415.1 Bacteroidales bacterium | reverse complement strand
AAAAGAAAAATCGAAAAGTCTAAGAGAATAATACACGTTACAACAGCTTTTCTGCGGTTCTTGCCTCTTGTGGTGCTTTTCTTCCGTATTGATCTTTTCCATTATTTAGTGCGTTTTCTTCTTCTATAACGGATTTGTCTCTGTGTTCGTATACGTCATCATCATTTTTTCATCATCCACAACGCTCATTCTTTGTATTAGTTTGAAAATCAAAATAAATCTTGGTTAAATGCAATGATTGTTTTATTCGGATGATTGAAGTTGTCGGTCAAATAATATTGGGGCAATGACGGCCTTATTGTTGGCTGATTCTGGACTTGAGCCAGGTGAGCTGCTTCTTGGCGTACTGCCAGGTGTGCCACTTGATCTGCTGCACGGCTTGGTCGAGGGTAAGGTGGCCGTCGAGATACTGGAAGAGCTCTTTGTAGCCGACGGTGTTGAGGGTGTTGAGGTGGCGGAACGGCGTGAGGGAGGCTGCCTCTTCGAGGAGTCCTTGCTGCATCATGAGGTCTACCCTGCTATCGATGCGCTCTCGCAGCACCTCTGGGGCGGCCTGCACTACTCGATATTCGATCTCGAAGGGTCTGGGCTTGCGGCTGTCCTTGATGACTTCGGTGTAGGTCTTGCCGGTGGTGAGGCATACCTCTATGGCGCGCTGGAGGCGTATGCCGTTCTTGATATCGACCTTGGCGTAGTATTCTGGGTCGAGGGCCTGGAGCTGCCTCTGGAGGGGAGCCACGCCTTCGTCTCTGAGCTGCTGGGAGAGCCGCTCGCGCAGCTCTTTGGGCGGATCGGGCATGACGGCGACTCCGTTGCAGAGGGCTTCGGCATAGAGTCCGGAGCCGCCGACTGCCACTACGGCATCGTGGCTGGCGGAGAGTGCTTGGATGGCCTTGAGGGCGTCTTGCTCGTACTGGAAGATATTGTAGGGGTTGGCGACTGAGCGGCACGCTATGAAATGATGGGGTGCGGCGCTGAGCTCTTCGGGGCTGGGGCGTGCCACGCCGATATTCAGCTCTTGATAGAACTGGCGCGAGTCGAATGACAGTATTTCGGTGGACAGGCTATTGGCCAGGCGTATGGCTTCTTTGGTCTTGCCTACGGCGGTTGGGCCCATGACTACGATCAGCTTCATCTTTTTGCGGGGGTATGTGTTGGTGGGTGGGATTAGCGTTTACATAGCGACAGCTGGTTCCAGAAGTCGGGGAAGGACTTGGAGACGGCGGACTTGTCGTCGAATTCGAGGTCGGGGATCACGAGGGAGAGGGGCGCGAAGGCCATGGCGATGCGGTGGTCGGCGTAGGTATGGATGGCACGTGTGGGATGGAGCCCTTTCTTGGAGGCGTGGAGGACGATGTCGCCCGACGCGTTGACTTCGATGCGGGAGCCGAGGGAGCGCAGTTCGGCGAGGAGGGCCTCGACGCGGTCGGACTCTTTGAGCCTGAGGGTGGAGATGCCGGCCAGGGTGGCCCCTATGCCGAGATAGGCGCAGGCCACGGCTACGGCGGGCACTAGGTCGGGGCATTTGCGGAAGGAGAAATAGACCCTTCGAGAGGAAGGGCCGCCGCCATGGATGAGGAGCGAATTGGAGGTCTTGAGGAATGGCGACCGCACCTCGGTGGTGGAGACGCCGAGCTTGGCGAAATAGCTGCTGGCCACGCTGTCGCCCTGGATGGAGCGGAGGCTGAGTCCCGTAAGCCGGAAGCGGGACTGGGGGCACATGAGGGCGGCCTCGTAGAAGAATCCTGCCGACGACCAGTCGGGCTCGATATTGATGATGCTGCGTGCGTCGGCATCTTTTTGGGGCTTTGGGTCGACGGTGATGACGCGCGAGGTTGGGTGCTGTGCTACGGGATAGCCGGCCTCTTTGAGCACCTGGAGGGTCATGTCGACATAGGACGACGAGGCGACCTTGGACTTGGGCATGATGCGGATTCCGTCGGGCATGGCGATGCCCAGGAGCATGAGTGCGGAGACGAACTGGCTGCTCTGGGAGGCATCGATGGAGACCATCTTGCGGATGGGCTGGCAGCCCTGGATATTGAGGGGCAGGAAGCCTTCTTTGTCGGCGTAGCGGACGTTGAATCCCATGGAGTTGAGGGCGTCGACCAAAGGGGCTATGGGGCGCTGCTTGAGGCGGTCGTCGCCGGTGAGGTAGTGGTAGCCTGGGGTGATGGCCAGGACGGCTGCCATGAAGCGGGCCACGGTGCCGGCATTGTGGCAGTAGAAGACGGAGGAGCTGTGAGAGGCGACTTGAGAGAGGAGTCCGCGGAGAAGGACGGTATCGTCGGCCGTGGATAGTCCCGACAGGCGGAAGGCGCCATTCTCGAAATGGTTGACTACCAGCCAGCGGTTGCTGATGCTCTTAGAGGCTGGGAGGGCGATATGGATGTCGTTGGTTCTCACAGGCCGTAGGTCTTGATCTTGCGGTAGAGGGTGCGCTCGGAGATATGGAGTTCCTTGGCTGCCTTGCGGCGCTGGCCGTTGTGGCGTTCGAGTGCCGTCATGATGGCCTTCTTCTCGCGCTCGTCGAGTCCTAGGGGATCGTCTTCGACGATTTCCAGTTCGGCGAACTCTTCTTCCTGAGGTTCCTGTTCGGCGGGATGAGGGATCACCTGGACGGGATGGTTGATGAGGGTGATATCGTTGAAGGGCTGATGGACTGCGGGTTCCTGCATGGGCTGGCTGAGCGGGATGCCTTGAGCCAGCTGGGTCACGGCCTGGCGGAGGCTGTTGATCTCGCTGCGCATCTCGTTGATCATCTGGCCCATATTCAAGGCCTTGAGGAGGAGTTCGCGGTCGGTGATGGTGTTGGCCTCCTGGGGGCCGCCCTCTACCAGGGCGGGCATCCTCTCTTCGGGCACGTAGTTGAGGTAGTTCTGGAGGATGGCGCGGGAGATCTTGCGCTCGGTCTCGAGCACGGACACTTGCTCGGTAATGTTTTTCAGTTCGCGGATGTTGCCGTTCCAGGGATACTTCATGAGGTATTCCTTGGCCTCGTCGGTGAGGGTGACGAGGGGCATGTGGTAGCGGTCGGCGAAGTCGGAGGCGAACTTCTTGAACAGCAGCGGGATGTCGTCGACGCGCTCTCTGAGTGGCGGGATATTGATGGTGATCTGGTTCAACCTATAGTATAGGTCTTCGCGGAATCTTCCTGACTGAATGGCCTGTATGAGGTTGACATTGGTGGCTGCCACTACCCTCACGTCCACCTTGATGGGCTGGCTGCTGCCGACGGGGGTTATCTCGCCATTTTCCAGGACTCTGAGCAGCTTGACCTGCATGGAGAGGGGGAGTTCGCCCACCTCGTCGAGGAATATGGTGCCGCCGCCGGCCTCTTCGAAATAGCCTTTACGGTTCTTGTCGGCGCCGGTGAAGGAGCCCTTGATATGGCCGAACAGCTCGCTCTCGATGGTGCCTTCGGGGATGGCTCCGCAGTTGACGGAGACCAGCTTTTTGTGCTTTCTGGGACCATTGTCGTGGATGATCTTAGAGAACACGTCTTTGCCCACGCCGCTCTCGCCGGTGATGAGGATGGAGAGGTCGGTGGCGGATACCTGGGCGGCTTTGCTCAGCGCCATCAGCAGCTTGGGGTCGTTGCCCACTATGTCGTATTGTAGTTTTAATTGCTGTAGGTCCATAGTTCGATTAAGTGATGATGCGTCTAAGGTTTCTGCTGGAGCATATCTCCACATGCTTATCCTTCAACGCTTTCCATTTTGCGAATAGTATCAGTTGATCATCTGGGGAGGCGGTCTTCAGCTGGCGGGCTATTTCGCCGATCTGGCGTTGGACGTCGAGGCGCTTGTAGTCGAGCATGGCCTGGCGCACGTCTTCCTTGATGTTGTCGGCAATGCTCTTTACGTAGATGCCTTTCTTCTGCCAGGTGGGGCTGAGCTCTGGGGGCTCGGTCATGAAGGCGATGGCCTGGCTTTGGAGCACCTTGTCGTCGTCGAGATTGGAGAAGTAGGCGGCGGTAGGCACCTGGGCGTCTTGGAGGACTGCCTCTCTGTATATGCTGTAGATCTTTTGGCACACGGGATGATGGGGCTCAAGGTCGTCGGCCATCATATCGGCCACCACCACTTGGGCCACTGTGGCCGACACGCGCTCGATCTCGCCGTTCTCGTTCTCGACGTCGACCAAGATATCATTATTGCCATAGTTGACCAGCAGTTCGATGATATGGCGTTCGGCAGCACCCACCTCGTTGATGTTGAATGCCTTATCTGCAGCTGCTTCAAGCGGCACTATATCCTCAGGAAGGGGCAGCGGGCCGGGGTAGTCGTCGGCCTCGGCAGGAGGCGGCAGAGTGGCGTCAGTGGAGGGTTCGGCGGCGGGCTTGCTGTCCTTTTGGAGGTTTCGGCCGATGGCCATGGCCAGCTGGTTGGCGAGGGCGCGTTCGGAGGTTTCGAGGAGTGAGGCGCACTGGGAGACGTACTCGTTGCGCTCGAGCAGGTCGGGCACGAGGGCTATGGTGTCGACCAGTTCCTTGAGGAATTCGGCCTTGCGGATGGGGTCGCGAGCGATATCGTCGGAAGCAACCCTGAGTTTGTAGAGGATGAAGTTTTCCTCGTTGTGGCGCAGATATTCCTGGAGCTGGGTGCTGCCGTACTTCTGGGCGTAGCTGTCGGGGTCTTCGCCATCGGGGAAGAGCACCATCCTGACCTTCATGCCTTCGGAATAGAGCATGTTCACGGCACGCTTGGTGGCCTTGATGCCGGCGGCGTCGCCGTCGTAGAGGATGGTGACGTTGTTGGTAAAGCGGCGGATGAGGCGTATCTGCTCGGTGGTCAGTGCCGTGCCGCAAGACGCCACGGTGTTCTTCACTCCCGACTGGTGCATCGACACCACGTCGAGGTTGCCCTCAACGAGGTAGCATTTGTCCTGGCGGATGATTTCGGCCTTGGCCTGATAGATGCCGTAGAGGATGTGGCCCTTGTTGTAGATGTCGGAGTCGGGCGAGTTGACGTACTTGGCGGCCGTCTTGTCGGAGGTGAGGATTCTGCAGGAGAAGCCTAGCACGCGTCCGGAGATGCTGAAGATGGGGAAGGTGACTCGTCCGCGGAAGCGGTCGTAGTATTTGCCGTCTTCCTTGAAAATGGTGAGGCCGGTCTTTTCCAAGACGGTGTCGGAATAGCCGTTCTTGCGGGCATGGTCGGTAAAGGCGCGCCATTCGTCGAGGCAATATCCCAGACCGAAGGCCTTGATGACGTCATCGTTGAGGCCGCGCTTGTGGAAGTAGCTGAGGCCTACGGCCCTGCCCATCTCGTCGTCGAAGAGGTTGCTGACGAAATACTGCTGAGCGAAATCGCTCACATGATAGAGGACGTCGCGTTCGGAATTGCGCTGCTTCTGTTCCTCGCTGAGCTCTTGTTCCTGTATCTCAATGTTGTATTTCTTGGCGAGCCATTGGAGGGCCTCGGGATAGGTGTAGTGCTCGTGCTTCATCAAGAATCCTACCGCATTGCCAGACTCGCCGCAGCCGAAGCACTTGAAGAAGCCTTTGGCCGGAGACACGGAGAAGGATGGCGTTTTCTCGTTATGGAAAGGACAGCATCCCCAATAGTTGCCGCCCTTGCGATGGAGCGACACGAAGTCGCCCACCACCTCTTCCACTTTGGCAGCATCTTTGATTCTTTCTATTGTTTCTCTGTCTATCATTGCTCAGATTGGTGATGATTGTCAAGGTACTGACAAAACGTCAGTCCATAAATTTTATTGCAAAGTTACGTTTTTTTTTCAACATTATTGTCTATTCCAATTAAATTAAGTATTTTTGCAAAAAAATATCGCGCGCATGACACACGTACATGATATATTATCTGCCACAATACGAAGCCTCCTAAGCCTAGTGTGCTGCCTGCTGACGATGTGTCCGTATCCCCTTTTGGCACAGCGCGATGCCGAGTTGTCGCTCTCAGGGCAGAGGCTTGACTTTGTGGAGAACCTCGGGCAATGGCCCTCGCAGGTGCTCTTCAGATCCAACCTCGACGACGCGACCCTTTTTCTAGAAAACGACTGCTTCACCATGGTGCTTCAGACCCCTCCGGAGGTGGATTCGGCAGTGTCATCCCACGTAGCCTCCCACATGGGCAAGAGGCGCTATCATGCCTGCCGGCTGCGCTTTTTGGGCGCATCGGGCACTGCTGCGCAAGGCCTTGGAGCGGCAGCCAGCTATGAGAACTACTTCATAGGCTCAGACCGTTCGCGCTGGGCTTCGAGGTGCCGGCTTTTCGGAACGGTGCTCTACCCAGACCTGTATCCCGGCATAGACATGCGCGTCTATAGCGCCAAGCATGCGATGAAATACGAATTCGAAGTGCGGCCCGGCGCCAACCCCGACCTGGTGGCCATGGCCTTGGACAGCGTACGCTCCATGAAGCTGCAGGACGGCAACCTCATAGCCTCCACTGCTGCCGGCGACTGGATAGAATACCGTCCCTACTCCTACCAGCAGACCGACACGGGCATTGTAGAGGTGGCCTCGCATTTCGTTCTAGAAGACTCAGTGGTGCGCATCCATGTGGCGCCCTACGACACGACGCTGCCCCTCGTGATCGACCCCTACCTGAGATTCTCCACCTATACCGGCTCCAGCGCCGACAACTGGGGCACGACGGCCGCCTACGACAGCTACAAGAACGCCTACACCGCCGGACTGGTATTCTACATCGACTACCCCACCTCATTGGGCTGCTACGACGAAAGTTTCAACGGAAATACCGACGTGGGCATCTTCAAGTTTGACTCAACAGGCGCCCAGCGGCTCTATGCCACCTATCTCGGCGGCAACAAGGCCGACATGCCCCACAGCATGTATGTCAACAGCCTCGACGAGCTGGTCATCCTAGGCACTACCGGCAGCGCCAACTTCCCCACCACGGACGACGCCTATTGCCGTACCTTCAAAGGGGGACCCGAAATAGCATACCTCAACTCCTACTCCATCTACTACCCGTCCGGAAGCGACCTCTTCGTGTCGCGCTTCAGCGCCGACGGCACCCAGCTGCCAGCCTCCACCTTTCTAGGGGGCAGCAATAACGACGGCCTCAACTACCGCCACCGCTACAACAGAAGCATGAGCATGGTCATGCAAGGCAACGACTCGCTCTACTACAACTACGGCGACGGCGCAAGAGGCGAGATCATCACCGACAACCTCAACAACGTATACATAGGCTCATCCACGTTCTCGTTCGACTTCTTCCCCTTCGGGATGCAAGGGATACAGATGCTGAGCCACGGACTCCAGGAAGGCGTAGTGGTCAAACTCGACCACAACCTCTCGCACATCCTTTGGGGCACCTACTATGGCGGCGAGGGCGACGACGCCATCTACTCCATAGACGTGGATTCGGAATACAACCTGCTGGTATGCGGCGGCACCAACTCGCTACATGTCGGCACCACTATCTCCTCCTACCATCCAGCGGCCTTCGGAGGGTCGGCAGACGCCTTTGTGGCCAAGTTCTCCCACGACGGGAGCCGGCTTATGGCAGCCACCTACTTCGGCTCCCCGGCCTACGACCAGGCCTATTTCGTGCGCTGCGGCCGCCAAGACGACGTGTTCCTCTTCGGACAGACCACGGCCTCGGGCAGCAGCCTCATCTACAACGCCTACTACAACGTGCCCAACAGCGGACAATTCCTAGCCCGCTTCTCCCCCGACCTCTCCACCCTTCGATGGAGCACCACGTTCGGCACAGGAAGCGGCAGGCCCAACATCTCGCCCACGGCCTTCGGCGTAGACATCTGCAACCGCGTTTACGCTGCCGGATGGGGTCGCGACTTCGTGGGCTACAACGGCGTGAACTGGAATATGGCAGGCACCACACATCTTGAGGTCACCCCAGACGCCTACCAGGCCACTACCGACGGGCAGGACTTCTACTTCCTATCGCTGACGAGCGATGCCGGCCAGCTAGAATACGCCACATTCTACGGAGAGCTGCACAACAGCAGCAGCGTAGGCGGCACCGACCATGTGGACGGAGGCACCAGCCGCTTCGACCGACTAGGCACTCTCTATCAGTCCGTCTGCGCCAGCTGCTCGGGAGCATCCGGATTTCCCACCACGCCAGGCGCCTGGTCGTCGACCAACCAGTCGAGCAACTGCAACAATGCCCTCTTCCGCTTCAGCATCAACGACGACTTCGCCGTGGCCGAATTCGTGCAGCCCGAGGTGGGATGCGCCCCCTACACAGCCAACTTCCACAATACCGGACGCGGGGCAAGCTACCTATGGGACTTCGGCGACGGCACCACCTCCACACTAGAGAATCCCACCCACCAGTACGACTCTGCCGGACACTATAAAGTGAAGCTGACCGCCTACCTCCCGGGAGGCTGCACAGCGATAGACTCATGCCAGCACGACCTTATCATACTCGGAAACAACACCCGCCAGACAGAGCCCCTCGTATCCTGCAGCGGCGCCACACAGCAGATAGGACTCCAGCCCATGGCCGGATGCACCTACCGATGGATACAAGGAGTCGTCTCCGACAGTACTGTGGCCAATCCCTGGGTCAACTCCGATGGCGACTATATACTTCAGGTAACCTCCGATGCCGGCTGTTCAGAGACAGACACCTTCGCGGTGGCCTTTATCGACCTCATAGACACACTCATAGTCGTCCCGGCCTCGTGTCCCAACAGCTGCGACGCGCAGGTGATCGCCATCACACGCACGCAACAAAGCGTAAGCTCGCTACTCTACGACTGGGACGGAATGATCCTACCGGACTCAATCCTCGCAGACCAATGTCCGACAGCAGCCGTAGGCCTGCTCACCGTTAGCGACACCCGCTGCCAAGACACCGCCTCATACATCATCACAGGGCCGCAGGCCATGACTATCCGAAAAGAGGCGGTAGACATAATGTGCTCAGACACATGCCTAGGCATGATCCATCTTTGGACAGACCAGCAGGTAGACACCACCATCGCCAACCTCTGTCCAGGAACATACACCGTCATCCTAGAAGACACGCTAGGATGCACCTATACCGACACTACAGTCATCTTCGTCGACCACCTTCTCGACTCACTTGCCGCCTGGGCCGACGACACCACCATCTTCCTAACCGAAAGCACCACGCTCCATTCCACCCCCATCTCTGGCGCCACCTATCAATGGACGCCCGACAACACCCTCAATCATCCACGCCAGCCCTCGACACAGGCCACGCCCATCGACACGCTCACGACCTATCTCGTAGAGGTTGTGGACAGCCTTGGATGCTCGGCAGCCTCAGAAGTGACCATTCATTGCACACCGGTGAACTGCGGCGAAGGCAACATCTTTATCCCCAACGCCTTCTCGCCAAACGGAGACGGAATCAACGACCAATTCTGCGTAACGGGAGAAAACATCGTGTCCTACCACCTCATGATCTTCACCCGCTGGGGAGAGATGGTCTTCGAGACCCACAGCCTAGACCAATGCTGGGACGGCCGCCACAGAGAGAACTGGTGCCAGCCCGGCGTATACGTATATTCATGCATCATTGAATGCGAAGCAGGCATAGAGGCCCGCTTCAAAGGCGATATCACCCTCATCCGCTAACCCTACCAACCATGGAAAAGAAAAACAAAGACCAATTTGTCATAGCGCATCTTACCGACCGACAGCATACCGACGAGGTGCTGGCCTACTCTATCCATCTGGCAGAGCGGCTTCGCAAAGGACTACTGCTGCTGCACATCAACGACAGCCGCTACCCCACCCTCGTAACAGACCCAGAAGCCTTCCTCAAGGACTTACAGCAGTCGGCGCAGCAACAAAACCCACAGATACCCGTATCGTATGCCGCCCTTAAGGGACGTTCGCCAGAGGTGATAGAGACCCTTCCGACGCTGCTGAACGGAGTGGTGGCAGTAACGGCAGCAAGCCTTGAAGCCGGACGGAAGTCGCCACTCCACACCAAAAACATCATCAAAGACTATTCCAATAGCAAGATAGCATACCTCGTAGTTCGCGTCCAGCAGCCATTCTGCCCCATCAAGCATGTAGGACTCACCGTAGACTTCCATCGCGAGAGCAAGGAAAAGCTTATCTGGTCGAGCTATTTCTCACGCTTCGGCGCCAGCCAGCTGCATGTGATCTATCACGACTACAAAGATGACGGCTTGCGGCAGAAATGGTACAACAACATGCGGTTCCTACATAAGTTCTACACAAATCTAGGACTCACCTTCACGCCGCATATAGTGCCGCAGAAATCTGCAGCTGTAGACGCCGACGCGCTCCCATTCATGGCCGAATCGCAATACGACCTGCTCGTTGCCGTCACAACCAAAGAGAAGGATATCTTAGACAGTATTTTGGGCACTCAGGAACAACGCACCATACGAAACTCCCAAAACCTGCCCATACTCTTTCTCAATCCGCGCGACGACATCTACGTGCTCTGCGACTAAACTGAAACAAAAAAAAGACTCCCGCATCCAACGAGAGTCTTTTTCTTTCTATAAGAAAAGGGAGGGCTAGCGCACGATGAGGCGGCTGGTGCGGACACCTACACGGCTGCGAACCTGGAGCATGTAGACGCCTTTGGCCCACTTGCCGGCATTGATGACCGCCTCATTACCGATGGTCTGGCGGAGCACTACGCGGCCGTCGATTCCGAAAACGGTGAGTTCGGAGGGCTCATTGGTGCTGGTAACGATGGACACCTGATCGGTGGCTGGATTGGGATATACCACGAGGCTGGGCATATTGGCCACGGCACGCTCGATGCCGTTGAGGTCGTAGGCAGCAGCAACGCAGCGCATGGCGTCGATCTTGCCCCATCCCCAAGAGTTATCGGCTGCGCCTTGGGCATGGATAGAACCAGTCTTGTCGTCGTTGCGGGCGGTAGTGAAAATGATTTCGCGTATCTGGTCGACGGTGATGTCGGGATTGGCCTGAAGCATGAGTGCCACGATGCCGGTGACGGCGGGCGAAGACATGGAGGTGCCGCTCATGGCAGACCACTTGTACTTGGTGCCATCGATGGTGAGTGCGGCGGCAGCGGAGTAGTTGGTGTGGTCGCGCGAGGACACAGAAGATATTACCTGATAACCTGGGGCCGAAACCTCGGGCTTGGCCATGCCTCCGAAGGCTGGACCATTGCTGGAGAAGTAGGTAAGACTACCAGTGGTATAAGAGGTGTCGGTGGCGTGGTCGGCCTCGTGGGCGGCCACGGTGATGGTCTTAGGTGCGCAACCAGGCTCGCTGACTTGACAGCGGAGGTCGCCGCCTACGGCTCTGAGGACTGGGAGTGCCACAAAATCGTAGCCGGTATTGCCAGCATGGTTCTGCACATTGCCCACATTCCACATATCGATGGTGGCAGTGCTGTCGGCATTGACGATAAGGAGGGGCTTATAGCGGGGAATCTTGTCGACATTGAGGAGTATGTGCGGGCGCTGGTCGTTCATGTTGCTGCTCTCGATCATGACATCGAAGCGGCAGGTGTCGCCTTCGGCATTGACGATGCGGTATTCCTGGAAGGGGTTGTCCTGGGTGGTGCTCCACACTGGGCTCCAGATGGTGTCGGCGACCATGTTGCCGATGAGTGCGAGCTGAAGGGAGAATGGCTTGTCGGGGGTTCCCCAGCAGATGATGGCTTGGCCAACGCCGTTAGCGCCGATCCAATTGGGGATAGTGCGGAACTCATCATTGTTGCCGAATGTGTGGTGGACGTGGAAACGGGAATCGCCATTGTTGCCGGCAGAGGTGACGAATACGACGCCAGAATCGGAATAGTGGCCGATGGCCTGGCTGAGCAGCGATGTGCCGTCGAGATTGCTGAAGGTGTACATGCCCCAGCTGCTATTGATGACGAGGCGTTTCTGCTCTTCTTTGGCCACGGAGTACATCCATGCCACTTGGTCGAGCCATGCTGCCTCGTCGAGGAGCCAGGAGCCGAGCAGATACTGAACCTTAGGTGCTTGGCCACGGAGGTTATTGTTGTCGCTGCCAGCGGGCTTCACACCGCGACCACCAATGATGCCGGCCACGTGGGTGCCATGGGAGCCATATTCGTAGAGTCCGGAGGTGTCGCCACCGGCCTCATAGATCTCATCGTAGGTCTTGAATTCAGTGCCATAGTCGAAGCCTGCCGGTGCTGGACCAGAGAGTTTGAAGTGGTCCCAGGCACGAAGGATACGGCGTTCCTCGGAACTATTGATATTGGGATGGCGGTAGTCGAAACCCCAGTCGGTGATGCCCACGAGCACGCCTTCGCCATCGAAGGCCTGAGGCAGGCCAAGGCCGGCCTGTACGCTATCGGTTCGAGTGTCGAAGCGAGTATTCTTCATCTCTGGAGCCACATGGTGGGCAACAGAATACTGCAACATGCCGGGCACCTGACTGAGAGCAGAAAGGCTCATAAGCGGAATGCGGATGCTGGCGATATCTGCCACGCGGGAAGTGACCTGACCACCCAACTGGGAGATGGCATCAGCCGAAAATGAGGCGTCAACCTTGGCCACGACGCCGATGGAGGCCACGCCATTGTGATAGCGGATGGGGTATCGGTCGGAAAGACTCTTAGGAAGAGCCGACACGGACTTGGTGCGGCTGAGTTCCTGCTGGAGTGCCTGGGTTTCGACAGAACTGCGACTTTGGGCCATAGCTGCCATAGCAGACACGACAAAAGCAATCAATACTAGTTTTTTCATATAATGGATTATTATTTTTCGTTTGGATGGGCTGGCAGACTAGATTCCCAAGATATTGCGTACAACCCACCAGAGGATGATCACCACAAAGGGGATTGCTATTCCTAACTGACCATTGAGGGCCATATAGAGGCGCTGATGCCGCACTCGGGAGAAACTAGAGTAGCACAGAAGTATAAGATATGGTATTGACACGAATAGCAAAGCATTGTATCTGAAAGCTTCGGCAAACCTCAATTGAAGCATGGCGTGAATCAAGCGCTGCGAGCCACAGCCGGGACAGCTATATCCAGTAAGCCACTTAAAGGGGCACTTAGGAAACCACGCCGACTGCTGAGGATCTGCTATGCCATAGAGCACGACCAAACAGACGGCAACAGCTATTATAATCAATATCTTAGTACGCCTGGCCAACTTAGAAACTATTATGCCAATAGGTTAAGGAAAATCAGAAGAAAGAAGTAGCCAATGATACCGATGATGCCACCAACGAGGGAGATTAGGAACCACTTGTCGGCATTGCGGCTAGCCTCCTCGGCCTCACGATAGCGACGCTGGTTGTAGAGCGTGTTGACCTTGGCAGCATAGACAATGGCCGGAATTCCCAATGGCCAGCAGCAAAGCAGCGTTACTAGGATGGCCTTTGCCAAATGATTCTCGGGGCAAGGCGGTTCGGCACTGTGAGAAGCAGGCTCGGCATTAGACTGCTGATAGCGATCGGAATGGAGCGGCTCACTAGAAATGGTTTGTTGTTGGAAATCTTGATGTTGACCGTCTCCCTGCATGGGATACCCGCAATGTGGGCATTTGGACGATGCTGATGAGATGGTGCGGCCGCATTCAGGACAATTGATAAGTGCCATATTAATGATTCTTTTTAGGGGTAAAATATGCTGCAAAATTAAGATTTTTTTTCTATAATGAGCAACATTTTTACAAATATAAATAATAGTTGTCAAAAATAATGCAACAAAAACAAAAAAAAAAGGAACAAGAATATATAGTATGACTATTTGTTGAAGTAGTCAAAGATCTTCTGCGCCTTGGAGGCTCCGATGGCAGAGGTGAGGTCTTCAAGGGTTTTTACACTAATAGCCTTAACGGAACCGAACTTGAGGAGCAGGTCTTGGGCGGTCTTCTCCCCTATTCCAGGTATGTCGGTCAGCTGGGTGCGTATAGTGCCCTTTGAACGCTTGTTGCGATGGAAGGTAATGGCGAAGCGGTGAACCTCATTCTGAATCTGCTCCATGAGATGGAAGAGCTGGTCGGTGGGTTTGAGACCTACTACCTGAGGCGGAAATCCGTAGAGGAGTTCGCGGGTTCGGTGGGCGTCGTTTTTGGCCAAACCGGCAATAGGTATGGGGATTTGAAGTTCATCATAGAGCACTTGGCGGGCCACTTCCATCTGGCCTACTCCGCCATCGACAATAAGCAGCTGAGGCATAGGCTGGCCTTCGTCGCGCAGACGGCTATAACGGCGGCGAATGACCTCGGCCATGGAGGCATAGTCATCAGGACCCTCGACGGTCTTAATATCGAAATGGCGATACTCGTTGCGGTTAGGCTTGCCTCCAGTGAAACGGACCATGGCGGCCACGGGAAAGGCGCCTTGGATGTTGGAGTTGTCGAAGCACTCGATATTCATGGGGTAATCAGGAAGTCGGAGTGCCTGCTGGAGGCGCTCAAGTATTTGAGAGCGGCTCTGCTCGGGATCGACAAGCATTCGCTGATGAGATGACTGATGCTGATAGGCCTTCACGTTGCGGATTGAGAGTTCGAGCAACTGGCGGCGATCGCCACGGAGGGGAACGGTCTGCTGAATGTACTCGTCGGGAATTTCCTCGACACGCTGTTGTAGAATCACCTCACGGGCGGTGGAATGGGTGCGTTCGTGGAGTGCTGGGATAATGGTGGCAAGGATTTCAGAATCGGTCTCATCGAGCTGTTTGCGGACCTCGGTGGAATAGGCATAGATGATGCTGCCGTTCTTGATGCGCATCATATTGACGTAAGCATATTGCTCGTCAGAGATGATGCCAAAAACGTCGACATCTTTGACGCTAGTGTCAACAACGGTAGAATGACTCTGATATTCCTCTAGGAGTCGGACCCTCTGGCGCAGGACTTCGGCCTCTTCGAATCGGAGCTGGTCGGCAAAAGCGAACATCTGCCGCTTCATATCGGAGAGTATCTCGTCGAAATCGCCACGAAGGATCTTGCGGATGCCTGCAATGGACTGCTGATACTCCTCATAAGACTGGTGACCGTCGCAAGGTGCCAGGCATTGGCCCATCTGGAACTTGATGCAGGGACGGACGGGATGGCGCTGGACGGAGTCGCGAGTGAAGTGCTGTCGGCAGGTGCGGTAGAGGAATAGCCTTTGGATGATATTCTGGAGTTCCCGAAGGATGCGCTGGTTGGGATAAGGGCCATAGAAATCGCCATGGATCTTGTGGTTGCGCGTAAAGATGACCTGGGGATACTCCTCATGAGTAATGCAGAGATATGGATAGGACTTATCGTCCTTGAGGAGACTGTTGTAGCGAGGCTGATATTGCTTGATGAGGTTGTTTTCGAGCAGGAGGGCATCGACCTCGGTGGGGACAACAGTAAACCTGAAATCGTGGATATGGCGGACGAGCATCTTGATTTTGGCAGTATGGTCGTCGTAGCGCATGAAATAAGAACTGACGCGACGCTGGAGATTCTTGGCCTTGCCAACATAAATCACCTTGCCAGTCTCATCCAGATGCTGATAGACGCCCGGTGTTTCGGGGATGGTCTTCAACTTGAGAAGGATGTGGTCGATATTCTTATTAATACTGCTGTCTATCAAGATGGTAACGGATTAGTATAAGAAGTTGTTGTAAGGGTAGCGGATGGCGTGGATACGCTTTATTTCTTCGTACATCATGTCTCGGAGCGCATCGATATTCTCTTTGTTGGCAGCGGAGATGAAGATGGCCTTATTGTCTCCTTGCTTGGCCATCCATGACTCTTTAAGCATCTCGAGCGGCCAGTTGGCCTTAGTCATAGGGGTAAGGTCGTCTTCTTCCTTCTGTATGTAGGTGTAGTTGTCGATCTTATTGAAAACGACGATGGTGGGCTTGTCGAGAGCACCAATTTCCTCGAGGGTCTTGTTGACAGCAGCTATCTGCTCTTCATGGTCGGGATGGGAGATATCCACTACATGCATAAGGATATCGGCCTCAGTGACTTCATCAAGGGTGGATTTGAACGATTCTACAAGTCCGTGAGGAAGTTTGCGGATGAATCCTACGGTATCGGTCAGCAGAAATGGAAGATTCCCAATAACGACTTTTCGAACCGTGGTGTCGAGGGTGGCAAAGAGCTTGTTTTCGGCAAAGACGTCAGACTTAGAGAGCAGATTCATGAGCGTGGATTTGCCCACATTGGTGTAGCCTACGAGGGCCACGCGCACGAGAGCCTCTCTATTCTTGCGCTGGAGGACCTTCTGCTTGTCGATATCGCGAAGACGCTCTTTGAGGAGGGAAATCTTCTCGGTGATGAGTCGACGGTCGGTTTCTATCTGGGTCTCGCCAGGACCGCGCATTCCGATACCGCCACGCTGGCGCTCGAGGTGGGTCCACATGCGGGTTAGGCGCGGCAGCATATATTGGAGCTGAGCCAATTCGACCTGAGTTTTGGCAATAGAGGTTCTGGCACGTTTGGCGAAGATGTCAAGTATGAGGGTTGTGCGGTCAAGAATACGGCAGCCGAACTCACGTTCGAGATTTCGCAACTGGGCAGGAGAAAGCTCGTCGTCAAAGACGATAAAATCCACGTCAAGAGCCTGCTTGTACTCTTTGATTTCTTCGAGCTTTCCAGACCCGACGTAGGTGCGGGTATCGGGGCGCTCAAGTTTTTGGATTACCTTCTTTAGGGTGATGCCTCCAGCGGTTTCGAGGAGAAACTCTAACTCGTTGAGGTACTCTTCGGTGCGTTCCATCGAGGTGCCGCTAGCGCATACAGACACGAGGATAGCCGTTTCTGGTACAACATCGGTAGAGAAGGTGTTACGCTCTTGAGGCGAAAGACGCTTGGGAGATTGGCCTTCAGACTCCCATGCCCCTATCTGTTTCTTCCATTTGCCTTGGTCAGACTTCCACTTCTTCATCGGATGGGATATTAGTTCTTTTTGTTGGCGGCATTACGGAGTATCGACTCAAGCTGAGCGCCAAAGCGAGACCACTCAAAATGATCTTTTACATACTGATGGCCAGCAGCAGCCATCTTGTCGGACTTCGCCTGGTTAGTAAGCAGACTGAGGATATGGTCAGCAAAAGTCTGAGGATCGTCGCCCACCAAGATATGCTCACCAGGGGTGGCGCCGAGAGCGCTATTGGCAATGGAAGAAGAGACGCACGGAATGCCCATTGACATAGCCTCAAGAAGCTTGTTCTGAAGACCAGAACCCATGTTCATAGGAGCAGCAAAAACCTTGGAAGAGGCATAGCTCAACCGGATGTCGTCGACCCAGCCGGACACCGTAACGTTGGTGGAGGCGAGCTGGCGCACTTGGGACTTAGGAGAAGCTCCAGCGATGAGCAGGCGGGCCTGAGGCATCTGACGCCATACGATTGGCATCACCTTGCGTACTAGATACTGAGCCGCATTGACGTTGGGACCGTACTGCATATTGCCACAGAAGACGATATCGAAGTCCTTCTTAACATCAGGCATAGGACAAAAATAGTCGAAGTCGACGCCATTGGGCACTATCTTTATCTCGCCACTCTTGCGGTGAGGGATAGCATCGGCATCTGTCTCGGAAATAATCACGAGATCGTCAAAAATCTTAAAAGCGTTGTACTCTGTAGAACGAAGCATCTTGAACTCGAAATGGAGCACCCAGTGCCAAAAACCTTGACGGACGCTATCCATGCGCCGCTCGGTGTTCATGGACAGGGCATCTTGGAAATCCATTACTTTGGGCTGGCTATGGCGGGCCACAAGATGGATGGTTCGAACCATCTGGTTATAAATAACGTCAGGCTGGACCTGCTGGATGAAATCCTTGCACATGCGTCGGGCCTTGGAGGAATCCCAATAACCCAACTGGAGGGACTTGGAGCGTAGGAAATTCCGTACGACGTTCTTGTAAGAGACTAGACGGCAAGGATGAGCAATGCGGATCTCCTTGCAGAAGGGTTTGAGTTTGTCAACCCACTCTTGAGGCACATCGACATGAGAAACGCAGAACAAGTAAACGTCGTTGTTCTTGGAGAGATATTCTATCTGATGAAATGCACGTAGTTTGTCGCCTTTCTCCAAAGGATAAGGGAAACGTGGCAGTACTACAAATATATTCATTTCAGTTGGTATATAATCTTATTAATAATAATGTCGTGTTTAAAATAATTCGGTTTGAACGCCCTCTACAGTTCCAAGATCGTCGTCGGAAACAGAAGCCGATTCTTCCTCGACCTCGAGTTCTGGTTCGGGGAGAGGATCAAGCCAGCGAACTTCCTTGATAGCAGAGGTAGAGATGCGCTTGCCTTTGGCCTTATAGCCCTTGACGCCAATAAAATCTGTTACTTCAATTATTTCAGACTCTATCTTCTTGTTGCTATTTACCATATCATAAACCACTTCTAGTCGCGGATAGGTGGCAAGGGAATAAGTTACAAGTGTATCGTTTGAGCCTTCCTCGATAAAGAACTGTTTCTTATCGGTTTGCTCGGGGATGAATCGTTTGAGATAGTAGTTTCCACTTTCGGAGTCGCGATAAATGGCTGAAACAATGCCTTTGTGATAGAATTTGCGTATCTCAAGAAGATCATCTTCAAAGTGGTTAGAGAGGTCGAAATTGGTGATACGCACATAGCCTGAGCCCATGAGGGTGAGAATCTTGTCAGTGCCCTTGAAATCGCCCAAGAACTGACCTGCCTCGCTCACATTAAGACGTTTGACAGAGGGGTCGAACCACAGCTTGCGAGCCGAGAGGGTCGAGACGCCCTCTTCTTTCTGGCTTATGCTTCGGATGGGGTTACGGGTCAGGATATTGCCTATTGACTGGCGCCCTTTGATAGCTAACGATGCAAAACTGAAATCAAAAGAGACCTTCTTCAGCTTTGCCTTCGACATGTGATGGATGGTAACGATTTCAGCCTCTCCGTTAGGATTGGCAGTAAAATAGATTACCTTAGAGCCCTTAGTGCCTTTGGTAAGGCAGTATTCCTTGTCTCGAGTAATGCCGACTACCGAGAAGCGTTTCACCATGGCATAGCCAGCTGCGCCATCGCGGTAAATCATATTGTAGACGGTGCGCTCGTCCTTCTTTCGGAATATGCCGATCCAAAGAATCTCTTTGCACTCTGCCGATCCTACAAACAGCTTCTCCTGGACCTTGGTGACGAGCATAGTGCCATCTCGGCGGAAGACGATAATATCATCGAGCTTAGAACAATCGCACACCAGTTCCACTCCTTCCTCACGCTTGAGGCCAAACCCAGCAAAACCAGTATTGTAGTTGCAGTAGAGCTTTTCATTAGCAACTGCCACTGAGGTAGCCTCGATATCCTCGAAGTTGCGAACTTCGGTCTTACGCTCCCTTCCCTTGCCAAATTTGTCGATAAGATGGCGGAAATAGGCAATAGCATAATCGGTAAGATGGGCAAGATGATTGCGAACCTCGTCCATGTTGACCTCTATATTGGCAAGGTCCTCTTCTGCCTTCTTGATATCGAATTTAGAAATCTTGCGAACAGGCTTTTCGCACAAACGGAGCACATCATCGCGTACGATTTCCTTTTTAAACATAGGCCGGTAAGGGTCGAAGGCACGCTCGATAGCGGTCAGCTGTGCATCCCAAGAGGGACTATCCTTCTCCAACTGTTTGTAGATGCGTTTCTCAAAGAAGAGCTTCTCAAGTGATATCCAATGCCACTTGTCCTCCAGTTCAGCGAGTTGGATCTCAAGTTCCTGTCGGAGAAGATCCCTAGTGCGGAACGTAGAATGGCGTAGGATATCGCTTACAGACATGAACACAGGCTTGTCGTCAGCAATCACGCAAGTCTGAGGAGAGAAACTAATCTGGCAGTTTGTGAACGCGTAGAGGGCGTCAATAGTGAGGTCGGGCGATACGCCTGAAGGCAGATAGACTACAATCTCAACATTAGACGAAGTGTTGTCGTCAATCTTCTTTATCTTGATTTTACCCTTCTCATTGGCTGCGAGAATAGACTCGATGAGCACGTTAGTGGTGATGGTATAGGGCAGTTCTGTAATCACGATAGCCTTACGTTTGTCATCGTAATGCATCTTGGTGCGTATTCGCAATCTTCCGCCAACGTTGCCGTCATTGTATCGCGACACGTCAATCAGGCCACCCGTGGGAAAGTCAGGATAAATCATAAAAGGTTCATCCTTTAAGATGCTGATTGAGGCTTCGAGCAGTTCGATAAAGTTGTATGGAAGAATAACCGAAGTAAGCGTCACGGCAATGCCTTTTGTACCTTGGGCCAAGAGCAGTGGGAACTTGATAGGCAGCGTTACAGGCTCTTGGTTACGACCATCGTATGAGGGCTTCCAGTCGGTGGTCTTAGCATTGAACACCACTTCCTTGGCAAACTTCGACAGGCGAGCCTCTATATAGCGGCCGGCAGCCGCATCGTCGCCGGTAAAGATATTGCCCCAGTTACCCTGGCAGTCAATAAGAAGGTCTTTCTGACCCATGTTCACCAATGCATCCTTGATAGACTGGTCGCCATGAGGATGGTAGGCCATAGTGGCG
The DNA here is from genome assembly GCA_024400415.1 of Bacteroidales bacterium. Classification (GTDB taxonomy): domain Bacteria; phylum Bacteroidota; class Bacteroidia; order Bacteroidales; family P3; genus Colimorpha. The sequence continues at coordinate 13,629 of JAKSMS010000021.1, read as the reverse complement.
CCAACGATGGTATTAACTTTATTCATGCGTCCATCGTCCATCTCCTTCATAGCATGGAGTATTCGGCGCTGAACGGGCTTGAGTCCATCATCGAGGTGAGGCACACTACGATCAAGGATCACGTCGGAAGCGTAATCGATCCAATACTCCTTAAACATGGCATTCAGCGAAATAACCTCGCCTTCTTCAATAGGGGCATCATCCATCTGAGGCACCTCTATCGGCTTATCGGCCAAAGGTTCTTCGTCTTCTTTATTGATCATATCGTCGTCCATATAATACTAATATTTCAAGATGCAAAATTACACATTTAATATGATATTTGACTAGGGTTGAGCTGCAACTTGTCAACACGTCCATGTCAAAAAATATCTTAATGGGCGTCAAGCCAATTGTTACCCACATCGATACCCACCTCGATAGGCACCTTGCAGAGACGTTTTCCTGCAGACAACATCGACTGCTCGACAATCTCGCGTACCTGATCCAGTTCGGGTCGGTAGACATCGAATACCAGTTCGTCATGAACCTGAAGAATCATGCGGCTCTTCAAGGGTTTGAGCTTTGCAAAGATATCAACCATGGCTATCTTTATCATGTCGGCCGAAGTGCCCTGAATTGGCATATTCACAGCATTGCGTTCGGCAAAACTACGCAGAGATGCATTCCGGCTATTGATTTCTGGCAGGAATCTGCGTCTGCCCAACAACGTCTTAGCATAACCACAAGTCCTTGCTTCCTCTATTTGATGTTCGACAAACTGCTTGATGGCCGGAAACTCGTCATAATAATCATTGATTAATTGCTGAGCTTCTTTTCTTGGACAGCCAAGCTGTTCCGAAAGGCCAAATGCGCTTATTCCGTAAACGATGCCGAAATTCACACTTTTTGCATTGCGGCGCTGATCCTTTGAGATCTCACTTATGTCGCAATGATATATTTTAGCAGCCGTTGCTGCATGAATATCATAACCATTGCCGAAGGCTTCGATCATATTACTATCTTTAGCCATATCGGCTATCAGGCGAAGCTCTATTTGGGAATAATCGGCAGCTAAGACCACATAATCGTCGTTGCGAGCAACAAATGCCTGTCGGATATATCTGCCTCTTTCGGTACGGATAGGGATATTCTGAAGATTAGGATTGCTACTGCTCAACCGCCCCGTCGCGGTAACGGCCTGATTATATATCGTATGCAGTCTTCCCGTCTTTGTATTAATCAATTTGGGGAAGCTGTCCAGATAGGTGCCAATAAGTTTGGTAAGCGACCTATACTCGAGAATCCGTTCTACTATAGGATGAGCATTCTTCATCTTCAGAAGAACATCCTCGGCCGTACTATACTGCTTGGTGGCTGTTTTCGGCGGCTTGTCCACAATCTTCAGGCGCTCATACAACACCTCGCCTAATTGCTTTGGACTGCTGATATTGAACTCCATGCCTGATAATTCATAAATGGATGATTCAATCTGTTTGCGTTCCTCGGTGAGGGTGGCAGAATAGCGGGTCAAAGCCTCGACATCGATTCTAACACCCTCCTGTTCCATGCTGGCCAGCACAGGCACCAGCGGCAACTCTATGTCATTGTATATTGAGGTCAGGCTATAATCATCAAGCTTTTTGCTCAGCAATGGATACAGGGCTGCCAATACCATTGGGGCTTGAGCGCTGGATGTCATGTCGAAATCCAACATTTGCAAAGCAATGAAGTCAAGAGAATGGCGAGCCTCAGGGTCAACCAAATAATGCACTAGCAAGACATCAAATATCTGGCTAGGGTCAACATCTTGCAACTCGGAAAGATGCGTCTTATAATCATAACATACGACCTTATCGCCTACCCTGACAGCCATCGGACAACCGGTAGGTTCAAACGAAACGTCTAAGTGGTTTTGAACTGATGACGAAGCGGTTTCCTCTGGCTGAGCAAATAGGTCAAGCTGAATATCAGCCATAGGGTTGACTTTTGGCGTAGAAGTCGTTTTTCTTGCCGAAGCCGCCATGAAGTTGGACGGCTGTTCAACAGACATCTTGGTAAGTAGTTTGTTCGCCAACTGACGGAACTCAAGTTCTTCAAGCAGTGGCTTGAGAAGGTCGTAACGGTATTCTTTTATCTGAAGTGCCTGCTCATCGAAGTCTATAGGCACATCTTTTACGATTGTAGCCAGATGCTTGGAAAGCAAAGCCTTATCAGAATGCTGTTGAACCAGCTCTCTAAGATGATTGTTGCCGATTTCGTCGGCATGAGCCACCATTTCCTCTATAGAGCCGAATTGGGCAATAAGCTTTTGGGCAGACTTCTCTCCCACTCCTGGTATGCCTGGGATATTGTCAATCGAGTCGCCCCATAGGCCTAGTAGGTCTATCACCTGCCGGCATTCCTTCACATGGAATTTATCCAGCACTTCCTGAATACCCATGATAGTATCAGGATTCTTCATTCTGCCAAAGCGATACACCTTTATTACCGGTGTTACCAATTGAGCAAAATCCTTGTCGGGAGTTGCCATCAAGACCTCCTCAAATCCTGCCTTTTCAGCCTGATGCGCCAGCGTACCGATCACATCGTCGGCCTCGTATCCCTCCTTGCAGAGAATAGGGATATTCAATGCCTCAACCATCTTCTTTACGTAAGGAATGGCAAAAAGCACATCCTCTGGAGCAGCTTCTCGATTAGCCTTATAGTCCGGATATTCAATATGCCTAAAGGTCGGATGAGGTAGGTCGAAAGCCACTCCTATATGACTAGGTTTGAGTTTCTGAACCAGGTCGAGAACCGTGTTGGTAAAGCCGAGTATAGCAGAGGTATTCTGACCTTTGCTATTTAATCTTGGCACCCTATTCAGAGCATAATAAGCCCTGAATATCACAGCCATGCCATCGATAAGGAGAAGTCGCTTCATTTATTGCTATTTAAGTGGGTCTACTGTAAGTTCGTCATATTCATGACGGTTGCGGAGTATGTTGCAAGCCAGATAAACTGATGAGCGGAATGACTGCTCCGAAGCCTTGTCCTTGCCGGCGATGTCATAACCTGTTCCATGAGCAGGACTAGTGCGTACGTAAGGGAGTCCTGCAGTATAGTTCACTCCTTCGGTAAAGGACATCAGTTTGAATGGGATCAGACCCTGGTCGTGGTAAAGAGCCAGGACTCCGTCGAACTTATTGAACTCGCTCGATCCGAAGAATCCGTCTGAAGGATAGGGTCCGTAAGCTAGCACACCTTTTGACTGGGCTTCTTCGATAACAGGCTTTACCACCTTGATGTCAGCATCGCCTATCACGCCGTTGTCGCCGGCATGTGGATCAAGTGCCAACACTGCAATACGAGGTATCGAGATGCCAAAATCGCGCTTGAGAGACTCGTTCATCAGCACAATCTTATCGTAAAGAAGATTGTGGGTAATAGCAGACGGAACGTCTTGCAAAGCCAGATGATTGGTAACGATGCCGATACGTATCTTGTCGCATACCATCATCATCAGAGAGCTGCAGCCGAACTGATGTGAGAGATACTCGGTGTGTCCGGGAAAGTCGAAATTATCCGATTGGATATTCTTCTTGTTGATAGGGGCAGTCACCAGCATATCGATCGTGCCATTCTTGAGGTCTTCGCAAGCACGATCAAGTGCCATACGCGACAAAAGGCCTGCCTGCTCAGTTGAACGGCCCACCTCAATCTTCACTTCATCATTCGTAAGATTGATGATGTTCAGTTTTTTGGGAGCGGCCTCGTTAGCAACACGGATATTATTAAAAGGAATATCTTGATGCAGGTTGGTAAGCTTCTTGTGGTAAGAAGCCACCTTTGATGAACCATAGAGCACAGGAGTGCACATGTCAAACATACGGCTATCGCTGAAGGTCTTAAGTATCACCTCATAGCCCACACCATTAAGGTCGCCGTGGGTAATACCCAGTCGCAGCATACGTTTCTTTTCGTTTATCTTTTCCATATAATATTATTTTTCAATCATGTCATAAGTTTGCATAAAGGCGTACAGCAGTCGTACACCGAATCCAGAAGCGCCAGTTCCATAGAAGCTTTCTCGCTTGGCATAATAGGCCACACCAGCAATGTCGAGATGGATATATGGAGCCTTTGCAAAATGTGCCAAGAACTTGCCGGCCGTGATAGCGCCTGCAGCATCTGAGCAGTTCTTGATATCGGCCACTTCCGATTTCACCAGCTCGTCATATTCTTCCCAGAATGGCAATTCTGCAATGCGCTCATATACCTGCTGGCCAACGATCTTCATCAGATGCATAGCATTATGCGCATTCTGCTCCATGGCTGCAATACCCACGGTACCGATAGCCCTTACGGCGGCACCAGTAAGGGTTGCGCAATCGATAATCAATTCCGGATCATACTGGTTGGCATAGGCAATTGCGTCTGCCAATATGATGCGGCCTTCGGCATCGGTATTTACAACCTCTACCGTAGTGCCATCATACATCGTAATGATGTCATCAGCAGCATAGGCATTGAATCCTGGACGATTGTCGGTCATTGGAAGAAATGCCATAACCCACACCGGAAGGTGATTGTCGGCAGCAGCCATCAGCGCCGATGCCATAGTTGCTGCTCCAGCCATATCGGTCTTCATCTCCTGCATATAGTCGTCTGGCTTGATGTTGAGGCCGCCGGTATCATAGGTGATGCCTTTGCCAACAAGTGCCAGCGGATGCTTATTGATAGCGTCTTGGGGATGATAGTCTAGCACCACAAATCGAGGTTCGTCTACGCTGCCTTTGTTTACAGCCAGGAGTCCGCCCATCTTCATCGAATTAATCTGACCCTTGCCGAAAATGGTGCATTTTACGCCAAGGCCGTCAGCCTTCTCTTTGATTTGGCTTGCAAAAGCGTCTGCATTGAGCGCCATTACGGGTTCATTCACCCAGTCGCGACATTGGCATACCCAATTCCACAACACCTGATTGGTAGCGATATCCGACTCATTCAGCAGTCGTGAATCTACAATAAGACTCTCTATACAGGTGTCCTTTTTGGACTTATACTTGTCAAATCTATAGTTAGACAGGGTGAGTCCTTCCACCAAGGCCATTACTTCTTCCGGCAGCACTCCCTCTCCCGTCACATACACCTCTGTCTGCTTGGCTTTGGAAAGCGTCTGCTGGATATCAGCTGCAGATTTACGTATCTTTTCCTGGCTGCGGGCAGTCTCCACTTCGCTATCGAAGTTCTGCACGTATAGCCGGGATGGAAGTCTGTCGAAAACCACCAAGCTGTACTTATCGCCACTACGTTGTGCCTTAAGAAACTGGATTTCATCTTTATGGAACGGGAGCGCCTTGTCGGCCACTTCGTCTCCATATAGGTAAATCACATTGCCTTTATAGTCTTTTAGATTCTTAGATTCTAATAGAATATTCATATATGTCTAATTATAATAATCAAATGATCTTGCTTTAAAGTATCTATTATTTGGTACAGATGCGTACGTGCCGATTCATCGAGCCATGCGGTTGGTTCGTCGAAAATCATCACAGGTGCATCCCCATAGAGCAATCGAGCCAGAGCGATTCGCTGCCATTGCCCCATACTGAGGTCTTCTCCGCCTTCGAATAATCGGCCAAGCATGGTGTCATACCCGTTAGGCAGTTTTTCTATCACTTTGTCGGCACCAGCCATCTCGGCAGCCAATGCCATCCTCTTCTCGTCGGGTGCTGAGAATATATCGCCCAACATTATATTTTCCCTGACAGTACAGTTGAACTGCACGTAGTCCTGGAAGATAGCGCCGACATGGCGTCGTAAATCTTCAACCGCATATTTGCGTATATCAACCCCATTGATCAGCACAAACCCCTCGTCTGGATCATAAAGTCTCAGCAGCAGTTTCAGCAATGTGGTCTTTCCAAATCCATTCTCTCCCTCTATACGTGTAATCTCACCCAATTCCGCTTTGAGCGTATAGTTTTCTAGCACGTTGTGCTGCATATCCGGATAGCGGAATGTGATATTGCGCCACTCGATGGTCTGAATGCGCTGGGGGAATCGAAGGGGTGATTCTGGACTCTTTATCTGGGGCTTCAGCTCTAAGAATTCAAAGATGTTCGACACAAAGAGTCGATTCTCGTATATGCCGCTTACTCCTTCCACCAGCGACTGCATATAGCCTTGTCCCTTCCTAAAGGCTTCAAATACCATTACGAAGGTACCTACGCTCATCACACCTTGGGCGGATTCGAAAATGAGGCCAAACACAATAACGGCCAATGCACCCACTTCTAGCACGGAGCCTAATACTTCATACATGCCCAACCGCTTTGAAATCTTGATCAACTGCTTCACCAGCTCTTTCCTAATAGCCACAAATCGGGATCGGAAATATTCCTGAAGAGCGTAGCTTCTCACCTCCTTGGCAAAGTTTCTATGGGTGAGCACCGAAGAATAATACTGGGTTCTTCTGTAGGTCTGCGTGTTCTCTCGGCGAAAAGCGTATATGCTCCTTACCTTCTTCATTCTCACAAAAAATGTAGGCACCACGAGCAAGATCATTACCAATATCACCCACCACGAGCTCACCACCATTATGCCCACAACTCCAACCAGAGAGATACTCGACCCAAATATCGAGACCATGTCCTCCATCAGCCTGATTGGCCGATACGAGGCCTCCTGCTGGGCACGGTGAAAGGTGTCATGGTACTTAGGATTGTCAAAATAGGACATATCCAGTTCGCAAGCCTGCTTCTGCAGCTGGCCGCTAATGTAGTCCTGCAGGCGCTGCGAGAGCACATCGTTGTTGATAGAGTTCAGCGTAGACACCAATCTCTGGAGGAAATAGACCCCGCAGAATGCAGCAGCTAGCGGCAACGCTAGTTCTGATATATTGCCACTACTCACCAAAGAATCCACCATCAACTTGAGCAAAAGCAGGTTGATAAGCGGCAACACACTCAAGACGATAACATAAAGCATCTTCAGCACACACCCCTTTCGGTAGCTGTCTGCCACCAATCGAACTGCCGTTATGATATGTCTTATAGTGTTTTTCACAATATGATCAGTTTTCTTACTACTACTCGATTCATCGAATCGTTTATCTTATTGATAAGGTCTTGCTTCTTATAGGCAATCTCGTTTTTCAAGGCGGCCGAAGAATACTTTACCACCAGCACGCCCTTGTCATACCTGACCTCCATGGTCAATTTCGATATCAGGTCGCCAACCACTTGGCGATATACACTCTTCACCTCAAACTCGTCGGCCAGTTCGTCCAGTTCCATCGTGCGGTAAAGCGACGACAGCACATCGCTCAGTTTGCGTTCATATCTCATGGCACGCCCCCTCCTCTACCTTAAATATTTTGTGTTCCACATCGGGAATGTCCTCAAAAATGGACTCCACTCTGCCTGGCTGGGTATCGGTGAGCAGCACTTGTCCAAAGCGATCGCTTCCAACCAGCTTGACCAATTGGCGGATCCTATCCAGGTCGAGTTTGTCAAAGATATCGTCGAGCAGCAAGATAGGCTTTTCGCCGCACACCTCATATATATATTGAAACTGAGCCAGCTTCAACGCTAGCACAAACGATTTCTGCTGGCCTTGAGAGCCATATTTCTTCACGGCATATTCGCCAAAGCCGAACTCTAGGTCATCTTTATGTATGCCCACATTGGTATACTCCGAATAGCGGTCCTTTTGACGGCTCTCCATCAAAAGGGCGCCCATATTGTCGGCAGCATCATTGAGTTGGGTCTTATACACTATCTCCGCCTGCTCTTTGTCTTGGGATATCAACTGGTAGTATTCGCCGAAGAGTCCTTTGAATCGTTCTAGAAACGACCTCCGCTCTTGACATATACGCTCGCCATAGCGAACCAGCTGCTCATCCCATATTTCCAGCAACTGCTCTTCAAAATAGCGGTCTTCAGCCATCTGCTTCAGCAGTTTGTTGCGTTGGTCGAGGGCCTTCTGATACTGCATCAGCTGAAACAGATAGTCCCTATTGGTTTGGGATATCACGCCGTCCATAAACTTGCGGCGCACCTCGCTGCCGCCCAGTATGATGATCTGGTCTACGGGCGAAATCATCACTAGAGGCAGCTTGCCAATGTGTTCGGCAAAATTCTTATACGCCTTGCCGTCGCACTTCATCTGCTTGTTCTTCCCCTGCTGCAATACGCACGACACCTGCATCGAATCGCGTCCTTGCACATGGCCATACCTTCCATGAATGGCAAAGAATTGCTCTCCATGTCGAATATTCATGGCATCCTGGGGATTGAAGAAGCTCTTGCAGAACGACAGATAATAGATAGCGTCGAGCATGTTCGTCTTGCCAACGCCATTATTGCCCACAAGGCAGTTCACGTTGCTGCAGAAGTCCACGTCGAGTTCGGCGTAGTTCTTAAATCCAACCAATTTGAGATTCTCTATATGCATCTGCCTAGATCCTCCATAAGCCATCTCGGAGTCGAGGTGGCGCCTGTGATTCCAACCGTTTCTGCACCTTCCAGCCAAGCCTTGTCTATCTTGCAGTCGTCTGTGACGAAAAAGGTCTTTGGCTGCACCTTCTTGCAGTATTCATATAGATACTTCCCATTAGAGCTGTTGCTGCCGCTCACAAACAGCACCACATCCACGCTCTGGGCAAATTCTTCCAGTTCCTTGGCGCGATTGGCCACTCGGCTGCAGAGGGTATTGTAGGTCATCACGTCCGACTGGCAGCGCTTTTTGATCTCCGAGATCAGCTGCTCATACTCTTCCCTATTCTTGGTAGTTTGCGAGTAGAGACGAATCGGGCGGGTCATATCTATCTTGTCTATATCCGACAGGCTGCTGACGATGATGGCGTTGCCTTCAGTCTGGCCGTTAAGGCCCACCACCTCGGCGTGGCCCACCTTGCCGAATATCACCACCTGGCCGCCGCATTGGCGCATCTCTTCATACCCCTGCTTGATCTTCTTCTGAAGGGCCAGCACCATTGGGCATGTGGCATCCACCAGCTCTATGTTCTGGCTCTTAGCTGTGGCATAGGTCGAAGGCGGCTCGCCATGGGCCCTTATCAGTACTCGAGTGTCTCTCAGCGACTCCAGGTCCTTGTAGTCTATCACCTGCAGTCCCTTCTTGCGCAAGCGGTCCACTTCGGCACTATTATGCACTATATCGCCCAGGCAGTATAGGCTGTTATGATGTTCCAGTTCCTCTTCGGCGGCGGCTATAGCCTTCACCACGCCGAAACAGAATCCTGCATTATTGTCTATCTTTACATTCATGATATTAACTGATACATTGGTTCTCCTGGCGTGCCAGTTCGAGTATCTCTTCGTATTCTGTAGGTGTGAGTCCGTTGAAGAAGTATCTTACCGGGTCCACCTTCTTGCCATTCATTATCACCTCATAGTGCAGATGCGGAGCCTGCGAGAGGCCAGTGCTTCCCACCGTGCCTACCAGTTCTCCCCTCTTCACCTTCTGGCCGCGACGCACCTTCACGTCGGTCATGTGGCCATAGAGGGTCTTATATCCATATCCATGGTTGATGACGCACACCACGCCATATCCGCTGTAATCCGACAATCCCTTGCCGGCCACCTCCACGACGCCATCGCCCGTGGCGTAGATCGGTGTGCCCTTCTTGGCAGTCAAGTCTACGCCGGTATGCATCCTGCGAGTCTTCAGTATCGGATGATACCTGTATCCAAAGCCGCTTATCAGCTTGCATTTGCGTTTATCTATCGGCATTATGGCAGGCATGGCAGCCATGCGGTCCTGCTTGCCCTGCGCCATTTTGAAGATCTGGTCTATCGAGACAGACTCCAGATAGAGGCGCTTGGTGAGGTCGTCCACCTTCTTGGTAGTGCCCACCAGCAGCTCCGAGTGCGAGATGCTCATCAAGGTGTCATAGCTTTCCTGACGCGCCAGCAGACTGTCTCTTACAGTGTTTACCGGTTCTGACTCAAAAAGGGTGCGATACACGTCGGCATCCCTCTTCTCAAGATCGGTAAGCACTTCGTTGGCTCGATTTACACGATCATTCAGCGTACGCACCTGCCGCTTATACAGCGCCAGTTCTCGCTTCAAGGCCTTTTCCTTAGGCGAATCCACCACTTGGAATCCCACCACCAGCAGCACCACGCCCAATACGATTCCCAACAGCACCGACCACGAAAGCTTCTTCAGCTTGTCGCGGCGGCGCACCTTCACCTTGATATACCTCAAGGTATGGGGGTCGAATCGATAGGTATGTTTCTGTTTTTTCCCCATTACATTAGCTTTCGTTGATATTCATGGATGGCGTGCACCAGTTTGCCAGCCACCGATCTGTGTGCAAAGTAGAAGCTCTGCTCCAGCTGAGGCAGATACACCTCGCCCAGCGAGCGGCCATAAACCTCTGCACTCGAGGCCCTGTTCAGCGAGAAGGCCTCTCCTGTTGCCTCTCTGTACACCACCTTCAGATCCTTCAGGTCATACACGTCGAAGTCCACCGTGCTACGCGCCTTGATCATAAAAGTCGGGTAGAAATAGTATCCTGAATCTTCTGCATCACGCATCATCGGCGTGCCTTCAGCGGTGCACATATAGTCGAACACGCCAAAGTCCAAAAACACGCGCTTCATTGACATCAGCTTGTCCTTCTTGTCGAGCACCCACAATCTGCGGTGACCCATCACCTCCTCAAAGACATTACAGAATTCCTTGTAGCTCTCCAGCAATTCGTCCTGCGCAAAGTCTGTAGGCTTCAGCTGGCATACGTTCATCTCCGATTCCAGCTGGGTAATAATGTTGCGGTAATGGTTGGTGGTCGAACTGAGCAGCTTGTTCTGGCCATGGTGCATCCTCTGTTTCAAGGCTATCACCACGCGCTCGTGCTCCTCCGCCTGCGAAGCCACATTGATACAGTTGCCGTATGACTCCAGAATCATGCGCTTGATAGGGTCTTCGGCGCTACGCATCGCCGTGTTCACTTTTGCCATCTCGTCGTCAAACGAGAATTCCTTGCCGAACAGATGCTTGAAGAAGCTGGGCTGCTTGAGGCGCGAATACTTGTTCACCATCTGCTCATAGGTATCGCTCTCCGTGATGCGCTCAAAGAATCCAGTTCCCGGCACTCCCGTGCAGATAAAGCGGCCGCGCTGCTTCTTAGTGGCCAGGCCCTCGCTTATCGCATGATGATGATGCCTATGGTGACGGGCATCATATTCTCTGATGCCGAAATCCGAATAGGTAATATACTGAGGCACTTTTACCCTCACCTTGGGGGCCACCTCCTGGATCTTGTACATGAAGATACCTTTGAACATTTCTTGCTAGTTTTTTTTCTGTTTATTAGGCGGAACAGGCAGATCCGCCTCAGTTCTTTGAGTAGTAAAGGGGCGGCAGGCAACAGCCGCCCCTGGTATTTCAGTCCGGCAATATCCTAGCCGTGGATGGCCTTGCCATAAGCGGCCTCAATAGCCTCCATTACAGCCTCGCTCATAGTTGGGTGAGGATGGATGGCGCCAGCCACCTGCTTGGCAGTGAGTCCGTTCTCGCGGGCAGCCACGATCTCGGCAATCATGTCGGTCACGTTGTCGCCGCACATGTGGGCGCCAAGTATCTCGTCGGTATTCTTGTCGATGATCATCTTGATGAATCCGTCAGTGTTGCCGGCAGCAGTAGCCTTGCCGCTAGCCTTGAAGAAGAACTTGCCAACAAGTATCTCCTTGCCGGCCTCTACAGCCTTCTTCTCGGTCATGCCCACGCTAGCCACCTCGGGAGTAACGAAGGTGCAGCCAGGAATGTTGTTGTAGTTCACCAGCTTAGGCTCTTCGCCGCCGATATGCTCTACGCAGCAGATAGCCTCTGCGCTAGCCACGTGTGCCAATGCAGCACCTGGAACGATATCGCCAATAGCATAATAGCCTGGTACATTGGTCTGGTAGTACTTGTCCACGAGGATACGGCCGCGCTCGCTCTGGATGCCCACCTCTTCAAGGCCGAGGCCCTCAAGGTTGGTCACCACGCCTACAGCGCTCAGCACCACGTCGCAGTCCACCACTATTTCCTTGTCCTTCTTGCAGTCCTTGATGGTCACGTGGCAGATGTCGCCGTCGATGTCCACCTTCTCAACACTTGAGCTGGCCATCACCTTCATGCCCATCTTGCGGAAGCTGCGGCTGATCTGAGCAGCAGTGTCCTCGTCCTCGTTAGGCAGGATCTGAGGCATAAACTCAACGAGGGTAACCTCTACTCCGATGCTCTGGTAGAAGAAGGCAAACTCGCTTCCGATAGCGCCGCTGCCGCAAACCACCATCTTCTTAGGCTTGAATGGCAGGGTCAGCGCCTCGCGGTAGCCGATGATGTGCTTGCCGTCCTGAGGCATGCTAGGCATCACGCGGCTGCGGCTTCCGGTAGCCAGAATGATATGAGGAGCCTCGTAGATGGTCTCATTGCCCTCAGCGTCGGTAACAGCCACCTTATGCTCAGGAAGCACCTTTGCGGTACCCATAATCACGTCCACGTTGTTCTTCTTCAGCAGGAACTGAACGCCCTTGCTCATAGTCTCGGCTACGCCGCGGCTGCGCTGCACCATAGCGGTGATGTCGGCCTCAACAGGCTGAGCAGTAACGCCGTAGTTGGCAGCATGGTTCACATAGTTAAACACCTGTGCGCTCTTCAGCAGCGCTTTGGTTGGGATACATCCCCAGTTAAGGCAGATTCCGCCGAGATTCTCGCGTTCAACAACAGCAGTCTTCATACCCATCTGAGCACCCTTGCAGGCTGCAACGTAGCCACCAGGGCCACTTCCAATGACAATAAGGTCGTAATTCATGATATTTTCAATTAATTTGGTTTTGCACTTTTTATTTATGTATATATAAAGCAATGTTTTGCACGCACAATGGCGCACACAACGCGACCACAAAGATAACAAAAAAAAATGGTATGGCAAAAAAAATCTCAAATCCTGCCCACAAAAGAGGCCGCACCACTCCCCTATCACGCCCAGCTGCCGCCGCTTATTCTACATCAAGAATCAACGCAGCAAAAAGCAATTCAGAGCATCAACACCAAGCACCAAGAATATAATTAAACAATCTATGCAATAATCAAAGCACATCGCACTGAACGACAGCAACATTTAAAACATAGCAATATAGAAGTTTTAATATAAGACGTGCCGTAGAATCAGTCCATACACCAGACATTTTATAGCAACATCTATTTGATTGATGCCAGCCAGAATCCAGCAGCCACCATAATCAGGCAGACAGCCAGCGACGAAACGGCATAAGCCAACCCCATCAGCACATCGCCGCCACGAAAGAGCGCAAAGCATTCCGACGAGAAAGTGCTGAAAGTAGTGAAGCCGCCACACAGGCCCGTCACCAGCAGCATCTGCCACGACTGCCCAGGATGCTTGGCCAGCAAGCCCATCAGCAGCCCTATCAGCAAGCATCCCAGCACATTGGCCGAAAACGTATGAACTGGAAATCCATGATGAACCAAAGGCTTCAGCCACACCGACAGCGCATACCTGCACACGCTGCCAAATCCACCGCCCACAAACACCAAAAACAAATCTTTCAACATATCTTAATAATTGAAATATCCAACACACAATACTTCGGAACTTTTTAGTTCAACAATTTGATTATTAATATTTTAATTAAA